>JASMTJ010000480.1:0-35166 GCA_041694335.1 Bacteroidales bacterium
TAAAAGTGCGAATGTAGCGTCCAAAATTGTGGCTACCCTGAATTCCACAGGCACCGCCGCTGTATTTATGCATGCTGCTGATGCTGTACATGGCGACCTTGGAATCGTCAGAAAAGACGATGTGGTGATTTGCCTCTCCAACAGTGGAAACACAGCAGAAATCAAGGTGCTGGTGCCTTTTGTTAAATTAGGAAAAAACCCACTGATCGCTTTTGTGGGCAACAAAGATTCCTTTTTAGCGCAGCAGGCCGATTTCATCGTAAACACCTCCATTGAGCAGGAAGCCTGCCCCAACAACCTCGCTCCCACCTCTTCCACCACAGCACAGATGGTAATGGGTGATGCATTGGCTGTGGCACTCCTCGAATACAGGGGGTTTACTGCGGATGATTTTGCGCGATATCATCCGGCCGGAACACTGGGAAAGAAACTCTACCTGAGAGTGTCTGACCTATACCCTAACAATGAGGTTCCTAAAGTGCACTCTGAAGACGGAATCAGGCAAGTTATCCTCGAGATTTCATCTAAGCGGCTGGGGGCCACTGCCGTATTAAACAAAAACGAAGAGCTGTTAGGGGTTATTACTGATGGAGACCTCCGGCGAATGATGGAGGAAAAAGAAGATGTGGCAGACCTGAAAGCTGAAGATATTATGACAGTTAACCCGATGACTGTTGATTCGGATATGCTGGTGAGCGATGCCTTAAATATTATGAGAGCCAACAATATTACCCAGCTTTTAGTTGTTAATAATAAAACTTACAAAGGCGTCATTCATTTGCATGATATATTAAAGGAGGGAATCTTATAACATGATATTAAAGACTGAGCATCTGATAAAAAAATACCGCAGCCGCAAGGTGGTAAACGATGTTTCGATTAGTGTGGAACAAGGTGAGATTGTTGGCTTGCTGGGGCCCAACGGAGCAGGAAAAACCACCTCTTTTTATATGATTGTTGGTTTGATTAAGCCCTTTAGCGGACATATTTACCTCAATGATTTGGATATCACTGAGGAGCCGATGTATAAGCGTGCACAGAAAGGCATCGGATACCTTGCCCAGGAGGCCTCGGTGTTCAGGCAACTCAGTGTGGAAGACAACCTGAAAGCAGTCCTTGAATTTACCAACCTCAGTAAAAAAGAGCAAAACGAACGGATGGAAAGTTTACTGGATGAATTTGGCCTGACTGAATTGCGTAAAAGTAAAGGCATCACGCTTTCGGGAGGTGAGCGTCGACGTACCGAGATAGCCAGGGCCCTTGCAGTAGACCCTAAATTTATTCTCCTTGACGAACCTTTTGCGGGCGTCGACCCCATAGCTGTGGAAGATATCCAGCAAATCGTTAAAAAACTGAAAGACCGGAATATCGGTGTGATTATCACCGACCATAACGTACATGAAACCTTGCGTATTACCGACCGGTCATACCTACTCTTTGAAGGAAGCGTGATGAAAGCCGGAAGCCCTAAAGAACTGGCAGAGGATGAGCACGTAAGAAATGTTTATCTCGGAAAGAATTTTGAGCTACGTTAGGTTTAAATCACCTTGTCTGCCCTGTCTTTGAGCGTCATCGTTTCCACCACCTGCTGATAAACATCGATAAGAATACTTGACGCTGCCGGTTTGTTAATGGAGGAGAGAAATTCAGCCGCCTCCAGTATTTTTTTCTCATTAACGGGCTTTTGCTCCCTGCGATAGCGCAAATACATTTTCATCCCCTCTTCCACCCCGTTTTTCAGAGCATAATCTACGATTTCCTGCGTTGGTGTAATTTTCAATTCTCTGTCAAGAATACGCTCAATGCGCTTAATCATCACATTATTAACGTTGGCATTGGTATGATTTAATACTATGATGGTGTTTTTGTCCTCGATATATCGCATGAGGTTGGTTCGGAAACCTTCCCATAGTCCGGTATGATAAACCACTTTTTTACCGTCAACAGTTTTTAGCCTGAAGCCGTAGCCGTAAGGATAATCCCATCTCTTCCTGATTTTTAAAGGCGTGAAAGCGCGCTCTTTGGTCGAATCGGAAAGGAGTTGTTCTGTATAGAGCGCCTGGTCCCACTTGAACAAATCCGCGGCAGTAGAATAAACACCCTTGTCACCAACCACTCCGTCGTGCACGGTTTCCTTTATGGGATAATAGCGTCGCCACCGCCGGTAATAGCCCCTCAGCTTTTCAGGATAAACGCGGTTAAGGGCATTGCTGTAAACAAAACTGTTGTACATGCCCAGCGGATCGAAAATAAACTCTTTCACAAAATCAGGATAAGACATTTCAGATACAACCTCCACCAAATAGGCCAGCACAGCATATCCGGTGTTCGAGTAATCATACCGATATCCGGGCCTGAAATAAAGATTGGTTTCGTGCTTATTCATCAAACGAATAATGTCATCATTATAAGCCGGTTTGCCTTCTTCCCATTTATGCTCGAGCAGCCACATGTAGTTGGGCATGCCTGCCGTATGATGCAGAAGTTGCTCAACGGTAACTCTGGGGTATGGAAATTCCGGAATAATCCGTGAAACGGTATCCCCGTAATTCAGTAGCCCTTTCTCGATAAGCATCAAAACAGATACCGCCGTAAACTGCTTACTGACCGATGCCAGCTGGAAAGGCATATTCTTGTTAACAGGGGTCTTTTTGGTAAAGTCTGAATATCCAAACTGCTCATGATAAACAGGCATGCCGTGGTAGGCAATAAATACACTTCCGTTAAACCGGAAACGGGATTCATAAATGCCCATCAAAGAATCGATGCTTTCGCTGACAGAGCCGGTAAACACCGCCGAAAGCTGCTGATACTCTTCCATTGTCAGAGATTCAGCTTTTACCTGGTAATCGTTATTAGCTGCACTGCCATTACCTTCCCTCGTACGATTGGTACACGAAAAAACCTGTAAAATTATAAGTATAATGACTAATCTCGCTATCCTCTCCATTTCTCTGAAACTGTACTTTCTTTCCTACTTCAAAACAAATCTACTGCCACGGCCAGTGCCAAATATAATACGATACTTAAAGGAATAGCAGCGACTCCCAGCAAAAGTATTAACAACAAACTTAACAGAAGAAACACGTACCGAACGCTATTTTCTCTAAACGAGAAGCCTTTGAATTTCAGCGAAAACAACCTTAACGGAATAACCATAAAAATGCTAAAAACAACAACCAAACCGATAAGAATGTATGCGTTACTTATGGATTCGGTAATCCAACCGCCCAGACCGGCAGCATCCTGATAAAGTGCCCAATTCAATGCTAAGCCTGCAAAAAAGATGGCATTGCCCGGCACCGGAAGTCCTGAAAAAGAGGTCTCCTGCGAATCATCCACATTGAATTTAGCCAGTCGCAGTGCCGCAAAAACAGGCATCAGTATAATAAGGTATTCCAAAACATTTATCTGCCCTGCCAGAATGGTCTCATCTGATTGCCTGATAATCATCCACACAATAATAGCTGGCGCCACGCCAAACGACACCAAGTCGGCCAATGAATCAAGCTCCTTACCCACCTCGGAGTAAGCTTTAAGCAAACGGGCAGCAAATCCATCAAAGAAATCCATTACCGCCGCCATGAAAACTGCGTATGCCGCTAATTCAACCTGCCCTTTCACGGCCAGTAAAATTGCTAAAACGCCGAAAACAAGATTTAAAGAAGTGATTGTGTTTGGAATGTGCTTTATCATAACATGCCTCACTGAGCTAGTCGACAAAAATACATAAAATAGATGACCACCAAATAACATTCTGCTCATCTGATGACCGAAACAATAATCTATTCCCTTTCTCCTAATCGTTTGAAATTATATTAACCTTCAGCTAACTCCTCATATTTTTCAAAATGAAAATGCAAATGGAAACGACAGATACCTTCATTGTACCATCAATCAGAGGCAATTGCTTTTTTATTTTCTTTTAGCATCAATATACGACTTGAAATTAAGTTTGTAATGGATTTAAATAGTAGTATATTTGAATCTGAAATTAAAAACGACTCTCATGGAAAAAAAATGCGAATACGGCTCAATAGGCTACATCATTAAAAAAGAGAGCCTGTCCACTTATCAAACAGAGATGAACCTGCGGCAGCTTGTGTTAGAAGATATGCATCCATATCCCGGCTACTATGAGTTTTTTAATATCCCCAGAAATGAAATTGAACTAGTGCCCCGAAATCTTTTTGCGGTACTAAGCACTTTTAAGCATATCTGTGAGGATGACATTATCCGAATGACTCAACATGTTAAGCAACGGATACCGGATCTGGAATTTGACGCAGTGCTGGGGCACATCACCCTGTTCAATCAGCTCAGGACGGTTATCAGAATAAAGACGGCTGACTTGTCGCGTGTGGGTGAAGTATTGGAAGCTTATGAAGCAGAAGGCATTAGCTTCGACAAGCACCGGGAAATTAAAGAATTCAAAACCATCATCCGCATTCGTAAATTTTTGGAGATGGAGGAGATAGAAACGGATATATATAAAGATCTGGAGCAGGAAAATGCTTATTATATTAAGCTTCCGCAAGAAGTGCCCTGGGATCAGTTTGAGGAAATTACCAAAGTCATCAAAACAAACTTTGAATACAAATCTTTTGATGCGGCAGTAGGGCTTATCTACATAAAACAGGGTATTGTTGACTTGCTGAGAATATTCGATATTGATGCAGATATTGAAAAACTCAGAATACTGAAAGACCGCTATGAGCGGGAAATAGCTCAGTTTACACCACAATATTAACAATCTGTTTCTTTAAAGATTGAACAAAGCACTCGTTTGAGTGCTTTTTTTATGGAATCTATAAAAGAAATTAATCGTGACAAAAGACCAGTTTAAGGCACTCACACTTATAGAACAGGCTCAATATGCGCTTGAGCATGGTGAGGAGATTCTTGAACGTATTTATATTTATTATGCCATTAAGCTTTATTCAGTCAATGATTTTTTCGTAGAATTGTGGTATCATCAAACAGGAAATCACATCGGAAAAATCAAAGTCGTTGAAGAGGATGATGTAATACACTACTACGGCGACAAAATTGATATTTCCGGTGCATTGAATTAGAAAATATGCGCAATCCGAAAGATATCAGAATAGAGGATTATAACTATCCGCTACCGGAAGACCGAATCGCAAAATATCCTTTAAAAGAAAGGGATTCCTCCAAACTTCTTCACCACACAGATGGGATTGTAAAAGAATATAAATTCAGGGATGTGCCTGCATTACTTCCTCCTGAAAGCCTGCTGATTTTTAATGAAACCAAAGTTGTGCAAGCCCGTTTGTTATTTAAGAAAGAAACCGGTGCTCAGATTGAAGTTTTCATTTTGGAGCCTTACAACTCCGATATTCAGAAGGCTTTTCAAAGCAAGGAACCGTTGCTATGGAAATGTTTTGTTGGAAATGCGAAAAAATGGAAAAGCGACCCTGTTTATCTGAAAATTGATGACGGGCTTCATCTCCAGGCAAAAAAAATCAAGCAAGAGGAAAATACTTTTATTCTTGAAATATCGTGGAACAGCGATCATACGTTTTCAGAGGTGCTGCTGAAAGCCGGCGAAATCCCGTTGCCCCCATACCTGAAAAGAAAAGCCGAAGCCTCGGACAGGAAGCGATATCAGACCGTTTTTGCAAAAAACGACGGGTCGGTAGCCGCCCCCACCGCAGGGCTCCATTTTACGGCGGGTATTATTGAACAGCTCCATAACAAAGGAGTGCAGTCAGAAAAAGTTACCCTGCATGTGGGTGCCGGCACGTTTAAGCCGGTAGTGGAAGAAAAAATCGGTAACCACGACATGCACAATGAAAAAGTTGTGATTTCGCTTCACACCCTCAAAAGACTGCATGAGCAATCGGAAAAGCTCTTTACGCCGGTCGGCACCACTTCCGTCAGAACCATGGAAAGCATCTATTGGTATGCCGTAAAAATTGCCGAGCAAGGAGCAGATGCCGAATTCAACATTGAGCAGTGGTTCCCTTACAGAGCCCACACCAGTCAACTTACGCGCAAAAAAGCCCTTGAAACTGTTATTGACACATTAATTTCTAAAAACCGTGAACAACTAACCGGCGAAACACGTCTTATGATAGTGCCCGGCTATCGCTACATGATGGCCGATGCAATGTTTACAAACTTTCACCAACCCAAAAGCACCTTATTATTGTTGGTGTCAGCATTTATAGGTGAAAAGTGGAAGGAGGCATACAGATATGCCTTGGACAATGAATTCAGGTTTTTGAGTTACGGAGATAGTTGTTACTTTAAAAAAGAATAGAAATTAATGGTTTTTATCATTACAGGCAGCCAGGGACAGGGGAAGACAAATTTCCTGAAATCACTCAGTGATAAGCTGAAGGACAACGACATCGATTTGAAAGGGTTTATTGCTCTGGGCTCTTTTGAATCTAATTTGCGATCAAAATTCACGCTTGAAGATATTAATACGCAAACACGCGAATTGTTTTGCGATACGACGGTAAGACCGGAGGACACTCAATTTGGACGCTTCGCGTTTAAACCCGAAGGCCATGACTTTGGTATCCGGTGTCTCTCAGGAGAGGAAGAAAAGCACAAAACCATTTATATTCTCGATGAAATTGGTAAGCTCGAAACCAGCGGTTATGGATGGCATGATTCACTCAAAAGGCTGTTACAAGAGAAAAAAGATATTGTGATTGCTGTGAGGAATCTATACCTCTACGAGGTTATCAGCCATTTCGAAATAGAAAATTTCCGTATTTTTAATATCGCGGATTTGTCGCCGGAGCAGGTTTCATCAGAAATTACTGAACTTACTAAAGAAAAAACAAACTAACCCAAGTCGCTGATTCGCTGAAGCCTGTCAACATCCTTTATTTCAATGGTTTTCCCTTTTAAGTCGAGAAGGCCTTCTTCCTTAAAGTCTCTTAAAATCCTTACTACGCTCTCGGTGGCCATGCTCGACAATTCTCCCAGTTCGCGCCGGGTAATCTGAAGGGTAAATTTATCCTTATGATGTACCTTCTGCGATAAGCAAATGATGATATCAGCAAGTCTGCCGTGCAGGTTTTTCTGTGTCAGTTGATAAAGCCGGTCATAGCCTTGCTTCAAAGACTTATTCAACTCTTTCATGATCTCAATCCCAAACTGACTGTTTTCTTCAACAAAGCGCTCAAAAGCATCCATATCAATCATACATACTTTTGTATCCATAAACGCACTGGCCGAATAATTGAATACATTTTGACCAAACATGGAACTGAGGCCCACATACGTTCCGCCAGACTTTATTCTTAAAATCAGGTTCTTTTTGCCTTGCTCCAAATAAACTTTCACCAATCCTTCGCGAATAAACATTACATGAGAGGCAATACCTCCTTGCTTGCACAAAACCTCTCCTTTCTTAAACGTCACTTCCGCCCGGTGTTTATTTAATATTTTCGCCTGGTCGATCGTTAACTTTGAAGCGCACGTTTTGCCCTCTCTTCTGCACATCAGGCAGCCCGAATCTGTGTTCTGGTTTACCATTTTTTACTACACTCTTTAAACGACCAAAATTAGCATTTTTTATTGATCTTGATCAACTTTCTTATTATCCACTATCAATGAAAAAGAAAAGCATTATATTGATTATCGAATAACAGCACATATAAAAATATATCTATCTTTGAACCTAAATAAACATCTATGTCATTTGCATTATTTAGATTCATTAAAGATAAGAGAATGAGAAGTACAGGAGTAACCGTTATTCTGTTAATAGCGACAGTTTTGACCGCTTTTGGTCAGGATAAAGAAATGGATTATATACCGCGAAAACAAAATCCGATCTACCAAAATAAATCGGTCGATCACTCGAAGTTTTCGGAGCTTCACAATGATTTTACATCTCCTCAGCAAGTCACAAATGCTTGTTTGAGCTGCCATACCGAGCGGGGTATGGAAGTGATGAAAACAGCACACTGGAACTGGGAGCGTGAAGCACATATCGAAGGACGAGGTGTTACCTACCTCGGAAAGCAGAACCTGATTAATAACTTTTGTACCGGTATTGCCGGAAGTGAAGGGACCTGCACGAGATGCCACATTGGTTATGGGTACGACGATAAGGATTTTGACTTCAGCAACCAGTCGAATATCGATTGCCTGGTGTGTCATGATAACTCGGAAACCTATACCAAAGCACCGGGATCGGCCGGCTACCCATATCCGCAGGTCGATTTATCCTATGCAGCGCAAAGCGTTGGATATCCGAAAAAGAATAACTGCGGAGTGTGCCACTTCTACAGTGCAGGGGGTAATAACGTGAAGAACGGCGCCCTCGATAAAGCACTTTTAAATACCACCCGCGATGTGGATGTCCACATGGCTAAAGACGGCCCGGATATGGCCTGCGTGGAGTGCCACATCACCGAAAAACACCAGATGAAAGGAAAATATTACGGGGTGTCATCCATGAACCGCGACCGCGCCACATGCACAGAATGCCATACGGAACAGCCGCATGCCAAGAGCATCCTCAATGAGCACACGCTCAAGGTGTCTTGTCAAACATGCCACATCCCCACTTATGCCAAGGTGAACCCCACAAAAACCAACTGGGACTGGTCAACAGCTACGAAGCTCGACGAAAACGGTAAACCTTACGCCATCGATGACGATGAAGGGCATCACACTTACCTTTCTATTAAAGGATCGTTTGAATGGGGAAGCAATCTTGAACCGGATTACATCTGGTTTAACGGCACGGCCGACCACCATCTGTTGCAAGACAAAATCGAAGAAACTCCCGTTCAAATCAACACATTAAAGGGAGCATACAACGATAAGCAATCTAAAATCTGGCCGGTGAAAATCCATACCGGAAAACAACCCTACGACAAGAAATACAACACCTTAATCCAGGTTAAACTCTGGGATAAAGATAAGGGGGAAGGCGCCCTCTGGAGAGATTTCGACTGGGCGGCAGCCTCCGAAGCCGGAATGGAATATGTTGGCCTTCCTTACAGTGGGGAGTATGGTTTTATTGAAACAGAAATGACACTGCCCCTGAGCCATATGGTTTCACCGGCAGATCAGTCTTTATCTTGCACCGAATGCCACACTCGCAAAGACAGCCGGCTGGAAGGGCTATCAGACTTTTACATGCCCGGAAGAGATTATAATGCAGCCATCGATAACGGAGGTGTGATTCTTATCATCCTCTCATTAGTGGGCGTCGCTGTCCATGCTGTTATCAGGATAATGTCATACAGAAGAAGAAAAAAAGAAATCGAACCGATTAAATAAAACACAAGATGAAACGAGTATATCTATATTATAAATTTGAACGAATCTGGCACTGGGCGCAATCATTACTGATTTTCTTCCTTGGGTTTACCGGGTTTGAAATTCATGGTTCCTTTACGCTGTTTGGATTTGAAACAGCGGTGATGTGGCACAACATTGCGGCATGGGCCTTTATCGTGCTTATCGCATTCGCCATTTTCTGGCACCTCTCCACAGATGCCTGGAAACAGTATATGCCAACAATGAACAACCTCAAGGCGCAGATAGAGTTTTACCTTACCGGGATATTCCGTAATGCACCTCACCCGACCAAAAAAACTGCACTCAGTAAACTCAATCCGCTGCAGCGATTGGTTTATCTTGGACTGAAAGTGCTGGTTATTCCAGTGATGGTGGTTTCAGGACTGCTCTACATGTTCTACCGCTATCCTTCAGGAGCAAAAATGGAAACCATTAACATGGATGGCCTGGAAACAATCGCTCTGATTCACACTGCCGGGGCATTCCTGTTGGTGGTTTTTGTCATCGTTCACCTCTACCTCATTACCACTGGTCACACGCTGACCACCAACCTCAAAGCGATGATTACCGGTTGGGAAGAAATTGAAGAGGATGATGACGAGGAAGACAAGCCAGCTTCAGAAAAAGTAAAACAAGAAATTCCTGTTTAATTTAAAATAGTATTAACGATGCATAATCAAGAATCGAAACATATGAATCCATACCTGGCAGGTTTTCTGCTGGGGCTCGTGCTGCTGGGAGCTTTTTACCTTTCAGGAAGAGGTCTTGGCTCTAGCGGCGCAGTAAAAAGTGTTGTTGTAAGTGTAGTGAACGCCGTGAACCCCGATCATGCTGCCAGTAACGGCTTTTTCTCGAAATACCTTGGTGGCGACGGCCCGCTGAAAACATGGCTGGTTTTTCTTACTGTAGGTGTTATCATTGGGGGCTTCTTCTCAGGAACAGTGTCTAACCGGCTTAAGTTTAAGCTTGAAAGAGGGCCAAATGCCAGTGCAAGCGCCCGTATCCTTGCAGCTCTCGCCGGAGGCATTCTTTTTGGCGTGGGAGCTCAGCTCGGACGCGGATGCACAAGTGGCGCCGCCCTTAGCGGGATGTCAGTGCTGTCTTCCGCAGGATTTGTAACAATGATGGCCATTTTCGGAACGGGCTTTTTAGTAGCATATTTCATGCGTAAGCTCTGGTTATAAACACTTAAAGAAATTTTATTATGGGACCTTTAGTACCTTACGGAATAATTGGAAGCGAATTTAATTTAATCATCGCCCTGGTTTTGGGCTTCTTTTTCGGATATATCCTCGAAAACGCTGGTTTCTCCTCTTCCAGGAAACTGGTCGGGGTATTCTACGGATATGACTTCGTTGTGTTAAAAGTATTCTTTACTGCGGCCGTTACAGCCATGCTGGGGCTCATCTTTATGGGATACTTTGGCTGGATCGACCTCTCTGTCGTGTATGTGAATCCGCTTTACCTGTGGCCCGCCTTAGTAGGTGGAGCAATTATGGGTGTGGGATTTCTGCTGGGTGGTTTTTGCCCGGGAACATCCATTACCGCCGCTTCGATTGGCCGTTTAGACGCCATGATTTTCATCGGCGGTATCATGATTGGCGTGCTGATTTTTGGCGAAAGCTTTAGCTGGATGGAAGAATTCTACACTAGTGGCGATTTTGGCGCCATCAAAGTGTATGAATCGCTCGGCATCTCACGCGGACTTTTTGCTTTCTTGCTGGTAATCATAGCTTTGGTGGCTTTTTCAGTTACCGCAAACCTGCAAAAAAGAATTGCGCCGAAATATAACATTGCCGTTACACCCAACCAGGAAGCGAAAAAAGGCATCGCGATAGCCGGAGTACTGATTCTGGCAGCAATCGCTGCATTTGTACCTGAAAACAAGCAGGCACGTTTCTATGAACTCTCTGCTGAAGAAGTGCATGAAGCATTAAACTCTGACCAACGATTTGTCGACACCGATAAAGTGGCCTTCCACATGATGCACGATGTGCAATCGGTTAACCTGCAGCTTATTGATGTGCGCTCTAAGGAAGAGTTCGATAAATTCACCTTGCCGGGAGCCACACATGCTGCCCTGAGCGATCTTAACTCTCCACAAATCCAGGAATTCCTGCTCGAAGAGTCGGAAGAAAAGAAAGACCTGAAAGTATTCTTTTCGAATGATAACATTGATGCTGATAAGGCATGGATGCTGTTCAAACGTATGGGGTATGATGATTTTGTGGTGCTTAAAGGCGGACTTAACCAATTTGTTGAGTATATCTTTCATTCTACCGATGGACCTAAGCCGGTCAATCAGGCCAATCCGCAGGCTATTTATAATTACCGTTTCAAAAACAGCGCACGGGATTATTTCCAGGGGCTTGAAAAAGAAGTGAAAACAACTGATAATTCTGAAGCTCCGGTAATGAACACCATAACAGTTTCAGGAGGATGTTAAACAGAAAATTCAATGAACATGAAATCAAATAAACTAAATAACGCAGCTCTTTTCTTCACTTTCGTGATGGTCATTGTCCTTATCGGAAGCAAGATCTATTCCGAAGATTATGAGCAAACGCCAAACCAGGTAGTTGAAAACAGTATGGAAAAAGATGCTGTTTCATTACAAAAAATGTATGTGCTGCTAAACTCGGAGAAAAAGGCAAACTATCAGTTTGTTGATCTTCGCGAAAAAGCTCATTATCAAATCAGCCATGTTGAGGGAGCAATCAATATTCCATTCAAAAACCTGATGGAAAAAGATAATCTCGAAACCATTTCGGACAGCGACAAAACTATTGTCTTCTATGATGATGGGGAGGAAAAAAGTTCCAATGCCTGGTTTCTGCTTAAGCAATTAGGCCACGAGAATATCAGTTACCTGTCGGGAGGGTATGAGTATGTGAAAGAGTATATCCTTAAAACATACCAACCATCATACGGACATTATACGGCAGAAAAACCAAAATACGATTTCGGAAAATATTTTAATCAACAAGAAGCGCCCAAAAAGCCAGAAGTTAAAGTAGAAACTACGATTTCTGTTTCAGGAGGCTGCTAATCAATATAATAAATAATTTTTTGTTAAAGGCTTAGTCTCTTTTTTCAAGCAGATATAAGTCATAATACGATAACTGAATCAAATCTATACATTTATAAATACCAATCAAAATGAAAAAGTTCCAAAGCTATTTATCGATTTTACTGATTTTCACTCTTGTTGCATCCTTTTCAACAAGTTGTGTAAACAGCGAAAAGAAAACACAAACTGAAGAAAAAACTCAAAAAGTAGACGAGTTTGATGCCCTTTTGACGCACATTGAAAACACCGGCGATTTTATTAACAGCAAGCGTGTTCCTACAATGATTGCTCCTGATGTGGTTAAAGAAAACCTCGATCAGAACATCCATATTATTGACATCCGCAAAGATGTGGATTTCAACAACGGTCACATTCCGGGCGCTGTAAATGTGAAGATGGGCCACCTGATCGACTATTTTGAAAACGACATCAATCCAAATTCATACAGCCATATCGTAATGGTTTGCTACACTGGCCAGTCAGCAGCTTACGCCACCTCTATCCTGCAACTGCTTGGCTACAGCAATGTTTACGACATGAAGTGGGGAATGAGCTCATGGGACAGAAACACTGCAGAACAAAAATGGCTGAAGAAAATTTCTAACAAGTACGCTGATCAGCTCGAAACAGAAGCAAATCCGAAAAACAATCCGGGGCAATACCCAACCCTGAATACTGGTAAAACCACCGGAATTGAGATTCTTCACCAGCGTGCCAAAGAGCTCCTCGAAGAAGGTTTCAAGCCTAACACGGTTAAAAATGATGAGCTTTTCGCCAATGGCGGAGACTATTACATCATCAACTACTGGCCACAGGAAAAGTATGACAAAGGGCATATTCCGGGAGCCATTCAGTATGATCCAAAAAAATCGCTTGGACGAGCTACCTACCTGAATACATTGCCAACAGACAAGCCGGTAGTAACCTATTGTTACACCGGACAACACAGTGCGTTTGTTACAGCATACCTGAATATGATTGGGTATGATGCTAAATCGTTACTCTTTGGCGGCAACGGATTTATGAACGGCCTGATGAAAGAACGTGGAGCGAAAAAATGGCACGCATTCTCTGAAAAGAAAATCAAAGACTACGAAATGAGTAATGGCTCCGGAAAAGCCGCTTCAACAGGAAGTGAATCATCCGGAAAGGAAAAAATTGAAGTATCAGGCGGTTGCTAGTAATTTAAAAATATCAAAACCAATATCTATGAAAAAAATAGTTAAGTATTTCTTGATTTTTACAGCAGGCTTGCTTTTCACAAGCCAGGGCTTTGCCCAGTTTACGCTCTCAGGCGAATTCAGAACAAGGGCTGAAGCCAACAACGGATACAAATACATTCCGGTTGATGGAAATGAAACACAATATTATATCTCGCAGCGCAGCAGACTTTTGCTCAACTACAAAAGCGATAAATATGATGCCCATCTTTCTTTACAGGATGTAAGAGCATGGGGTGGTGAGGACATCTATTCCGGCGCAGGCGTCTGGGGAAACAACCACGGTTTCGATATTTATGAGGCCTGGGTGGACCTGAAAATCGGCGATGCTTCCGGGTTAAAAATCGGTCGCCAGGAATTGAAGTATGATGACCAGCGACTCCTGTCGTGGAGAAACTGGAACCAGTATGGACTTACTTACGACGCCCTGGTCTTTAAAACACAGAAAAACGGATGGCGCTTTGATTTAGGTCTGTCATACAACAGTTTCAACCAGAAAGTATTGGGCGATGTCGCCAACCGCAACAACGATTACTATGCAGATAATAATCGTATGAAAACGCTGAATTTCCTTTACCTCAAAAAGAAATTCAACGATGCGTTTTATCTTGCTTTTACAGGAATTTATGCCGGATACCAGGAATCTGATACCGTGCTTGATGTAAATGGTACAATTACCTATGGTCTTCACGGAAACTACAAAAAGAGCGGTCTGGACTTTAAAGCCAACGCCTTCATGCAGGGTGGTAAAAACCAAAAAGGGCAGGATATCAGTGCATACTTCCTCACCGCCGATCTTGGTTATAAACTGGGTTCAGCCAGAGTAGGATTGGGAACAGATATCATTTCAGGTCATGACGCCACCAACACCGATGCAGATTACATGAACACCGACCATACTTTTAACCTGATGTATGGTGCACGCTTTAAGTATTACGGTTGGATGAATCATTTCATCATCATGAGCAAGCACACAAAAAACGGTGGTCTTGTAGATATTTATCCGAATGTGACCTACAAATTCAACAAGTCTACTACAGTGAAAGCCTTTTACCACTTATTCTCCACAGAACAGGAAGTAGCTGACGGCAATGGAGGGTATTACGACAAGTCGTTGGGCAGCTCGCTCGACCTCATGTTCATCAAAGGCTTCAGCAAAGAAGTGAAGCTTCAGGCCGGACTCTCTTATTCAATGCCTTCAGAAACCCTGGAAGCTTTTAAGGGAGCTACAGGAACTGAAGAAACACCATTCTGGGGTTGGGTGATGCTCACCGTTAAGCCCACTTTCTTCAAGAAATAGACAACAACCGTCATTCGTTTAACTGAAAAACCGCCCACATTATATGGGCGGTTTTTTTTACTTTTGATGTCCAAAATCTTTATGAATGGCAGAAAAATCTTCCGCTAAAAAGAAACAGCAAGAAAAAGATGACAATGAGATGACCTTCTGGGACCATCTTGAGGCGCTGCGTTGGCATTTGCTCAGATCATTTATAGCCGTTCTTGTTTTCGCCGTTGGAGCTTTCATCGCCAGGGAATTTATTTTCGACATGATCATTCTGGCACCTAAAAGTCCGGATTTCTTTACGAATGTAATGCTCTGCAAGATGGGCACCTACCTCGGTACTGACGCCCTTTGTTTTAATACCATGAATCTTAAGATTGTTAACATCGAGATGTCGGGCCAGTTTTTAATCCATCTCTACATTTCAATAATCACGGGAGTCATCATTGCAATACCTTACATCATTGGAGAGATTTGGGCCTTTATCCGTCCGGCGCTTTACCCTAATGAGCAAAAATACACTACAGGAGCGGTCATTATCACATCACTTCTTTTTATTCTGGGAGTGCTGTTCAGCTATTTTCTTATTGTTCCTCTAACAATTAATTTCCTTGGCACCTACCAGGTAAGCGAAACGGTTAGCAACACCATTGCTTTGCGCTCATACATCAGCACTGTGGTGAGTCTGACCTTTGCCGTGGGGTTGGTTTTTGAGTTACCTGTTTTTGTCTTTTTCCTCACTAAAGTAGGTATGCTAACCCCTGATTTTATGAAAAGGAACCGAAAATACATGCTCGTAATCGTATTGGCATTGGCGGCTATTATTACCCCTGCGGATATTTTCAGCCAAATACTGGTTTCTATTCCTCTTTATGCGCTCTATGAGCTGAGCATAACTGTTTCGAGATACGTTGAGCGGAAGCAAAACCTGGAAGTAGAATAGTTCCTTTGCGGGATATTTTTTGAAAAAGCTGTTGCGATTTGTAACCCTCCCTACCTATCTTCGTCTAATAACCAAAAAGGATGACGTTATGAATCAATCAAAATTGTACAGAGACACCAGAAATCAGGTAATTGGCGGAGTAGCAGCCGGTCTGGGGCGCTATTTTAATATCGATCCGCTCCTCGTGAGAATCCTGTTTGTTTTGCTGGCCATTTTCGGTGGCGGCGGACTCATCATTTACATTCTTTTGTGGATTTTTGTTCCGGATGATCAGAGCGAAACCATATACGCGGATGCAGGCTCTAATCCTGGCGATCCAGAAAACCCTGAGGAGCCCTTCCGGCCATCACCCGCACTCGAACCAGGCCGGGGCAGCCTGGTGGCAGGCCTAATACTGATCATTATTGGATCACTCTTCCTGGTCGATCGCTTTATTCCTCATATTTATTTTGAGGATTTATGGCCGGTAGCACTGGTGGTAGCCGGTTTGGCCTTAATATTTAATCATTTCAGAAAAGAAAAACCAGACAAAGATGAGTTATAAAAAGCTATTTTGGGGAGTCATCCTCATCGTGATAGGCGTTTTGTTTATTCTTAAAAACATCGGCGCCATTTATTTCGACTGGTCACTCATTCTTGACCTGTGGCCATTACTGATTATCTTGTGGGGTATATCCATTATTCCGGTGCATGCACTAATCAGGCTGGGCCTCTCCGTTGCGGCAGTGCTGGTCACTTTTCTGCTGATAGACACTTCCGACTTCAAAGGCAGGTCGCATGGCTTTTGGTGGGATGACGATGTGAACATCCAGTTCGATAAAGAGTGGGACAAAGAAAAAGACAATACTTATGAATGGGGAGACACACAACAGCTGACCGCCAACTACGAGGGCGTAGAGAACGCTTACCTTGACTTTGATGCCGGAGCAGGCGAGTTTTCCATCGATGGTGTAACGGATGAATACCTTGCTGTTTTTAACAAGAAAGGAAATGTAGGCAGGTATTACATGACCACAAAAACAAAAGGTAACGGTCAATACATTGACTTTAAGCTTAAAGAAAAAAACATTGACTGGAATGAAGAAAATCACAATTCGGTGGTCACACTGCTCAACGCTGAACCGGTCTGGGAATTTGATTTTGATATCGGCGCTGCGGAAATTGATTTTGATTTATCTCCTTTCAAGGTAAAATACATTGAAATAGATGGGGGTGCCGCGGAAATTGATGTTCGACTGGGTGACTTGTATCCTGCCACTGAGATTGATATTGATGCCGGGGCTGCTGATATTACGCTAAGCATTCCTGAAGAATCAGGAGCAAGGTTAAGAGCATCTACATTCTTGTCCGGAAAATCCCTCAATGGGTTTCAGAAAAGAGGGGATTATTATTACACCGAAAATTACGAGGATGCAGAAAACAAGTTTGAAATTTCTTTCGATGCAGCTGTGTCGAATATTACAATAGACAGGTATTAATCTCAAACCTATAATACACGAAAGCTGAGGACTTAAAGTTCTCAGCTTTTTTTCTTGCGCTTAGCAATAAATTCGCAAGCTTTTCCTGTAAACTCACTAAAAAGAGCACATAACTCATCCGGCTTTTCGGCGTGCACCCAATGCGAGGCTCCTTCGACGGTTTCGAGTGTGGCTCCCGGAAAATGGGTATAGATTTTATCCATATCCTCATCCGAAATATAATCTGAATTACCCCCACGAATAAACAGCGCAGGGTCATCAAAAATACCCGGATGCTCCACACCTTCGAAAACATGTTCAATATTATCGCTTAAGGCTTCAAGGTTAATCCGCCATTTGAAGGTCTTTTGTCCTGTTCTTTCCAGGTTCTTCATCACAAACAGCCTGATGGTCTTACTCGGAATGGACTCCTGAAGCTGCTCATCCACATCCTCGCGCTTTTCCACTTTATCAAAGTCGACATTCATCATCGCTTCAATCATGTTAATATGGGCGCTTCTTCTCGGATACTGGCGCATACTGATATCCACCACAATGAGGCTATGAACTTTTTCAGGATTATCGAGGGCATAATACATTGCCACCTTCCCTCCCATCGAATGACCAATCAGAACCGGATTATCCAGGTGATGGTCTTCAATAAACTCTTCAACATCCTCCATCATTGCGATGTAGTTAAAAGTTTCGCTGTGAGGGGATTGTCCGTGATTTCTGAGGTCAAGGATATACACCGAGAATTTTTCTGCAAGCTTACGTCCAATGGTCACCCAGTTATCCGAAATCCCGAAAATCCCGTGAAGGATAATTATTGGCTGGCCTTCGCCGAAATGTCTGTAAAACAATTTCATGTGAAATGTAATTTTAAGCTATTAATCAAAACAAGTACAGCAATTAACCGACTGAATCACCCAAAGTTTACTTCACCCTTGCAAGGTATTCATTGATGGTTTTTTCAAGGCCAAGATAAAGCGCATCGCTAATTAATGCGTGGCCAATTGACACCTCAAGAAGTCCGGGAATATTATCCACAAAATACCTGAGATTATCCAGATTCAGATCGTGGCCGGCATTCAGGCCCAGGCCCACTTCGTTGGCAACCTCAGCAGCCTTCACAAAATCAGCAATTGCTTTCTCTTTGTCTTCGGAATAATGACGTGCATATGACTCTGTGTAAAGCTCCACACGATCAACACCCGTATCCACAGCATTTTTTATCATTTCCGGATCAGGATCCACAAAAATAGATGTTCGGATACCAAAACCTTTGAGTTCGTTCACCACCTCTGTAAGCATCTGCTTGTCTTCTACCGTATTCCATCCGTGATCGGAAGTCAATGCATGAGGAGGATCGGGAACCAGCGTGACCTGGTGAGGCTTTACCTCTTCTACCAGCTGAAGAAAGCTCATCCCAGGATAACCTTCGATGTTGAATTCTGTTTTCAGCCGGGGCTTTAACTGCCTTACATCGCTGTAGCGGATATGTCGCTCGTCAGGTCGCGGATGCACAGTGATGCCTTCAGCACCAAATTCCTCGCATTTCAGGGCTGCATGAAGCACATCCGGAATATTCCCTCCACGGGCATTACGAATCGTGGCAATTTTATTGATATTTACGCTTAGTTTTACCATTTTTTGAAGTTTAACACAAAGGTAGCAATTATTCATTGACCTTGCTTTATGTTCAGGTATTGATACAGCATTGCACGCAAAGCCACCGTTTTCTTGCAGCAAGTCACAAAAGGAAATTCATATAGCAGATTGAATTCTAATAGGCTCTGGCAAACACCACTCGCTGCTTAGAAGGTTCTCCTGTGTAGATGCACCTGCCTTCTTCATCCTTTGAATCCAGCGGAATAGCACGGATAGTCGCCTTGGTCTCTTCCTTGATTTTTTGCTCAGTTTCGGCGGTACCGTCCCAATGTGCATAAACAAAGCCTCCTTTGTTTTCTATGATATCAACAAACTCCTCCCAGCTGTCTGCTTTGTGAGTCTTGTCGCTTCTCAGGTCCAGTGCTTTCTGGAAAAGGTTGCTCTGAATCTGTTCGAGCATATGTTCTATTTTGTTGGCGATATCCGATACATCGAAAAAGTCTTTCTCCAGTGTATCGCGGCGGGCAACCTCAACGGTTCCTTTTTCCAGGTCGCGCGAGCCAATGGCAATTCTTAAAGGCACGCCTTTGTATTCCCACTCGGCAAATTTAAATCCGGGCTTGTGTGTGTCGCGGCTGTCATATTTTACACGGATGCCTTTAGCTTCGAGTTGAGATTTGATTTCTTCAGCTTTCGCAGATATCTGGTCAAATTGTTCCTGCTTCTTGTAAATAGGTACGATTACCACTTGCACAGGCGCGAGTTTTGGTGGTAAAACCAACCCTTTATCATCTGAATGCGACATAATCAGCGCACCCATCAAACGGGTGGAAACACCCCATGAGGTGGACCAGACATATTCCTGCTTGTTTTCCTTGCTCAGGAATTTCACATCAAAAGCCTTGGCAAAATTCTGTCCGAGGAAGTGTGATGTACCTGCCTGTAAGGCCTTTCCGTCCTGCATTAACGCTTCAATACAGTAAGTTTCAACAGCTCCGGCAAAGCGTTCGTTTGGCGATTTAGTGCCCTGCAATACGGGCACAGCCATCCAGTTCTGAACAAAATCAGTGTAGACATTCAGGATTTTCTTGGTTTCCTCAATCGCCTCTTCTTTAGTGGCATGAGCGGTATGCCCTTCCTGCCAAAGAAATTCAGCAGTCCGTAAAAATAAACGCGTACGCATCTCCCATCTCACCACATTGGCCCACTGGTTCACCAGGATAGGAAGATCGCGGTATGACTGTATCCACTTGCGGTATGTATCCCAGATGATTGTTTCTGAGGTAGGTCGCACGATAAGCTCTTCTTCGAGCTTGGCATTTTCGTCAACTACAATTTCTTTACCATCATCACTGTTTTTGAGACGGTAATGAGTTACTACAGCACACTCCTTTGCAAAACCCTCAACGTGACTCGCTTCCTTAGAGAAAAATGACTTGGGAATAAACAGCGGGAAATAGGCGTTTTCGTGTCCTGTATCCTTAAACTTTTTATCGAGTACAGCTTGCATTTTTTCCCAGATGGAATATCCGTAAGGCTTGATTACCATGCTGCCCCTAACGGCAGAATATTCAGCTAAATCAGCCTTGATTACGATATCATTATACCATTGAGAATAATCTTCTTCGCGGGTTGCAAATTTGTTGGCCATAAATATAATGTTGGTATAGTATTTGCTTATTTGTAACAGTTTATCTGATTGCAAAAATAGTAAAATAATCAGAAGTTAAAATTGAATTACATTTGTTGTCACAGGGAGTTCCTGTAACAATAACAAAGAATCGAAAAGTAAAAACTATAAAAGATAAAAGTCAAGGAGGCGTTACAATGAGACTATTATTAACCATTTCAGCATTTGTTTCTATTCTGTTTCTTTCAGGATGCGGCAGCTCATACCAACTGAGTTCAATGCCGGAAGATGATGTGTATTACAATCCTTATGCACCTGAAAGAAGCGAAGTGGCAACAACTGCTGACAGAAGTAAAAGTGGCGAAGTCACCACCGATAGTGATGGCTACGTGGAAACTGCGCCCGACAGCAGTAAGCAGGTAGATTCGTATGATGACTACTATGCTTATGAGTATTCTTCAAGAATACGTCGTTTTCATAACGATCATTACTATAATGATTATTATCACGACTATTATACGAACAGGTATTGGTATAATTATGACCCATTCTATTACGGGACAAGTATCTATGTGAGTACTTACCCATGGTCATCATGGGGTCATGTTTATCCTCCCTACGGGCCAAGCTACAATGTATGGATAGGACCATGGTGGTATGGCAACCATTCACTGTTCTACAATAGCTTCTATTCTTATTCAGCCTTCGGATATCCCTATTACGGATTTTACAACAACCGTTACGCCGGATGGTGGTATGGCGGTTACTACGGAGGATTTTACGGCGGATATTATGGCGGTGGATATTATTCAAACCCGTATGACCAAAACAGCAATTACTATTATGCCCGCAGAGATAACCGCGGTGCCGGTTCTGGTCTCGGACAAACTGTTCCGACGAGAGGGCGCGGCTATAATGCTGATGGTGACGACCGGAAAGATTCGCAACGACGTTCGGTTGCTCAAAGCGGTGTAAGACAGCAGCAGGACAAGAGTGGTACACGCACTGATAACACTCAAAGACGTGGAGCGGCAGGACAAGATCGCAACGATGCCTCGCAAGCCAGCAATGGAAGAGCAAACGCCGGTAATAACACCGAAGGCAGCGCTGTTTCAACTCGTCAGGGGCGCATTGAAGCTCCGGCCCGCGGAAACAGAGCCACCAGAGGCAATGATGCCACTGAGGCTACACGCAGCGGACGTTACGTTCGTCCTTCTGAAAGAGAAGGAACGACCTATCAAAAGCCGGTCAGGTACAACTCGCCAAACTACGCCAAGCCACGTTCGAACAGGGAGTATAGCAGCCCGGGCAGCCGTCGCTCCTACACTCCATCCGAATCACGGTCGCGTTACAACGATCAAGGGAGCAGCCGTTCACGCGGATCGGACTATTCTAATCAGAGAAGGAAGTATGTCCGCCCCTCAGATTCAAACCGTGGACGAAGCTACAACCAGGGCCGTGGCAGCAGTTCTTCAAGGGGAAGCTCTATCTCCCGGGGAAGCTCTGGAAGGAGCAGCAGCGGCATCAACAGGGGTAGCTCCAGCAGAAGAAGCAGCGGCAGCAGTATCGGCCGAAGCTCTCGCTCTTCAGGAAGCAGCAGCGTGGGACGCAGTTCCGGAAGTTCGTCACGTAGCTCTGGAAGCTCATCACGTAGCTCAGGAAGATCTGGTGGCGGCAGAAACTAATGGTTCAACTAAAAACAAGAAACAATGAAGAAGATAATAATTTCCCTTCTGATTATGTTGCCGGTGCACTTTGCACTGGCACAGTCAGAAGTTGATGCCTTACGCTATTCGCAAACTTACTTTGGGAGTACGGCCCGCTCTACCGGGCTGGCCGGTGCTACCGGGGCTTTGGGTGCTGACCTCAGCACTCTCACAAACAACCCGGCAGGCATAGGTCTCTACAAAAGATCTGAAGTGGTGGTAACTCCCATTCTTCACGAAGGGCTTACTGAATCTGTATATATAGGCAATACGGAAGAAAACAACAACTACAACTTCGACCTCCAAAACGCCGGGGTTGTTTTCAGCTTTAATGCCTTGGACCGACGCTCAAGCTGGAAGAATTTCCAGTTTGCCTTTGGATTCAACAGGCTTAGGAATTTCAATAATGAAATGACCGTAGCCGGCCATAACGGGGCTGTAGACGGAACCATTATGAGACCATTTTATGATTATGCCACCAACTATGGCACAACCAACCTGACACCCGATGAGCTGGTTTCTTCTGCCGCCTTTGACGCCTTGCTGGCCTATGAAGCCGACCTTCTTTATGATGTGGACGGGAACTCAGACAACGGATACCAGTGGGGTTATGATGCCATTTACGGTGGTGTTTATCAGCAAAAGGATATCAAAACATCCGGTGCGCACGACGAGGTTTTCTTATCATTAGGAGGAAATTACAACGATAAACTATACTTAGGAGCTACCATTGGAATCCAAAGCATTGATTATCGTGAAGAGAACATTTATTACGAAGCCGACACCCAAGACACTATTCCTGTATTCAACTCGCTGACGAAGTATGACAATCTTGAAACTACAGGCTCAGGCGTAAACTTAAAGGTGGGAGCTATTTACCGGGCTGCACCATGGTTGCGATTAGGGCTTGCTTATCACACACCAACGTTCTTCGGAAGTATGAGAGATGTTTACAATTCAAGAATGGAGTCATCGCTCACTTATGACCCGGATGAGGGTGCGGTAAACAACGAATCTGAACGGTCGGCAGGAGAATTCGACTATGAGTTGATCACGCCTTCACGAATGATAACCAGCGCAACGTTTTTGATCCGCGATTATGGATTGATCTCCGTGGATTACGAGTTGGTAAATTATTCGAAAGCCACTCTGGATTCAGACACCTTTGGCTTTAACGACAGCAATGATTTTATGGAAAATAACTTCAAACGCCAGGGCAACCTGCGTTTGGGAACTGAGTGGCGCTACGGGCACTTTTATGCCCGCGGAGGTTATGCTCTTTACGGCTCCCCCTATAAAAATGGTGGCGACTTTGGTGAAACCACATTTAAATCGTTCGGATTTGGATATCGCGATGGCTCATTCAGCTTAGACTTTGCCTACCTGAACTCACAGATGAGCGATACATATTTTATTTATGACAGTGATTATGCACCGCAGGCTGTAAACGATTACCAGGAAAACCAGTATGTGGTCACGTTCGGGTTTCAGTTTTAATAAAGATTATCACCTGAAATAAAACACAGAAGAAGAATTGTATAAGAGGTGCCCGGTTAATTCCGGGTGCCTTTTTTTATGTTTTCTGCCTCTTCAAGGCCTGCCCGGGCTTTCTGATGGATAGAGTACTGATAATCAAACCCTGAAAGGTCAAGGCAGCGCCCGAAAGCAGATTCTGCCTTCTCACTATCCTGAAGCCTCAGGTAGATGCGCCCTGTCATCAGCATGGCATTGGCAGCAAAATAATCATCTAATTCCTGACCAACGGCATACGCGCGCAAGTAATAATCTATGGCTTCCTCATGCTGCCCCATCATGTGCAGGATTCTACCCATCCTGTAATCGAATTCTGTGCGCTCAGACAAGGTCTCTAATGGAAGGCTGCTCGCTTTTAGCACCTCAAGAGCATCTTTAAGGTATCCTCCGTCAAATAAAAGCCTGGCCCTTAGCAGGTCGGCATGAGGAACATCGCCGTCTTCTGCTTCTTTCAGCGCCTGCTTATCTGCCCCGGTCATCGCCGCACCCTCCTCCAAAACGTGTTGCATCTCATTTAAATAGCGAACCGTATCCTGGTGAAGAAAATAAAACCAGGCTTTTTTTTGATAGGCTGACTTAAGGAAATGCAAACCGTCGAAATGACCAGTGAAAAGGTCAAGCGATCTCAGACATTCCTGGTCCAATCGATATAATTGCGACAGCCCTTTCATATAATACAAATAATGAAACCTTACCTCTTCCTTACCGGGATTATAATAATTCAGAATTTCTAAGGCCCGTTCATTTTGATACTCTTTTTGCAGCAAATCGGCATACAAAAAGATAATAAGAGGCTCTTGCTTCACCTCTCCGGCTTTATCCATGGCCAGCAACCTGTTCATCAGCTGGTCATCCACCCTATCAGAAGTATTCATTTCAACGAATGAAAGCATAAACAGTGTGGGCTTTTCAAGATAAGACCATTGATCATTTTTCAGGGAAACCTGCAAAACCTTGTAAATCTTTTGCTTGCCCTGTGTAATGGTGCCTTCAAAATTCAGAAGGTTCATCACCCACTGGTATCGGTCTGGGACAGTTCCGATAAGAACTTCCATAATACCCAAATCGGCTACAGCCGGATAAAAATCCGGATGCGTTTCCACGCTTGCTGAAAGATTCCGGTAAGCTTTGTTCAGCTCCCACCCGGCACGCATTTTCTGGTCAAACTTCATCCGAAGCATCGACCACCTGAGGTAGGAATCACCAATAAAAAATTCTTTTCCCGGAAAGGATTCAGGCAACTCCCGCCAGAAATCCAAATACTCACCGCGTTTTTCAAGCGCTTCGTCAAAATCATTACGATTCTCATTAAGAAATATTTTTAAAAAAGCACGGTAATCCTTCAGGTGATAGCGGTATGCGTCCTGCAAGGGATCTTTCTTGTTGGTATCGAGATATTTTTTTGCTTCATCAAAATGCAGCCTCGAAATCGCATTAAAACAATTGCGGTATTCTTCCGGCGAAACGGCTTGCAGCTTTGCAAGCATCGGCAAAAGCAATAGTATCAGACTGAAGATTATTCTAATGATGTGCATAAAAAAAACCCGCTTGATGGCCATCGAAGATAAGCAATCAAACGGGTTCTTGAAAAAAATAGATATTATTTATTCAATTTCGATTCTACTTTTTCAGCAATATCGTCATCGATCAGAATTCTTCCACAATATTCACAAACAATAATTTTTTTGTGGGTTCGGATATCCAACTGACGCTGAGGCGGTATTTTACTAAAACAACCACCACAGGCGTCACGCTCAACCTTTACAACAGCCAGGCCATTGCGGGCGTTTTCGCGGATACGCTTGTATGCAGTGAGCAAGCGCGATTCAATGTCCTTTTCTACCTTTTCAGAAGATTTTATCAGTTGCTGCTCTTCTTTCTCTGTTTCAGAAACAATGTCATCAAGTTCACTCTTCTTCACTTCAAGGTCTTTGCTGCGCTCATCAAGGTCAGATTTAACCTTATCAATCTCTTCTTTCTTAGCTGCTTTCTTGTCTTCGCTTTCTTTGATGCGCTTTTCAGCCAACTGAATTTCAAGATTCTGATACTCGAGTTCCTTACTAATTGAGTCATATTCGCGGTTGTTGCGAACATTCATCTGCTGCTCTTCATATTTCTTGATGAGCTCTTTACTTTCCTTAATCAGGTTTTGCTTATCGGCGATATTCTTGTCGATAGCATCCATCTCTTCCTCATACTTGTTCAAACGAGTCTGCAAACCTGCCAACTCATCCTCAAGGTCCTGCACTTCCAGCGGAAGCTCACCACGGATAATACGAATCTTATCCGCCTGGCTATCTAATTTCTGCTTGGTATAAAGGGCAACAAGTTTCTTCTCGATGGCGTTAACAACACTCTCTTCAGTTTCGCTAGCTTGTTGTTTATTTTGTTTCGTTTTTATTTCCTCAGTGCTCTTAGCCATATTTAGCCTTCTTTATGATTTATATACTTGTTTATAAATATTTTACCGGATTTGCATCTACTTTGGATAAAGTTGGTGCAAAAGTAGGAAATTTTTCGATAATGAGCTGATTTAATAATTCTTTTGTGTATTTCTCGCTTTCATAATGACCCACATCCACCAGAATAAAATCATCCTCTGCGGCAAAGAAATCATGATACTTTAAATCGGCTGTAACAAAAATATCCGCCCCCATCGATTTGGCCTTCCCAATAAGGAAACTGCCGGCACCGCCGCATACTGCCACCTTTTTAACCTTCTTCCCTGTGGCATTGGTATGCCTGATTGCTTTCAGGTCAAGCCTCGATTTTAAATCGTTCAGGAATTCATCGGCGTCTAATTCCTTATCCAGAGCCCCTATCATTCCCAGTCCGGCCTGTTCAAATTTATTGTCGAGCGGATAAATATCATAAGCCACCTCTTCATACGGATGTGCTGCTATCATCGCGTTAAGCACCTTCCCCTTAAGAAACTCAGGAAAAACCGTTTCAACACGCACCTCCGCTTCGTAATGCAGCTCTCCTTTTTCGCCAACAAACGGATCGCTGTTGTCCCCTGCCTTAAAAGAACCCTGACCTTCAAGGTTGAAGCTGCAACTGTCGTAATCGCCAATGTTTCCGGCACCGGCCTCAAAAATAGCTTTGCGCACTTTTTCAGCATAATCGGAAGGGCAAAAAACCACCAGCTTTTTCAGGATCCCCGGCTTAGGATCCATTATCTTCAGATTGCTTAAACCAATTTTCTTTGCCAGGATGTTGCTTACCCCGAAATCCACACTGTCGAGATTGGTGTGTGCAGCATAAACAGATAAATCGTTACGGATTATTTTTTGGACGGTTCTGGCCACATCATCCTGACCAGTTAGTCGCTTCAGCCCTTTAAAAATCAGCGGATGATGACTGACGATGAGATTACATGATTTCTCAATGGCTTCATCAACCACCGCTTCAGTAACGTCTACACAAAGAAGCGCTCCGGTTAACTCCTGATTTTTATCTCCGATTAAAAATCCTGAATTATCATAAGACTCCTGCAACATCGGCGGAACCTTATCATCTAAAAAGTTAGTGATATTTTTTATAAACATATTAGCTCTTTGAAAAACAAATTTAACGATAAATAAACATCTGATTGAAATGAATAGTTGTGAAATCAACTTAAAAAATTGTATTTTCGGGCATTGAAAATGAGGAGGATTTTACTTTTTCCATTTGCATTACTTTACGGATTCATCGTATTTGTGAGAAACAAGCTCTACGATTGGGGTATTTTCAGATCACAAACCTTCGATGTCCCTACTATCGTTGTTGGAAATCTGGCCGTGGGAGGTTCCGGCAAAAGCCCGCATATTGAATACCTGATAAGACTTCTCAAGAAAGAGTATTCAGTAGCCACACTCAGTCGTGGATACAAAAGAAAAACTAAAGGTTTCAGGTTAGCAAAGCAGCATGCCACGGCCGATGAAGTGGGTGACGAGCCGGCGCAGTTTAAACACAAGTTCAGAAAACAAACCATCGCCGTGGATGAGAAGCGCCCCCGGGGAATTAGAAAGATTTTGGAAATTGATCCTTACACGGATGTAATCCTTCTTGACGATGCGTTTCAGCACCGCGCCATAAAACCGGGATTCTCCATTCTGATCACCGATTATCACAATCCATATTTTGATGATTACCTGATGCCGGCAGGAAGGCTGCGCGAGCATACATACCGGGCAAAACGAGCCGATATGATTGTAGTAAGTAAATGCCCTCCTGTGCTCACACCCTTTACCATCAGAAGGTTTCAGGAAAGACTAAAACTAAAGACACATCAGTCACTCTATTTTACCAAGTACAAATATGGCCAGCTTCACCATGTATTTAAAGGGGCCGAGCCTCCGCAGGCTTTAAAAAAGTACAGCAGCATTATGATGGTTACGGGCATTGCAAATCCTTATCCGCTGGAAGAAAAGCTTGCGCCGCATTGCAATGAGCTTATAAAGTTTAACTACCCTGATCATTATCGATACAGAAAAGCGAACTTTGAAAAAATCAAAGAGGCTTATGATAATATCTTCACAAAGAGCAAGATCATTATCACCACCGAAAAAGATGCTACGCGAATCCGGTCGGCCGTAGGTCATGAAATTCTAAAAGATTTACCTTTGTACTTTATTCCTGTGGAAGTCGTTTTCCATAAAGGACAAAAACAAAAGTT
The DNA here is from genome assembly GCA_041694335.1 of Bacteroidales bacterium. Classification (GTDB taxonomy): domain Bacteria; phylum Bacteroidota; class Bacteroidia; order Bacteroidales; family JAIPAH01; genus JAIPAH01. The sequence continues at coordinate 28,416 of JASMTJ010000480.1, forward strand.
TGATCGAAGAATTCTCGAATATGTTAAAGAAAATAAAAGAGACCAGTAGCTTTCTTAATGAAAGAATCCATCTGAAACCATCCGTGGGTATCATCCTGGGAACAGGATTAAACAAGTTAAGCGATGAGATTAAAGTTGAAAGCGAGTTCAACTATGCCGATATCCCCAATTTTCCAACATCCACAGTAAAAGGACACCAGGGAAAACTTCTTTTTGGAACCTTATCGGGAGTAAATATTGTAGCTATGCAGGGACGTTTTCACTACTATGAAGGCTACTCGATGGATGAGCTGACTTTCCCCATCCGCGTGATGAAATGGCTGGGCGTGGAAACATTATTCTTGTCTAATGCCTCCGGTGGTTTGCATCCCGATTTTGAGATTGGTGACATCATGATTATCAAAGATCATATTAACCTGATGCCCGACAATCCTTTAAGAGGGAAAAATATCGACGAGCTTGGCCCTAGATTCCCGGATATGAGCGAAGTCTATGACGAAGGATTAATCCGTGAAGCCAAAAAAATTGCCCGCCATCAGAAGATAAGATATCAAACCGGGGTTTATGCCGCCGTTTCAGGACCTACCTTCGAAACGCCGGCCGAATATCGCTACATCCGGACTATCGGAGCTGATGCCGTTGGGATGTCTACCATTCCCGAAGCTATAGTTGCCCGCCATATGGAGATGAAAGTGTTTGCGATTTCTCTGATTACCGATCTGGGTGTGGAAGGCAAGATTGTTGAGATTTCTCATGACGAAGTGCTGGAAGCTGCCGCCACTGCCGAGCCGCTGGCTCGGACAATCATTTCTGAACTCATAAAGAAGGTTTGATTTAAATCTGCTTTTCATGAAAAAACTTGTTGTCATTTCTCTGCTCATGGCTTTAATGGCCTCCTGCGATTTATTTTCGCCAACCCAAAAGCCATCGCTGGAAATTCAATCTGAGCGTATCCTGAATGCTCCTGTGATCATCAAAGACCTTGAAGGGAATACAGTGAAGCAGTTAAAACCTGCCACCAAAAAACCTTCAATATTTTTGCCAGACACTGAGCAACGGATGATTTACCTGGTGGATATTCCCGGGCGCACCTTTAAAGCTCCGGTTTCATTGGGACCAGATGAGGCCGTCAAACTGATTATTACCGATCGTTTTGCTACGGGCTATGAAACAAAAGGGTCAGAAGAGTCGCAAAGGTTATTCATCCTCAACAGGGCGCTGAACAAAAGCGATATCAGCATGAGGCAACATATGAAAGAGATTTATCAGAGCACCAACAAAGGTGACTTTGCAGAAATCCGCAAGAAAGCAATGTTGGCCATGGAAAAAAACAGAACCGCTCTTCAAAATACCGGCCTCTCCCTTATCAGAGACGATTACGGAGCACTAGCTAACACGCTCATACTTCAGCAAGTCTTTGGCGAGGACAAACTCTTCCCTGTTGTACAGTTTATAAATCTGTACGACAGTGTTATCAATGGATTACAAAATAAATTTCCGGAAAACGAAATTGCCAAAGACTTCATCTCCAAAACAAACCCTGTTCTAAGACAAATCAGGTTAAGAAAGGAAAAAGCTGAAAGCACCTCAGAAGGGCAACCTGCTCCCGATATTCGTTTGCCGGATAAAGAGGAGAAAATGGTCTCACTTCACAACCTCGAATCGAACAGCAAAGTACTTGCATTTTGGGATCTGGAAAACAGCATCTCCACAAAAGCCCTGAAGAGTATTACGGAGTTCATATCTGAAAATCATGAAGAAACAACGGTCTATGCAGTTTCTCTGCACCAAAATCCGGCAAGATGGAAAAACTCCCTGTCAGGAAATCCGAATGTTATCCATGTAGCCGATCCCGAAGGGCTTGAAGCGTCTTCAGCCAAGCTTTACGGTGTCACCAGCACACCCCTCTTTTTGCTGATAAACCAGGAGAATAAAATCCTGCTGCGCAGCTCCGATGCTCAGGAATTAAAAGCGCATCTCGGCAAGCGATGAATTTTTCCTATTTTTGCCTGCAAATCAAACCAATCAGCGCTTGAAAACAGAACACACGCAAATACCTTCCGGAAAAAAAGTCTACTTTGCTTCAGACTTTCACCTTGGTATTCCTGACTACGAAAGCAGTCTGGAACGCGAAAAAAAACTGGTCGAGTGGCTGGATTTTGTTAAGGCGGATGCGTATGAGATATACCTGATGGGCGATCTCTTTGATTTTTGGTTCGAATACAAAACGGCAGTTCCGAAAGGTTACGTACGCTTTCTGGGTAAAATAACCGAAATCACCGACGCAGGTATTCCAATCACTGTTTTCCGGGGCAACCACGATATTTGGGCTTTCGATTACCTGGAAAAAGAGTGTGGTGTAAAGCTCTATCGTAAACCTATCCTGAAAAAGTTTAACAGCAAGACTTTTCACCTTACACATGGCGACGGACTGGGTCCCGGAGACTCTGGCTACAAATTCCTGAAAAAGGTATTTGAATTTCCGCTCAACCAGTGGCTTTTCCGCTGGATTCATCCGGATTGGGGAACAAGCCTTGGACTGTTCTTTTCGCGCCGCAGCCGACTGGCAAACATTGCCCGCGAACACAAAGAAGGATACAATCGCAAAAACGAAGACCTGCCGCTATGGCACTATGCCAAACAGATGAAGCAGGATTACCCGGATATCGATTATTTTGTTTTTGGGCACAATCACCTGATGCGAAAATCAGAAATGGAAGGAGGGGCTCAATTTGTTTTGCTGGGCGACTGGATAAACTACTTCTCCTACGCTGTTTTTGACGGGGAAAACCTGGAACTAATATCATTTGAAGACAAGTAACCTCTTATCAGTGTATATCTGTTTAACCAGTTAAATCTGTGTGCCTTCTGAGTATGACAAATACAGATTGCCACAGCTTAAAAATCATTTGCTTGCATAGGGCTTATCATACCGCTTTTCATATGCATTATTTTTCTTCAACTCCTTGTTCCAGAAGGCATCAAACATACCGGTAGGTCTAAGGAGCCTGAACACAATTCGCACTGGCGGAGAAAAAACGTAAGGCTTTCTGAGCTCTTTAACAATCTCCTGATCGAATTGCTGGTTTTGCGCCATCCCTTTACCCAACTCCCAGAATTGTTTAAACAGCTTTCGGTTGCGCTTTTCAGGAGTATAACGGATGGCCTCTCCTCCCCCTTTGATAACTGTTCCGAGATAATCGCAATCCAGGTTTTCAGCAAAACGCTCTAAATACTTTTCCACGAAAGTGGAATGAATGGCTTCAGGAAATCCGGACTGGACAATGAATCCAAGCTTCTTACCAAGCGGCTTTTCATACCAAAGCTTTTCGAAGAAATATTTGACTACGCCGGGCATGGCATCGGTGTATAGCGGAAAACCAATGATTACGATATCAGCCTCCTGAAAGGTTTTGACATTCTCTTCGGCCTTTTGCATGTCTTTGAGGAAAGCCCCGAAAGCCACGTCCGGGTTTACTGTTTTGTATCCTGCCACAAACCTGTCGAGCAGAATCTGAGTATTACCTGTCTTCTTGCGTGGCGAGCCGTTAAATACTGCTAATTTATTTGTCACTCTTATATATAATTGTTTGTCAAGTTATTATATCGTTATACTTTTTGAGTGGTGTACGATTTGGACAACACTTTTTGATTTAACGCTTTTTGCCTTGGCTTTTGTTAACTGTTTCTCGCATTACTGGTTTTTAGCCTTTGTCCTTTGCTGAACAAAGTTAAGGAATATTATCAATTTAGTGATGCTTCCGTGTGCCTCACGAAAGATGACCCGAATAAGCAATTTAATTCTTTTCAATGAATCATTATTTTCTGTGTTTTATTCAACCTATCAGAAGAAACCTTAACAATATACGTTCCCAAAGGGAAAGTGGACACATCAATCGTAAATACTTTGTTGCGCTTAACACCCGATTGAACCGCAATTCCATTGATGTCTATTACTGACCATTTGGTTTTTTCATTATTTGTTGGAGTCTCTACATTTATTAATCTGGCTGAATTATTATAATAAATGCTTATATCCAAATCATTTACTGGCATATCCATATTTACTGAAGACCCCAGCTCATATTCAAAACTCACAATCTGCCATTCACCATCTTCTTCCAAATACCAATCTGAGACTCCAATTTCATACGTTGGGCCAGATTGCATTTCCCTGAAATCAATACCTCCTTGTACTAATGCCGGACCGGAGATCCTTATCTTAGCTTCAATTTTGTAAATATCATAACTGAGATTGTCTTCAATATAGTATTGCTCACTATTCCACCAATGCCAAACTTTTTTCCGATCATCAGATGGTTTAAAAACCAATTTCCCATCCTGAGTATTGGCAGGCATGGGATCATGATCATCATAGTCTTCGGGAAAAAATGGATATCTAAAATACAAGCCCCCATGGTTAATCGTATCAAAACTATCCTGATAATCATCATGGACAAATGTTTCCCATACACCATTTTTCTTCCCCATCAGCTTAAAGTAATCTGTTTCTATTTCGGATTCGGCGAAAATCTCGTTGTCGGTAATTGCCTGAAGCCATCCAAGAATATAATGATATGAACTACCCGGAAATTCTTCAAATTCTATTTTATGCTCTTCTCTGAAATGTACTTCAGCCGGAATTCTATCATCAATTGGGTTGTGTTGGTAATAAGAGGTATAGTGTGGCGAGATAGTGTTTTCATCTACGATTTTTATGGAAAAGTTTAGTCCATTTCCTTCATCATTAAGTACGGTGTAAGTATTATTTAAAAGCTTATTGTCAAAATAAACTCTGGTATATTTAATTCCACCAAGACCCCCTGGAACCCACTCAGTCAAATTGAATTCCGGAATTGTATAAGAAATATAAAAATGCACATCGTCTGAGACATTTTGAATTTCGGTATATTATGTGTTCGCCCCCTGCTTTTCCATAGTGTAGCTTGCAGATGGAGACCAGCTATTTAATGTAACATTAGTTTCATTAACCTCAAAATATGGAAAAACCACTTTTACCTCTACGCTATTTCCTTGAGCATTGACAAAATAGGGAAGTATGAATAAGGCGATAATTACAGGAACAGTAATGTTTAAATTTTTCATTATCATTTATTTATATTAGGCTTCGAATAATTGGCTAGCTCACAATTTTTCAATTCCCGTAACAATATACGAATATATGTATATTTTAATGAGTGGCACACATAAATACATGTTAATAAACTAACGATAACACTTCAATATTAGCGACTTACGATTTAGTATTTTTTCACCTTGCTGTTCTTTACCCTTAAAATTATGAAAAAATTACAAATTGATTCAAACGATAATATTTGATAGGAGTTTGAATACAATTTCAAACAGTTTTGCCCATATTAGACATTTTACTTATTTTAGTTGCATATTATAGCTGCTTACACATAAAATATAAATAATGCTTTAGGTTTCAATTTATAAATTACCTTTAAATGCATCTTTAACTCATGCCTGATAATACCAATCAAAACCCGGAACAAATAGCCAGAGATAGAATCGACGAGATGCTATGTAAAAGTGGTTGGACCGTACAGTCTAAAAATGAGGTTGATTTGTCAGCTAGCTTAGGGGTAGTCATAAGGGAATACCAGACAGATGCCGGGCCAGCAGACTATGTGCTGTTTGTTGACAAAAAGCCCGTCGGGATTATTGAAGCAAAGCGGGAAGATGAAGGCCACAGACTTACTGTTGTTGAAGAACAATCCTCCGAATATGCCCATGCCAAGCTAAAATATTTGAATAATGACTCACTACCTTTTGTTTATGAAAGTACTGGACTGATTACCCGTTTCACAGATTATAGAGACCCCAAACCCAGGGGGAGGAATACTTTTAGTTTTCATCGCCCTGAAACATTTAAAGAATGGATAAATACAGGTAAGAGTCTCAGGCAGCGATTTTTTAATTTGCCGAAGCTTGATACGGTCGGGTTAAGGCCTGCACAGATTGTTGCCATTGAAAATCTCGAGAAATCTATAAGAAAAAACAGGCCCAAAGCTCTGATCCAAATGGCGACTGGCGCCGGAAAAACCTTTACAGCAGCTACTTTTATTTACAGACTGTTGAAGCATGTTGATGCAAAAAGAATTTTATTTCTGGTAGATACGAAAAACCTTGGTGAGCAAGCGGAACAGGAGTTTATGAACTTTCAGCCTTCAGATGATAACCGCAAATTCACAGAATTGTACAATGTACAGCGTCTCAATTCGAGCTATATAGCAAGAGATAGCCAGGTATGTATTTCTACCATTCAAAGGCTTTATTTCATCTTAAAGGGCGAAGATCTGGATGAAAGCGCAGAGAAGGAAAACCCTAATGAGAGCAGTTGGATGCAGGATCAGCTAAAAAAGAAACAACCAGTTCCGGTTGAGTATTCATCGAGAGTGCCATTGGAGCAGTTTGATTTTGTGATTATTGATGAATGCCACCGCTCTATCTATAACCTCTGGAAACAGGTGCTGGATTACTTTGATGCTTTCCTGATTGGACTTACCGCCACACCTGACAAGCGTACTTTCGGCTTTTTTAATGAAAATATCGTTAGTCAATACACCTACGAGGAGTCAGTAACAGATGGTGTGAATGTCCCTTATGACCTGTACTCTATTGAAACAAGTATCAGTAAGAAAGGTGATGTCATAAAAGCGGGATGGTATGTTGACCGGAGAGATAAGCTGACGCGGAAAAAGCGCTGGCAGCAGGAGGATGAGGA
>JASMTJ010000481.1:0-2535 GCA_041694335.1 Bacteroidales bacterium
CTGTTTTTGTTACTTTCGTAACAAATTCAGGAGATTTTTTGTGTGCTCTCTTTTTTAATGAAAAGACGCGAAGACACAGAGAAAAGAATGATTGAGAGAAGAGATCAGGCATCTGTAAAAGTTTGACGGAGTATTGTAAAACAAATATATACTGGAAATATGCTTACACTCAAGTACATTCAGGACAGTCAGGAAGAAGTCATCGAGCGGTTAAAAACCAAGCATTTCGATGCTAAAGAAATAATTACGCAGATTGTTGAGGCTGATAACGAACGTCGTGCTACACAAAGTGTGGTTGACCAGAAGCAAAATGAGCTGAACACTTTGTCGAAATCAATCGGACAGTTGTTTAAGTCGGGCAGAACCGATGAGGCCAATGAAGCAAGGTCCAAAACTGCCGGTCTAAAGGATGAAATACGTTCTCTGAATGCGAAACTGAGTGAAAGCGAGGAAAAAATTCAGGAATTATTGGTTCAGGTTCCCAATGTGCCGCATCCCACTGTTCCTGAGGGTAAAGGAGCAGAAGATAATGAGGTGGTAAACTCGGGAGGGGAAGTCCCGGCGCTGGAAAATGCTCTTTCTCACTGGGAATTAGCAGCAAAATATGATCTTATTGATTTTGAGCTTGGTACAAAAATTACTGGAGCCGGTTTTCCGGTATATAAAGGATGGGGAGCCAAATTACAGCGTGCCCTGATTAACTTTTTTCTTGATGAAGCCACAGCTGCCGGCTATAAGGAGGTGTTGCCACCTCTGCTGGTGAACGAAGATTCGGGATTTGGCACCGGGCAGCTGCCCGATAAAGAGGGTCAGATGTATCATGTTGGGGCCGATAATCTTTACCTGATTCCAACAGCTGAAGTTCCCGTGACAAATATTTTCAGGGATGTGGTTCTCGATGAGAAAGATTTACCTGTCAAACATTGTGCTTATTCAGCCTGTTTCAGACGTGAAGCCGGGTCGTGGGGGAGTCATGTGCGGGGTCTGAACCGTTTGCATCAGTTTGATAAGGTTGAAATCGTGCAGGTGGCCAGCCCTGATAATTCATACGAAGTGCTTGATCAGATGTTGGCACATGTACAATCACTGGTGGAAAAGCTCGAACTGCCCTGGCGTATCCTAAAGCTTTGCGGCGGAGATATGAGTTTTACCTCTGCATTAACTTACGATTTTGAGGTGTACTCTGCAGCACAGAAGCGCTGGCTGGAAGTAAGCTCGGTTTCCAACTTTGAGTCTTATCAGGCTAACCGGCTAAAACTACGGTTTCGAAAAACGGGTGAAAAGAAAACGCAACTGGCGCATACCCTCAACGGAAGTGCATTGGCCCTGCCGCGAATTGTAGCTGCCATTCTTGAAAACAATCAGACTCCCCAGGGAATTAGCGTACCTAAAGTTTTAATCCCGTTTATGGGAACTGATTTAATAAAATAGAAGATTTTCCCGCTATGAAGAGTAAGGGATATATTTTTAATGCGTCGTTTTATACAACTCCGAAGTGTCGGGGCGAATGGGAAGTATGGCTCGAAGAAGAGTTGTTTCCTTTTGTGAAGCAATTGTTACCTACAATAGAGCGGGAGGTGTTTGAAGTGTTTTCGGATGCAAACCAGGGAATGCAGGTACTTTCGGTGCAGTTTCGATGTTCCAGCGGAGAAGAACTGGAACTTATCCGGCAAAAGACCAACCCTGTTTTTGAATCTTTCAGGCATAAGTTTGGCGAGCGGATTACAAATTTCAATTCGATCCTTTCTAAAATCCATTAAACAATAAATGCAGAAAGCCGTAGCAGAAAAAATCATTCTTGGTATTGATCCCGGGACCAATATTTTGGGCTATGGCTTGATTGAGGTCAGGGGTAAAACACCACGACTGATTACCATGGGAGTATTGGAGCTATCGAAATACAAAGACCATTATCTGAAGCTCCGAAAAATTTTTGAGCGCGTCATCAGTCTTATTGATTCATACCATCCTGATGAACTTGCCATTGAAGCTCCGTTTTACGGTAAAAATGTTCAGTCGATGCTTAAACTCGGTCGGGCACAAGGAGTAGCCATGGCTGCGGCTCTTTCGAGGTCGCTGCCAATATTTGAGTATGCTCCTTTGCGCATAAAACAGGCCATAACCGGGCGAGGCAATGCATCCAAAGAGCAAGTGGCACTGTTTCTTCAACAGTATCTTGATATGGGTGAAATTCCCAAACACCTGGATGCTACTGACGGACTGGCTGCTGCAGTTTGTCATTGTTTTCAGAAGCAAAATCTGGTGAGTAGTGGTGGCGCTAAAAGTTGGAAAGAATTTATTCGAAACAATCCCGGGAGGGTAAAATAAGAAGGGTGAACCACCAACGAGGTGGTTTGACGGCCCAAAGATGGGCCCCCGTTACGCAAAATATGTGAAAAAATTTACCTTCCATGCTTTCTTTCCTGAGTCCATTTGGCCAATTACTTCCAGCCCCATGATATCTGCCCTCTGCCTTTCAAACTTTTGACTGCAAAAAAGCCGTCGCCGGAGCTTTTGCCCCGGCGACGGCTTTCT
>JASMTJ010000482.1:0-17305 GCA_041694335.1 Bacteroidales bacterium
CTATTTAAGAAAGGTGGCTGCCGTAAAGAAACTAAAATCCGGTACGGTAGTAGAAACACAACAAGCCACTTTGCCCGAAGCTGTCGAGAAGGGAAGCATCCGCTTTCGATCGGGAAACCTGAAAGTAGGGCAAATCCAAAAAATGGAGCTGGCTGAAGGGGTCAAATTATTGAATAAGAAGGACAGCGATTTCACGGTTTTTTCCTTTGATTACAACAACACCTTCGATCATGACCATGGAGAGTTCACTATCTCGGGACATACCGAATTAGAGATTGAGTTTTTTATGGATTTCGATTGGAAGATGGATTTGTTTGCGCTTCCGCCAGTACCGATTGTCACCCTTTTTGAATCGGGTGTGGAGCTGAACCAGGGAGCCAGCCTGGATATGAATGGCGATGGCGGAGCCACCTTGTCAGAGCGGATTTCCCTCGGGAAGTTTCATTTTACTCCCTATACGATTATGCTCGGCCCGGTGCCTGTGGTTTTCGTGCCCCGGATAGAGCTCTTTTTAGAGATGGATGGGAGTGTATCAGCCGTTTTTACCGCCTCGGCCAGCGAAAGCCTCGAAGGACGTATTGGCGTAGAATATACCGATGACGGTGGCTGGGATGACATCAGAAGCTCGGGCTATGATTTCGATTACTCGCCCCCACATCTCGACACTGAGGCAAAATTCACAGCGCATATCGGCCCTGAAGTAGCGCTCTTGCTCTATGGCGTGGCCGGGCCCTTTGCCAATGTGACAGGCTACAGCGACCTTGATGCTTTTCTTTATACTACTACATTGAATTGGGATATGGAATTTAGTGTGGGGGTCGAGACCGAAGTAGGAGCAAAAGTGGAGGTGCTTGGTTTCGGTGTGGATTACGGCAATAGCTTTAACCTTTTTGAAGAAACACTTATCGACCTTAACGATGAACCTTACGGGGATCATATTTATTTGCAAAACCCGACCGATGAGAGCGATCATATTTTAGGCGACCAGATTCAGGTTACCGCCACCTACACCGGACAAACACCCGATTATGTGGTGTTTACCATCGAGTATGAGCAGCATTTTATTGATGAAGAGGAGCCTTTCGAATATACCTGGGACACTCAAAATGAGAGTGAAGGCAGAAAAGTGGTGAATGTAAGCAGCTATATTGGCGATGAAATGCTTGACAGCGATGCCGCCAATGTCAACCTCCGTTTAGCTGTTTGGGATGAAGTGGATTTGTCTTTGGCAGGATTAAGCGGTAATTCCAGCGTAAGCTCGGTTTACTTTTTTGATACACAATATGGCTGGATAACAGCTAACAACACCGGCACCGGGAAAATCCTCCGCACAGATGACGGCGGCTTATCGTGGATAGAATATTATTCATCTGGAACAGTCCTCGAAGAAATGCTGATGTTCAGCAACGACGGTTCGGGGGCTGTCCTCACCGGAAATCACAAGGTAATGAAAACGCAGGATGCCGGTTATTCGATGGAAGAGATGACCTACGGACAGTTCGATCAGCCCACGTTCCAGTGGAAAAACATTTACGATATCAGCACAAACTTTTCCGGTGAATTGGTGGCTGTGGGAAAAGACACCGGAATTCCTTATCATTTCCACGTTTACAGGGCAGAAACAGAGAATAACGCACCTATTGGCGATTTTCAGATTCCTTATCCGAATGAATATGGTTTACCTCCTAAAATTGAAATGAGTGGTGACTTCGGATTGCTATACCGGGTTTTCAATGAGGATGAGCCTGACAAGTCGTACTTTATGATTACCGAAGACGGTGGCGAAACATGGACTGGTAGTCCAATCCCGGATATTACCAGCGATGTGACCCTTCATGATGCTGCTATCTGGAACGAAAATAAAATCTGGATTGTTGGCGAAAAGGATGGGAATGGAATAATTCTCCGAAGCGATGACGCCGGGAATACATGGCAGAAAAAAACACTGAGCAATTCCGGCCCTATCACTTCCGTGGAATTTACCGGTCCTGAAGATGGCTTTTTTACCATTGGTGAAACCACCGTTTATGCAGAACCAAAGCTTTACAAGACCAACGATGGCGGAGAATCCTGGTTGCCACAGTATGACTTTGAGACTGTTAAAGCCATGAATCATGTTTACTTCTACGCCGCCGATTTCGGAATTGTAGCCGGTGAAGGAGAAAAAGCCTACCGGTTTTCAATCCGGTAATTCTAAAAAATACCTCATAAAAAAAGACCGGAACGAAATCCCGGTCTTTCTTTTGCTTTTCTAAATGGATAAAACTTCCTGCATCTATTATTTCCGCCGAACATAAAAATGAACATTACACTCAAAACAGGTGTCAGCCAGGATCAAAGTATCGTTTTGCAGCCTGAAAGATTGTGCCAACGCATCATTTCCATAAACGATCAGCGAATCGTTTAGCACAAAGTCTTCCGAAAACACCACCGAATCGTCATAGAAGCGGGTAAAAGAGCGCCCATCAATTTCCAATACCTCCGTAAAATCGCGGTCTTCTTTATAAATGCATCCGGAAAAGTTTTGAGTATTACAGAATTTGTAAAAATCCCACGTGCCTTCAATCGGAGCCTTAGTGGCTTCCTTCTCACAAGAAGGCATCACAAGAAAGAGGGCTAAAAAAATCCCGCTAATAATAATGGTTGTTCTCATTGATTTCATAGGAATTGTTTTTTAATAGAGTTTTGCAAATAGCTTTTCGTTGCGTAAACAATTGTGGAATTGATTTATAAATATTGATAATAAGATTGGTTTAATATGCAGCATAAAGATGTTCTTAACAGGATACTACTTATTTGAGTCTTATAGTTTTGAACATGCGTATGACTTCGCTTTGGTTTTTACAATCTACACATCCAATCCACAGTTTATTAGAACTCTTCGGTTTTTCTGTATAAGCAGCAGTATACCCTTCTCCGCCTTTTTTCTGAACAACCCTGTAAGTGTATCCATTAATTCTCTCTTGATTGATAATGTAATTTTCTTGTGAGTATCCAATAAGGGAATTCGAATACCAACCAAATTCAAACTCTACGGTATCTGTTTGGTTTGTGATACCACCAAGAGAGCTATCAAAACCCAATAATCGATATAGTTTATAGCTCCTTGGAGCTTCTATAAAGAAAGGGCCCGCATCAATCCTGTGCCAATTTGGTATTTCACTGCCTGAATAATAGCCAGAATCTGTTATTAGCTTACCGAACTCAAAAGGCTTTTTAACAGGCAGATCAAGTCTCAATAAGTAGGTTCCGATAAGTATTACCAGCAAAATCACTCCCATTCCAATGATAAGAATGTAATTAGAACTTTCTTTTTTGTGTGGGTTCGAGCGCATTTTGAATTATTGATTAAAAGTAAAATTAGTAAAGGTTCATCAAACCATCATTAGATATCAACGAATATAAAAAATAAATCCCTTGATTTACAATTACCAATAAAAACCAAGCGTTCGGTTAATACCCTTTATATCTGTTAACAGAACAAAAACACACAGTTCAGTGAACATTCCCCATATTTCTTTACTTATCGCATGTTGATAAATATTTGACAAAGATAGAAAGGCGTTTGACAAAGATAGATGCTTGAATGACAGAGATAGTTATTCAATTGACATAGGTCAAGAGTCATTTGACACGCATAGTTATCAATATGACATACATAGCCAAACAAAAGACATAGATAGACATTCAGTTTGCACTAATAGATGATTATTTGACACACACCGATAGACGTTTGGCACACTTAGATGAATGATATAACATCCTCGATACAAATTTGACACAGGTAGTTGTTGCCCCGGCAGTTATCATTGTATACCAGGCCTGCATAGATATTCGCCCGGCAGCGAGAGTCTGAGCAAACACGTTTTTATGTTCAGCTTTTGGAATCCTTGAAAGCGAAACATCATCCATCAAAAAAGCCTTCCTGCAGCATTTTTATCTTCACAGGAAGGCTTTTTAACTCTGATATAAATATGAAGGTTAGATGATAAACCTTAAAACGCTACACCACCACATTAATAATCCGCTTGGGCACTACGATGATTTTCTTGGGTGTTTTGCCTTGCAGATATTTCTCTGATTTGGGTTCGTTCAGTACGGCTTTTTCAGCTTCTTCTTTCGGCATGTCGATGGGCAGCTCCAGCTTAAAGCGCATCTTGCCGTTGAAAGACACCGGGTATTCGAAGGTGTTTTCCTTCACATACTCTTCCTTGAATTCAGGCACAGGTGCTGTGGTGATACTGCCTTCATGACCTAACTGGCTCCAAAGCTCTTCGGCCATGTGGGGTGCAAAAGGTGCCACAAGGATAGCCAGTGGTTCCAGGATTTTGCGCTTGTTGCATTTCAGGTCATTCAGTTCGTTGGTACAAATCATCAACTGGCTCACCGAGGTGTTGAAAGAGAATTTATCCACATCCTGACTGATTTTCTGAATCGTCTGGTGCAACACTTTCAGTTCTTTTTTATCGGCCTGCTCATCAGTAACAACAAAATTGTTGTCGTTATCGTGATACAAGCGCCAGAATTTCTTCATAAAACGGAAAACGCCTTCAATTCCCTGCGTGTCCCAAGGTTTATGGCTTTCGATGGGGCCCAGGAACATTTCATACAGCCTGAAGGTATCTGCCCCGTACTGTTCAATCAAATCATCCGGATTCTGCACGTTGTATTTCGACTTGCTCATCTTTTCCACTTCCCATCCGCAAACATAGCTGCCGTCATCTTCCGTGATAAATTCGGCGTCCTTGTAATCAGGCATCCACTGCTTGAAGGCTTCCACATCCAGCACATCGTTATGGACAATATTCACATCCACATGAATACGCTGAGTTTGATATTCTTTACGTTTGTTGAAGGAAACGAATTTGTTAGTTCCCACCACGCGATATACAAAATTCGACCGGCCCTGGATTTTGCCCTGGTTAATCAAACGCTCGAAAGGTTCTTCCTTCACGGTCATTCCCAGGTCATAGAGAAACATACTCCAGAAGCGGGCATAGATCAGGTGTCCGGTGGCGTGCTCATCGCCGCCCATGTACAGGTCCACATTCTGCCAGTATTCATTGGCTTCCTTCGAGAAATACTCCCGATCGTTGTGTGGATCCATGTAGCGATAGTAGTATCCGCTTGAGCCGGCGAATCCGGGCATGGTATTCGTTTCCAGCGGATAGCCCTCTTTGGTGGTCCAGTTTTTGGCGCGGGCCAGCGGTGGCTCACCGGCTTCGGTGGGCTTGTACTGGTCTACTTCAGGAAGCTCCAGCGGAAGCTCGCTTTCGTCGAGCGGGTAAGGGATTCCGTTTTTGTAATATATCGGGAATGGCTCGCCCCAGTAGCGCTGGCGACTGAAAATGGCATCACGCAAGCGGTAATTGATGGTGCCGTAGCCTTTCTTTTTCGCTTCAATCTTTTGGATGGTCGCCGTTATCGCTTCCTTCACCTCCATCCCGTTAAGGAAACCGGAGTTGACCATAATGCCATCCTTCGAATCGTACGATTCCTCCCAGGTTGAGGGGTCGCTCATTTCCTCATCCTTTTGCTTCACTACCTGGATAATCGGCAGTCCGAAATGCTTGGCAAAGGCAAAGTCGCGGCTGTCGTGGCCCGGCACGGCCATGATGGCTCCGCTGCCGTAGCCGCTGAGCACGTAGTCCGCAATCCAGATGGGAACAGCCTCTCCGTTCACCGGATTAACGCCGTAAGCACCCGTAAACACGCCTGTAACTTTCTTCACTTCCGACATGCGGTCGCGCTCCGAGCGGTTTTTCGCCCACTCCACATATTTTTTTACTTCTTCCTTGTGTTCGTCAGTTGTGATTTCTTCGATGATTTCATGCTCGGGAGCCAGCACCATAAACGTAGAGCCAAACAAAGTGTCGGGGCGGGTGGTAAAGACCTCCAGCTCTTCATCCTGTCCCTGGATGTCGAAGTAAATGGTAGCACCTTCTGAGCGGCCAATCCAGTTGCGTTGCACTTCCTTAATCGACTCCGACCAGTTGATTTTATTGAGTCCGTCAAGCAGGCGCTGAGCGTAGGCGCTGATGCGCAGTGACCACTGCTTCATTTTTTTCCGTTCCACGGGATGTCCTCCTCGCTCAGAATAGCCGTCCTTGACCTCATCGTTGGCTAAAACCGTACCCAATGCCGGGCACCAGTTTACCAGCGTTTCAGAGAGGTAAGCCAGGCGGTAATTCATCAGCATGGTTTGCTGCGCTTCCTCGCTCATCGCCTTCCAGTCGTAAGCAGAGAAGGGGTCGTGGGTATTACAGGAAGCCTGGAGGCCTTCGCTGCCCTTAGCTTCGAAGTGCTTCACCAGATTTTCTATGGGCTCAGCTTTCTGGGTTTCGGTATTAAACCAGTGTTTGAAAAGCTGGATAAAAGTCCATTGCGTCCACTTGTAATATTTTGGATCGCAGGTCTGCACCTCACGATCCCAGTCGAAGGAGAAGCCAATCTGGTCGAGCTGCTGGCGGTAGCGTTTGATATTTTTTTCGGTGGTTACAGCAGGGTGTGTCCCTGTTTGGATGGCATACTGCTCAGCAGGAAGTCCGTAAGCGTCATAACCCATCGGATGCAGCACATTATAGCCCTGGTGGCGCCTGAAACGGGCGTAAATATCCGAAGCGATGTATCCAAGAGGGTGGCCTACATGCAGTCCGGCCCCTGAGGGATAAGGAAACATATCCAGCACATAGCACTTTGGCTTGCTGTGATCGATTTCGGTTTTAAAAGTCTTGTTGTCGGCCCAGTATTTCTGCCACTTTTTTTCAATTTCCCTGAAATTGTATTCCATGCTGTTCACCTTGTTAATGCGTTCAAAAACTATGAGGATGTGATCCTAAAAAACAGGTATACAGTCCTCATTTAAAGAGTGCAAATTTAGGAAAATTTAGGGATGAATAGTGTAGTGTTGCGAACGCCTGAAAACTCAGCATAATATTATTTTGAGGTGCTGATATAATTTTCCACGCAAAGACCGCAAAATGTTTTCATGCAAAGAAACAAAAGGATATGCGTAAAGAATTAAAGGTTATTGACCACTCGGTGAAAGTTGTCCTTTAAAGTTTTTGAGTGAAAGTCTTTCAAAATTAAATTGATTTTATCTTTTTCTCACGATTGATTAGCCTGGAGGTGTATGAAGGAGAAACTGCAAACAAAGTAACTGGTTTACTTTTTGTAATAGCATTTCTATACTTTTATGTCTTCACCATATTTTATTATCTCATTTGCTATAGGGTTATTAACATTAAAATCTTTTTCACGAATCGGGTGTGGTTCAATGCGGCTGTCTACCTTGCGGCGTAAGCGCATTAAGTCAACTTGGACATCATTAAGTTTGTTAAAGTCTTTAAGAATGACAGCAATATCAATGTCACTTTCTTTATGGTAATTCTCTTTAGCATAGGAGCCAAAAAGGATAACTCTTATAAAATCATATTTAGATTTAACTAGGTTAGCGTATTGAGCTGCAACTTCTAAAGCTTCTCTTTTATCCATTTTCTGATGGTTTTTATCCGTTCAATCCAAATCGTTGTGTATTCCGTTGTACACAATTTAGTAAACTCCTTTTTGTAGTCATCATATCGGGCATTTATGTTGAAAGAAGTTATCTCATCTAACCAGTCAGCATATTCATCAGTCATTTCCAAACCAATTAATTCGGCCAGGCGATACAAATTATGTGTGAAAGGGGCATGTTCTCCAAATGTTTTCACATACAGAGCCTTTAATAGTTTTTCAGTGGTTATATGGCCAAGAAACAATGCCCAACTATAAGATTTAGAATTAAAGAGCTTTAGCATAGTTTCAAAGTCATCATCAGAAGTATCTATCCAATGCTTTTTGACTTTTTTGATATCCATACTTGAATTATTATTCATTCTTTGCAGCTCTTTTAATCAAAAATAAGCAAAATTTTATTTAGAAATCAGGTTTTAACAACGCTTTTCATTTACAAAACAATGGTCGCATGATGGTTCACCTTCTTCCTGAAAATCTTATCCAAACCAACCAACAGTGCGATGGTGAGAATACTGATGATAAAAATATTATTCCCGAAAAGGTTCTCAAACAAGGCAGAGAAGCTGTCAGACAACGACTGGTATGAAGAAAACAAACCGGCCAGTTGCTGCGATTTGATAAAACTTTTAATAGATTCAGTATTAAAAAACGAAATATCGAATACAAAACTGGCAAGCAGCAACCCAATAAACCCTACGGCAGCAGCGACCAAGTATTTTGTGGCGATTAAAGGTTCCGTATCTTCCTCAAGAATCACCCCCGACTTGACCATATCCATCACTTTATTGGTAAAACCCTCGGGAGCTTTACGCACTTTGTGCTTTTTCATCAGGTCCTTTAAAGGATCGTTGTCGGTATTGAAATTATTCATGACTTCCTGCTTATTAAATGCTCATTCATTAATTGATTCATTTCTTTCTGCATCCGCTTTCTGATGCGATGCAGCTTTACTTTCACGTTCGATTCGCTAAGACCAGTAATCTCGCTGATATCCTTAACGCTGCAATCTTCCTTATGGTATAACGTAATCATGAGGTAATCGTTTTCCGGCAAGGATGTTAAAACCTTGTCGATAAAAGATTTTTGTTGCTGAGGTGTCAGCGCATAAACATTCTCCTGTATGTCATCCTGGGTGTAGCTTTCAACCACCTCATGATTTAAAGCCTGTGTTTCCGGTTTCTTTTTCCTGGTTTTTGTGATAGCGGCATTGTAGGCTATCCGGTAAATCCAGGTAGAAAAACGCGATTCACGCTTAAAGCTCCCCAGCGAATGATATACTTTTAAGAACACATCCTGCGACAACTCCTCCGCATCCGCCTCATTGCCCACAATTTTTACAATTATGGTGAAGACCATATCTTTATATTTGTTGACCAGTGCGGTGAATGCATCTGTGTCACCAGCCAGAATGCTGTCAATATATTTTAGGTCTTCCTGAGTCTTCATCCGCTACTTTGACGATAAAATCGCCGTCTGGTTACAAGCAGTTAAAAATAGTTTTAAAATCATGGTAAATCAACAAGAAATGAAGGTTTTGTATTTATTTTAGTTTTTATCAGTATCATCAGGTAAATCAGCGCATGTGCCAAAACATCGATATTCTTCTATTGAATAACAGCACACGGATGAAACAGATTGAACTGATTTTCACAGATTTTTTAACCCAGTTAAATAACAACCAGTTTTTTTGGCTCAATGCACTTTGTCAGAACAGCAAAATTATAAAACTACAAACTTAAAAACCGATTAAACTGATAAGCCAAACTCAAAAAATATTTCACGAAAGTGTAACCCCCTCTCAAACATCACGTCAAAAGAACGAAAACAAAATAGGAGGAAAATAAAATGGAACTTACACCAATTTTTGTACTTGCAGTGATTTTCGGAGCTATTGTAGCAATAGTTTACCTTCAGATTAGAAAGAAAGAACGCATGGCGTTGCTCCAAACCAATAAAGATGCATCTGTTTTTGATAAAGGAAGAAAATGTGGTTCGTCCTCATTAAAATATGGCCTTTTGCTAACCGGTGCAGGACTTGGAATCTTGCTGGCAAACATTCTTATCAGCTTCAGAGTGCTTTCTGAGGATGTGGCCTACTTTGCCATGATCTTCATTTTCGGAGGAACAGCACTACTTGTGGATTTTTTCCTGCAAAGGAAAGAGCTCAGAGAAAAAGAAGAGCAGGAAAAGAAAGAGATTTGAAACACTTTTAAACTGCCGTGAGATAGCAACGCTTTAACCTGCGTTGCTATTTTTTTTGAATGGAAATCGTTCGACTTCTTTGTAAACAGCTCCCGTTGATTTCAGAATACTTTCGAATAAAATAAGATCGTTTGCCTGGGTCTGCTTATGGAAGCGGTTTTTATGTTTATCAATTACCTTTTGAAAGAACCGTTTATCATTAAGTTTTTTTATGCGGGCAATGGTCAGGTGAGGCACAAAATTTTGCCGATCTTCATAAAGACCTATATTTTCCAACTCCTCAGTTATTTGTTTCTTTAACTGATAAAGTGGTTCTTCTTCCCGGAAACCCATCCATATTACCCGCGGATTATGCTGGCTTCCGAAAATCCCCATCCGGTCAATCTCCAACGGAAAATCAGGAAAATCGCTGGTGGCTGCGGACAGCGCGTCGCAAATGCTTCGGATCTTTTTGCCGGGCGTATTACCAAAAAACTTTAGCGTAAGGTGCATGTTCTCTGACGGGATCCACCTGATACGCTCATCCTGCAAGGCATGGCGCATAGAAGATATCGATCGTAAAGTTTCTTCTTCTGCATGGACAGGAATTGCGGCAAATAATCTTTTCATCAACAGTAATTTCTTACAAAGATGAAAAAGTTTTCGCAAAAGCAGAATTTTTGTATTTTTGCCGAGCCTTTAGGGGAATTAGCTCAGTTGGCTAGAGCGTCTGACTGGCAGTCAGGAGGTCACCGGTTCGAGCCCGGTATTCTCCACCAAACAAGCAAGAGGGAGTTGAGCAATCATCTCCCTTTTTTTATGAGATACTACACGTACATATTATACTCTGAAAAGACATCACGTTATTATTACGGCCAAACGAATGATCTGGATAAGCGAATTAAGCGCCATAATTCCGGTCAGGTTCGCTCTACACGACATGGTACTCCATGGAGTTTAATTGCCTGGAAAGAATGTCAAAACCGAAAAGAAGCAATGAGGTTGGAAAAAATGTTGAAAAACATACACTCCACTGAAAAGTTGAATTCATTTCTAGAGCGGCATCAATTTCAAATATCAGACAGCAGTCAGGAGGTCACCGACCCCGAAAAATAAGATTTTTCGAGCCTGCCCGAAAGAATTCATTCTTTCATTCAGGCGGGGGTGCACGTCAGCAAGCTGACGGCATTCGAGCCCGGTATTCTCCACTAAATAAGCAAGAGGGAGTTGAGCAATCATCTCCCTTTTTTTATGGTTTATTCTTACCAATACAAAATCATTATAGCTCTGAGATCTATAAATCCCATTTTCCAAGTTTATATAAAATCTATGCGATTATCAGTTGAACAGCCAGAAGATTATCCAGTCTATCAAGAATCCGGTTTTATAAAGCTCTATTATCCCACTGGCAAAGACGTAAAATGAAAAAATGGTCATTTGCCCGGAAATATAAATGCAAAAGAAATGACGAATTCTGACCCGAAAAACATCATAATATATTGTGCTTATGAATACAATTTCGTAAATTGCCTGAAAATTTGGATCTATAAATATTTGCTTTAGTCTATTTAAGCGGATAAAAACAGCATTCAATACGATTTAATTTGGAAGTTAGTATTACTCAACTTAACAAAAGTAGAAGCCATATGAAACACTTAACTTATCTCCTGATTTTCGCACATGCACTCATCCTGCTGTCCTGTGAAAAAGAAACTGTAGCTCCAAAAGGAATTAAAGATATTAAGCTTAGTCCGGAAGAAACTTCGGTAATAGCCGCCAGCAACCAGTTTGGATTTGAAATGATGCAGGATATACTGGCAAATGCAGAAGAACATGAAAACCTGCTTATTTCACCCCTGAGTATAAGTTATGCACTTTGCATGACCTATAACGGTGCTGAAAGTGAGACACGATCCAAAATGGCACAGTGCCTGAACCTTGACGGGATGCCTTTACCCGAAGTTAATGAATCCTATCACCATTTAACAGAGTCGCTGCAACATGCTGATGACAAAATAACTATGGAAATTGCCAATTCAATATGGTACCGCGACACATATCCGGTAGAAGATGAGTTTATTCAGGTGAACCAGGATTATTATGATGCAGAAGTGAGTCCGATTGATTTTTCAAATACGGAAGCGGCAAAGGAAACCATGAACAACTGGGTAGCCAATAGAACTCATGATAAGATTGATAGAATTGTTGAATATATTGATCCGCTGGATGTGATGTTCCTGATGAATGCGGTGTATTTTAGAGGGCAGTGGAAGCACCAGTTCGATGAAGATAAAACCACTCAAAGGTCATTTTACCCACGGGACGGCGAGATGATTCAGGTGCCAACCATGAATATTGAAAAGGGTTTTCAATTCCTTGAGAATGATATTTGCAGCGGTGTGGAATTACCTTATGGCAGGGGCAACTTTACCATGGTATTGTTGCTTCCTGATGAAGGTTATTTTCCGGAGGATATTGTCAGCAGCTTCACGGCAGAAACCTGGGATAATATGATCTCGGATGGAACAAGCAAAGAAATTTTAGTAGCACTTCCAAAATTCAAATTTTCATACAACAAGATGCTGAATCAAACACTGAAAAATCTTGGTATGGATAAAGCTTTTGATGAAAATGAAGCCAATTTTGAAAAAATCAATCGCAATGGAGATTTATATATTTCCAGGGTAAATCACAAAAGTTTTATCGACGTCAATGAAGAGGGCACGGAGGCGGCAGCGGTTACCTCAGTAGGAGTTACAGTAACTTCAATGCCCGACAATATAAATTTTAACAGGCCTTTCGTCTTTGCTATCCGCGAGCAATCTACTAATACAATTTTGTTTAGCGGTATTGTAGAAAGGCCGGAATACGATTAATTATATTTTTGAAGAACAGGGTTGTTCAAAATAAAAACCCTCCCGAACCAACTGGCGCAGGAGGGTTTGTTTTTACAACCACTTCACCAAACCAATGGTTTGATGGTGCTTGAGCATTTCGTGTTTCGGATAAAGCCTGAATGCATAGTCATATACCCCGGCTTTGGTCATTACAATATTACAGCTGAAAGTCAACTCATCTCCATTTACATTGGCCACTTCCATTTTTTCTACATGGAGGAAATGGTTAATCTGGTCGTTGACTTTTTTTCCAAAAATCACTTCCAGCGTGATGTCTTCTTTTGTGATGCCCGGAGCTTTAAGTGTAATTTCAGCCTTGAACGTATCACCAAGTTTTAACGGACGATCATAGGAGTTGGGAATATGATATTTTGCTACATCAATCTGATCCCAAGCGCCCCACATTTTTCGCTTCCATGATACTAAATCCTTGGCGGGTTTGAAGTTCTCCGCATGTATGTTTTTCGACATGTCGAACAGTGGATAGTAAAAACGGTCGAAATAATCCCTGAGCATGCGCCGCGTTGTAAAATGCGGTGCCACTTCGGCGATGTCTTTTTTCACCATGTCAATCCACTTTTCAGGGACATCGTTTTTATTGCGTTCATAGAATGCCGGAACAATTTCATCCTCGATGATATCGTAGAGTGTTTCGGCATCCAGCTCATCCTGTGCATGCTGGTCGCCGTAGGCTTTTTCCTGCGGAAGCGCCCATCCGGCACCCTCCACATAACCTTCGGCCCACCATCCGTCAAGCACACTGCAATTCAGCACGCCGTTCATTGCGGCCTTCTGACCACTGGTGCCTGAGGCTTCGAGCGGACGGGTAGGAGTGTTGAGCCATACATCCACACCCTGAACCAGCTTACGGCCAAGGCGGATGTCGTAGTCTTCCACAAACAAAATCTTTCCGGCAAACTCCGGACGACGTGAGATTTCTACGATATGCTTCAGCAGATCCTGCCCCATCTTGTCGTTAGGGTGTGCTTTTCCGGCAAAAACAAACTGTACGGGCTTTTCTTCATTATTGATGATGGCCGACAATCGTTCAAGGTTGTTAAACAGCAGGTGCGCACGCTTATAGGTAGCAAAACGGCGGGCAAAACCAAAAGTGAGCTTGTCTTCTGAAAGCCCGTTGTTAATCGTACGAATCATTTTCGGGCTCTCCTGGCGGCGAAGCATGTCGCTACCCACGCGCTCTTTCAGGTAATTGATGAGCTTTTTACGCTGATAGTTTCTGATTTCCCAGATTTTTTCAGCTTCCACATCATAAATACCTTTCCATAGGGAGGCATCATCCATCTTGTCGCGCCATCCTTTTCCAAAGGTTTTGTCGTGAAGCTCACGCCAGCTGTTCGAGGTCCAGTTGGCATAATGCACTCCGTTGGTCACATAGCCGATATGCAGCTCCTCCGCAATGTATCCGGGGTAGTATTTGGTAAACATCTCACGACTCACTTCTCCGTGAAGTTTACTCACTCCGTTTACTTCCTGGCTGAGGTAGAGCCCCAGGGCGCTCATGGAGAATTTCTCTCCCTGGTCGTTGGGATTGGATCGGCCCATGCCCATAAACGTTTCCCAGCTGATATTCAGCCTGTCGGCGTAATGCGGCATATAGCGACGCATCAGATCTTCCTCGAAAGAGTCGTGACCTGCCGGAACGGGCGTGTGCGTGGTGTACAAACTGGTAGCCCTGACGATTTCCACCGCCTGGTAAAAACGTAAGCGTTGCTCTCTCATGAGGCGATAGAGACGCTCCAGCCCTATAAAAGCAGCGTGCCCTTCGTTCAGATGATAGATGGTGGTGTTGATGCCCAGCTTATCCAGCATCCGGATGCCGCCGATACCCAGCAGGAATTCCTGCTTCAGGCGGTTTTCATTATCGCCGCCATAAAGCTGATGCGTGATAAAGCGATCGCCGGGCGTATTGTTTTCTTCAATATCCGCATCCAGCAAATACAGAGGTACACGTCCCACATCCAGTCGCCATACTTTGGCAATCACATTTCTTCCGGGGAAGGCGAGGGATATTTTCACCCACTCGTCATTTTCATCGCGGACCGGTTTGAGCGGAAGATGGGTAAACTTCTGCGGAATGTACTCCGCTTGTTGTTCGCCATGCCGGTTAATCTTCTGAATGAAATACCCGTGCCGGTAAAGCAATCCTACAGCCACCATGTTTACATTCGAGTCGCTGGCCTCTTTCAGGTAGTCGCCGGCCAGCATGCCCAAGCCACCTGAATAGGTTTTGATGGTATCGTGCAGGCCATACTCCATACTGAAATAAGCAATGGAGCGGGAGTCCTGGTTCTCTTTTTCTTTCATGTAAGCCTGGAACCTGGAGTATACGCTGTCGAGCTTTTTAAGGAAATCTTTGTTTTCTGATAGTTTTCTCAACTGTTCAAAAGACAACTCCTCAAGGAGGTGAATCGGGTTGTAAGCATATTTTTTCCAGAGGCCATCAGCGATTGAGCTGAAAAGTTGTTTTGCTTCATGATCCCACGACCACCAGATGTTGCGGGTCAGTTCTGTCAGCTTATTCAAATTTTCAGGAATTTTTGGCTCAATCAGGATTTTATTCCACTGCGGCGGCACTACGCTTTTATGATCGAGTGTTGTGCCAAGCCTTGGTACCCTCTTGGTTTCGTATGACCTATACCTTTCGAGCGCCTTTTCGAGCGCTTTGTCGTAAGTCTGATAATAGTAGGAAATCAGGTTTTCCCATAGCGCAATTCCGGCCAGTTCCCTGGAATTATTTCTTAGCTCTTCTGCTTTTTTTGCACTCAGCTTTGTGGTCTGCTCAATCTGTGATGCAATATCTTTTACCACTTGCTGGTAGTTTTGCTCATCTCTTTCCACTACCGTAATGCCTGGCGACTTATCCGGGTAACGCTCTTTCACCCATTGTCCCATTCCTGTTAAAGTAGTGGTGACCGTTGGCACGTGATAGGCCAGGCTTTCGAGTGGCGTGTATCCCCATGGCTCGTAGTAAGAGGGGAACACCGTTAGGTCAAACCCGGCGAGCAGTTCGTAATACGTCTTGTTAATGAGCCCGTCATCCCCGTTAAGGTAAGCAGGAACAAAAACGATACGCACTTTCTCGCCCTTACCATTTTTAAACGCTTTAGCATTCAGGTTTGAAACGATTGGGTCATGACTGTTTTCTGCCAATTTGTGCGATGAAATGTATACCTTTTCAGTATCGGTGTTTTCTCCGCGAAAGCGCTCCAGAACCGTCCGTACCGGACCACTATGACCACCGGGAACAAGGATAAAACCCCATATTTCTTTTGATTCTTTTTGCTTGAGTTCAAACAAAGAATCAATAAACACATCAATTCCTTTGTTAGTATACTCGTAGCGGCCGCTGGTGGCGGCAAAAAATGCATCACCGGAAGGCTTTACGGTGGTCACCGCTTCGGCCACCTTAGCTAAAACAGAGCGGGCTTCTGTACGCATTTGTTGGTACTTATCCTTTTCAGGAGCGAATGCATCGTCAAATCCGTTTGGTGTTACATAATCCACCTCGCGACCAAAGAACGCTTTACACTCCCTGGCGGTAATGTCGCTGACTGTAGTTAGCATGTCTGCATGCACAGCGGCATTGCGCTCAAGCGAGAATTTGGATTTGATTCCCAGACGCTCAGCCATCTCAAATGGATTGTATGACTCCATATCGCTGTAAAGCTTCATACCATTTCCGGCAATGGAGCGTCCGAGCATGGTGGCGTGGGTGGTGAATACCGTTGCTGCCTGCGGAACGTTTTTGTTGAGGTAAAGCAGACCAAGGCCGGTCATCCATTCATGAAAATGGGCAGCTATCCGATCATTAGCAGCTACATTGTATTCATAAAAGTGCTCAATCACTTTTGCCGAAGCATATCCAAACATGGCGGGCTCGATGTAATCCCAGCCTCCCTGCAATGAGTCGAGGTGGTAGCTCTCCCAGTATTCGGAGAAAATCTTGTTTTTCTGAGTAAAATACTGCGTAAAGTCAACGAGGATGACCACCGGCTTTCCGGCGATCTTCCAGCGTCCGATGCGGATATTCAGCCCGTCCTCCTGTGCTTTGGCTGTCCATTCAGGAAAAAGGTTTTTATCTTCTTCAAAATAAGGATTGTTGCTGGTTTCTTTCCAGACTTCAGGTCCTATCATAATCAGATTATCATCGAGCCGGGATTTTAAGGTCTTGGCTTTTGTGGAGAGAACCGTATAGATTCCGCCCACTTTATTGCAGACTTCCCAGCTGGTTTCAAAAAGATAATCCGGTTGATTCTTTATTTGCATATCTCGTGTCATTTTTATTTACTTCTTTTGATAGCGAAAGCGAAAAGTATAAACCTTTCGCTCTCAAAAAAATGGTGTATTATAAGTAATTATTTATTATAATGTTCAAGCACTGCGTCAAGAATTTCCTGACGGGCATTCTTCTTATCCGTGCTTGTTGGTTTTATACCTTTGTTGTGCTCCAGCTCCTGAACAGCTTTTTTTCCCATGGAGGAAGTTATTCTTTCACGTAATGCTTTGTCGGAATGCGATAAAGCCATGTAAATGGTAGCCACCGGCATCCCGCGTAAAACCTGTTTCAGAAGTGTTTTAGGAACGTTTTTCAGATCTCCGAAAGTATGAGGTTTGGACTGGTTGTTTGTTTTCTTTTTAGTTTTGGCTGTCTCCTCAAAAGCTTTCGCTGACGGGGCTTCCGGGCACCG
>JASMTJ010000483.1:0-2561 GCA_041694335.1 Bacteroidales bacterium
AACATCGCCTTCGGCTTGCCGCCCGAAGCGGTAGACAAACAAAAGGTTAATCGAGCAGCCACAATGGCCCATTTGGATGAACTACTAACAGAATTGCCTTACGGCCTAGAAACAAGAGTAGGGGAGCGGGGTGTTCAGCTTTCCGGGGGGCAAAAACAGCGAATCGGCATCGCGAGGGCACTTTATCACGACGCAGATGTGTTGGTGTTAGACGAAGCAACTAGTGCGCTGGACGGCATTACCGAAAAACTCATCATGGATGCTATCCATGATTTCTCTGGCAAAAAGACTATCATCATGATCGCCCATCGGTTATCAACCGTACGTCAATGCGATTTAATTTATTTGCTGGAGAAGGGCGAGGTGATGGATCAAGGTACCTATGAGGAGCTCGCTTCAAGAAATACCATTTTTCAGCGAATGGCAGAGCATGCGTGATAGCAGTAATACTAGAAGAACAATTAGCAAGACCTTGCAAAAAAGAAGCATGCCTTGGCGCCAAAGAGAAACCATCTACGGTAGCGTATAGTGGTGGTGCGCTCTCAGAAATGATGCTAAATAGTAGGGAATGGCAGACAGTTATTGGGAATTGAATCTCTCAATAATTAAGGGAATATTGCAAGCGCTATCGTTGTACATCCTGATCGATCCTTGTTGAGGAATATGACCTAGTCCAACGGTGCCACCGCCTCGGGGCGATTATCTCTGGCACTGGTGCCGACACCAAACTAATTGTGGTCACGAACGGTTGATAGTCGAAAAGCTGGTCTCGGTAGAATCCCGAATTTAGTTGGGAATGAGTGGCATATTGGATAGAAATGGTGCCATAACCTATTCAGCTACAGGACCGGTCGGGTTTTTTAGGCAAAGGTCCGGCTTGGTTGTTCTAGGGGAGTGCCGAGAGCCAATTGCTCGTAAGGGTTCTTTGCTAATTTGAGAAATACCGGAACGGAATACTAGCCGTATTGACTGTTGCCGAGTAGAAACTGTGTAGGTGCGAGCCAGTGAGTTTTTATGCATGCTAAAACCTGCTCCTTGATGTGAACCGAGCCTACTATTTCTCTGAAACCATAATCACGCCACGAAATCACCTCGGCGGTTCTTTTAGGGCTATCTTGCAGTGATTTTTGACTTTTGCTCAGCTGTGGAAAAATTTGACTGCCAAGCCGATATTCGTAACAAATTAAATATTGATTTCTATAATAGGAAATAGCTATGTCCTTGAGTTCTAAAGTTAAATCAAAAATAAAAGATGAGGCATACAAAAATAACATTTTGATTTCGAAGTTGAATGGAAGTTATAAAGTAAAAAAATTCTTAAAAAGATTTCGAGAAAATTATGTGTCGGTCGATTTAATTCGAGTGGGCGGTGGTCGTGATGGTGGTTACTTAATTCCCGATTACCTTGATGAGGTAGATTATTGTTTTAGTCCCGGTGTCGCATACGCTGCAAATTTTGAATTAGAGTTAAGTAAAAAATTCGGAATAAAATCATTTATGGCAGATGCTTCTGTAAAAGTGCCTCCAATTGATGATGATAATTTCGAATTTATTCCTAAGTTTCTGGGGTCAAGAACTGGCGACGAGTTCATCACGCTTTCTGACTGGGTGGAGCAAAGTCTTGGTCAAGAGGGCTCTGAGTGTATACTGCAGATGGATATTGAAGGAGCTGAATATGAAGTTCTTACTTATGAGTCGGCAGAGTTCTTGAGCAAATTTGCAGTCATGGTAATCGAGTTCCATTACCTTCAAAATATTTTCGAAGATAACTTCTCAAAAATGATTTCCGCGATTTTTGAGAAGCTATACAAGAAATTTTCAATCTGTCATGTACATCCAAATAATTGTTGCGGAATCGCTGTTTTAGAGGGTATAGAAGTTCCGCGCGTTATAGAGGTGACCTTGATAAGAAAAGACTTGATTAGTAGGTTTTCCTCAGGACATGCCATTTCTCTGCCTCATAGTCTTGATAAAAAAAATCTTGAGGGTGTTGACGATATCGCAATGCCTGAGATTTGGTGGCGGTAGGATTAGAGAAAGCTCTGACAGTTTTCGGAGCCTGCGAAAATACGGTCTGGCTAGCAGGGCTATATGTCTTCACCGAATAAACTAAGTTGCATGTTCATGAGATGCGTTTGCGGTAAAAGCATAGAGATGCGGTAAGGGCAAGGCAGGCTTGCGCAGAATTCTGCGACTAGCCACACATTGTCCTTCGCCCAGGATGAAGCCACGATTTAAAGGATCAGAATGAAGAAGGCATTAATAACCGGAATTACCGGACAGGATGGTTCATATTTGGCCGAGTTTTTGCTAAAAAAAGGTTATGAAGTTCACGGCATTAAACGTCGTGCTTCGCTTTTCAACACCCAGCGCGTAGACCACATCTACCAAGACCCTCACGTGGAGCACCAGAATTTCGTTCTTCACTATGGAGATCTCACGGACTCCTCCAACCTCACCCGCATTCTCCAACAAGTTCAGCCGGATGAGGTTTATAACCTCGGTGCGCAATCCCATGTTGCGGTTTCGTTTGAATCACCAGAATACACGGCGGATGTGGA
>JASMTJ010000484.1:0-25051 GCA_041694335.1 Bacteroidales bacterium
CTTGGCTATGATTATAGTAGTGCTGAAAACCGGATAAAAAGAGTTAAGAAAATCAGAAAAACCAGAAGACCGCTTTCTGGCAGCGGCGCTCATCCTGGGTTTAACCACCTATTACATCCACGGACTGTTTAATTATTTCCTGCATACCGATAAGGTGGCGGCACTGTTCTGGGGGATGACGGCCATGATTACCATTTTAGATCGCAGGCTATCAGTGAACAATAATCATTCTCAAAGTGTCTTATCTAAAACCGTCGAATAAGAAGATGTCAGGAAGCATTTCGCATATCAAACTGCATGAATCGGAACGAAATTTAGTCGATACGCTTCTCTATTTCGACATCTTCGATCATCCGCTAAAGCGTAAAGAGCTTAAAAGTTTTGCCTGCAGAAATGGCAGCGGTTTCAGCAATGCGATTGATGCGTTGCAAGAGAAGAAGATCATTGCACAGCACGATGGGTATTTGTTTTTGCATGGAAAAGAGTGGACGGTAAAGCAACGGCAGCAAGAGCGGAAGCGGGTGCAGCGGTATTTTAGAATCGCCCGGTTGATTACTTCGCTGATTGCCGTTTTTCCTTTTGTGCGCGGGGTTTTTATATCCGGATCACTTTCCAAGCTGCGGGCCGGAGACAAGAGCGATATCGATTATTTTATCGTTACGGCTCCCGGACGATTGTGGGTGGCACGCACACTCCTTATCCTTTTCAAAAAGATATTCCTGTTCAACTCCTACCGGTTTTTCTGCCTGAATTACTTTATTGACAGCGAATCGCTGGAAATCACCACAAAAAACCGCTTTGTGGCTACAGAAGTGGCAACGCTGGTCCCGGTGTACAACTACCCGCTCTTTCAGGAGTTCTTGATGGCAAATCAGTGGGTTAAAGAATATTTTCCGCTGAGTGCCCCACGTGACGATCGGCATGTCATCAAATCGAAAAGGTGGCTGCAGAAAATACTGGAATGGCCGTTCAGGTACAAAGTGGGAGACAAGCTGGATGATTATTTCATGAAGAAAACGCTGCAGCATCGTAAAAATAAATTCCGCTACATGAAGCCGGAAGAGTTTGAGATGGCGTTTTACACACAAAAAAACCGTTCGAAGCATCATCCGGTCAATTTCCAGGTGATTGTGGACCAAGAGCTAAAGACGAAAAAAGAAGAGTTTGAAGTGCGCTTCAGTGCGCAGCTGTAATCTGTTTGATAAGAAATGATAAATAGAATGACTGACTAATGGAAAAATCCTACTACGCTAAAGTGGCCTCACATTTTGATGAGGATGCTAAGCTTTTTGAGCAACGTTATGACGAAAACCCGGTGCTGAAGAAAATCCGGAATGATTTCAGAAGGTATACCGAGCAGCATGCGTTTTCTTCTGTGCTGGAAGTCGGCTGTGGTCCGGGAATCGATATGGTTTACTTCTGCTCGAAATATCCTGACAAAGCGTTTCATGCCTTTGATGTTTCTGAGAAGATGGTCAGCATTGCTCAAAACAATCTCGAAAAGGAAAACCTGGCCAATGGCGAGGTAAGGCAGGGGAGTGTGGAGGATATTCCGGAAATGTTTCCGGGGAAAAAGTTTGACCTGGTGTACGTTTATTTCGGCGGATTGAATACGGTAGTGGATTTGAAAGCTGCGGCAAGGACTTTGCGGACTGTGATGACGGATGATGCCACGTTTGTGTTAACCAATGTGAACCGTTATTATATTCTGGATGTGTTTTTTAAGTTGCTGAAGCTGAAATTTTCGGAGGCGTTTGCCAGGTTTCAAAACCGCTGGAAAGGTTATTCGCCCGGACGCGATCTTCCGAGTAATGTGTACAGCTATAAAAAGATAAGACGGGATTTCACCCCGGAATTTGAAGTCATTGAAAAAAGAGGCTACTCAATCCTGTATCCGCCATGGTATGCGGCCGGTTACCTCAAAAAGCTCCCTTTCCTCGAAAAGCCGCTTTGGAAACTGGATCAACTGCTGCAAAAGACACCCTTCTGGAATAACGGCGAATACAGCCTCTATGTGATGAAAGCCCGGTAATGGCATCTTAGCCTTCATTCGTGAATTAGTGGCTTTCTTAAATTTTACCTGCGGTCAAGATTTAAGATTAATTCTATACCATAGCAATAATATTTTTTGCCAACTGCAATCTTGCCAACTGCCAACTTACACCAACGTTTCCATCAAACAAAGGGCCCTTGCAGAGCGAACGCATGTTAGAAAACCAAAACATTATCTTCCTCGTGTTCATCGAAAAACCTTTGTGCCCTTGTGGTAATAAAATCTAAAGCCAGGAATAAACCACAAAGGACACAAAGTCTGCACAAAGATCACGAGGAATATTTTTGAATAAATAGGTTAATCAGGCTTGATTTTATTTTGCATTTTTGATCTTCTGGTATTCAATATTTAACATACGTGTAACAATGTTAACCGGAAATATTTTTTCATTGAGTCCCTTGTGAAATCTTGGTGCCCTTTGTGGTTAAAAAATCTGAACTCAAAAATAAACCACTATGGACACAAAGTCTGCACCATGTTCACCAGGAAAACAGTTTTTGCCAACTGCAATTTTGCCAACTGCCAACTTTTTCGTGGTAGATTTTTTTTATTTAAACATATAAGTGGAATTGCAACAAAAAAATGGACAAAAGATTAAGCCGCGTTCATATTTAAAAAATTTGAAAAAGCTTCTGGTGTTTTATATCCCAGGTAAGCATGTTTTCTTTTTCGGTTATACCATACTTCTATAAACTCAAAAATTGCGCTTTTTGCTTGTTTTACAGAGCGGTAATCATAGTGATAAATCATCTCGGACTTGATGATTTTAAAGAAGTTTTCGGCCACTGCATTGTCCCAACAGTTGCCCTTGCGGCTCATGCTTTGAACCACATCATTGCCTTCTAATTCTTTTCTAAAGCTATCTGCGGCATATTGCACGCCCCTGTCCGAGTGAAAAATCAACCCGGGTGCTACTGGCCGGTTGGTTTTGGCCATTTGCCAGGCCGGGATGATCGTAGCCTCAGTGGTTAAGTCTTCTGAAAGCGACCATCCCACGATTTTACGGTCAAATAAGTCCATGATGATGGTCAAATACAACCACCCTTCTGCCGTGGGGACGTATGTGATGTCCGATACCCATGCCTTAGAAACCTCTTCCTGGTAAAACTCCCTTTTCAGGATGTTTTCAGCTATCCGGAACCCATGGTTTGAATCCGTCGTAGCTACCCTGTACTTTTTGCGGGTAATGCTCCGAAGCCCCATTTTCTTCATCATCCTGCCAATACGCGGGCGTGATGCCTGAAACCCCTGCTCATTCAGCTCATCGGTTATCTTTGGGCTCCCGTAACGCCCTTTATTATCATGATATATCTCTCCGATTTTTTTCATCAACCTTATCGTTTCCATGACCCTCGCTGATGGTTTCCTTTCTAACCATGCATAGTAACTACTTCTTGCCACCCCCAGCACTTTACACATTTTCTCAACAGCAAATTCTTGCTGGTACATGTTTATGAATTCGTATTTCTGCTGTCGCCCTTGGAGAAAATGCTCACTGCCTTTTTTAAGATATCGCGCTCTATTTGTGTTTCCCGCAGTTCTTTTCGAAGTTGTGCCAGCTCTTTCTCCTTGTCGGTCATCACAGGCCTGCCTTGACCAGCAAAGCTGTTATCTCCATATTTATCATGCTCCCTGACCCAACGGTTTAACATGTTGTCTGTAATGCCCAACTCTTGTGCAATTTCCTTCTTTGGCCTGTTTTGCTGTGTCTGACAAAGCTCTACTGCCATTTTTTTAAACTCTTTGTCATACTTCTTTCTTCGTACACTCATAATGCAAATCTAGTTCTTTAGGCTTAACTAAATGTCCGGGCAAATGTAGCAACTCCAAAGGCATAAAAGCATCATATAAGGTAATAAGGTTCGGAGCCTTCATGCGTAATTTCAGCTACTAAGGTTTTTTACCAATAAGGTTTTTGCTTTTTTTTGCCAACTGCCGTGTTGCCAACTGCCAACTTATTATTACAAATCAACTATTTAACTAATCTACGAATTAACCAGGTGGAACCTTTTGCCAACTGCAATTTTGCCAACTGCCAACTTTTTCGTGGTAGATTTTTTTTATTTAAACATATAAGGCATAAAAGCATCATATAAGGTAATAAGGTTCAGATCTATCAGACTCAATCTTAGTTACTAAGGTTATTTATTCAAATAAGGTTTTTGCTTTTTTTTGCCAACTGCCGTGTTGCCAACTGCCAACTTATTATTACAAATCAACTATTTAACTATTAGGCTATTTAACGAATTAACGCTCCCCCTCTTCCCTCAACACCTCCCGGATTCCGGATTCGAAATCAGTGTAGTAGGGCTGGTAGCTTTCTATCACCTCTGGGTGCTTCGTCCGGACATCGAGAGAAAAGGAGAAGGCTTCGGCAATCGCCTTGTCATGACGCAGCTTCATCCACCACAAGGGTTTTCTTTTTATCTTCTTATCGCTGAGCTTCGCCAGCATCCTGACAAAGTCTTCTTGTGCAAGGGCCGGCTGAAACCCCAGGTTATAAACATTGCCCGGACTTCCGTTGGTGGCAAGATGCGGCATCAGTCCGGCCACATCTTTCACATGGATAAAGGTCATCAGGTTGTTTCCTTTCCCGTAAAGGGGAACACGACCTTTTGCCCTGGCGGGATGAAGATAAAACGCCCTCAGCCATGAGCCCGGACCGTAAATCCACGACGGGCGGGTAATCATGACAGGCAGATTGTTTTCTTCTATGGCTTGCAGGATGGGCTTTTCGGCTTCGAAGTATTCGCGCTGGAAGCTGATGGGGTTCGGAGGATAAGTTTCATCTACTGCCTGTGTACCGTGAGAACCATACACCAGGGTGCCCGAGACAAACACCAGCAACGGGGGAGAAGACAGGCTTAGTAGCCACGAAAGCAGGCGCTCATTGGCTTTGCGGTTTTCAGCCGCTGCCGCTTGACGGCTTTTTCGGTTGCTTCCTGAAAAACGCGCCGTATGAAATATCACATCCGGAAGATCGCTTTCGAGCTGCGCCCAGGCGAAATCTTGCAGCCCTCCGCTGAACTGCTTAATCCGGCCATCCCGTAAAGGAGTGTTGTTAACCAGCGCAGCGGTTTCGATGCCTTTCTCCAAAAGCTGAGCACATAAGTATTGCCCGACATATCCCGATGCGCCTAAAACGAAAGCTTTGTTGATTTTTTTCATGGTCATTTATTAAAGTATTACTTCCTGGTGCTTTTCCAATGCGATAAGTCTCTTGAGATGATCGATTCTAACTTAGAAATATCTTCGATGAAGTTTTTGTTCAGTTCATTAAAGAGCGCAGCATCCAGATGAGGCTTTTTGAAAAACCGTTTCTTTAGTGCTTCAGAAAAATCCCTCCTGATGCGGTGCGGCAGCAAGGCGTGTGTCCATCTTTTCACCTTTTCGTTGCGGATAAATCCGAATACCGATTGGATGATTGGGTGGCTGGGCACACCACCGGCATTGTACTTTTTCAGCGGTTCTTTC
Organism: Bacteroidales bacterium; assembly: GCA_041694335.1. Taxonomy (GTDB): domain Bacteria; phylum Bacteroidota; class Bacteroidia; order Bacteroidales; family JAIPAH01; genus JAIPAH01. The sequence continues at coordinate 5,528 of JASMTJ010000484.1, forward strand.
CTGAAATCATAAGATTGCGCGCCCAAAAACCCGGTTACATCTTCTAAAAGTTGCTCTGGTTGACTTTTAAGATCATCATGCAGGATTATTTTCACCTGGCTGAATTCATTCAAATACTTTTTTATCATCGTCGCATAGTAGCTTGCGCCAGGATAGTCATAAGCCGGAACCCAGCCTTGTGCCTTACGGCGTTCCCAGGCAGCTATGGCCTCCTCAAACGGAAGGTCTTCATGACTTTCAAGATTGAAAAGGTATTGCGAGAACATGCGCTCCACGGGTTGGCGAAGGATGATGATGATTTTCAGGTGGTCAGGATGGGGGTGGATTCTGCGGATGTTGGAAATCACATGGCCGGTCCAGGGCAGGTAGCTGTAGCTGATGGATTTTTCGCCGATGATCGCTTTATTGGATGAGCTGAAGTAATCGAGGTATTGCGCCTGCGATAGTACCGGCTGCTTGTCGAGCACCGTGAAAGGGTTTTGCCCATCGGCAAACGCAAAATAGTTGGGCTCCTTTTCAGGAATAAAGATTTCAGGATGACTGTTCAGGTATCGCGACAGGGAAGTGGTGCCGGCCTTAGCCACACCGGCGATAATGAAGTCAGGATATCTTTCATTTTTTGTCGACATCAATGGTTTTCTGTCATTAGCTTGAATGCAGTTGCTTACATTACACTCTACTTCATGAAATGTTTAGTTGCAATCGCTGTCTTGCAAATACCGGATTTTTTGAGTCTATCCAAAAAGCATGAAACGTTTACTGCTTCTCTCTTACTCCACTTTTGTGGCTTCAAATCTTTGGACTTTAAACCCTGTTATTTGTTCTCCTTTGCGGGAAAAATTAAAATACTGCCCGTTGGATTTTTCAAAAAAGGTGGTGTCCGATTCCGGCAAAAGGAAAGATGGTTCATCCAGGAAGCCTGCGCTAAGCTCCAGGCCGTTGTTTTTCACTTTCACCTGCACATCCCCAAGGTCGGGGATGGTGTATTTTCCGGCAAAGCGCTGAAGCTCTTCTTCCGGAAGTTCGTTGATGGTCCGCATCGAAGGCTCTACTCCTGGCAGCTCGTATTCTTTGGCGATGCTCAGCATGATTTCCTGAATGATACTTCCGTTGTCTGAGTTGACCATCACCACCACCGCATGCGGTGAGTCTTTCCAGGCGGTCAGTTGTGTGCGGAAGCCTTCATCGGCGCCGCCATGACTAAAGGTGTGCTCGCTGATGACCGGGCCCAGTCCGTGGTTGTTTTTTCCGGGAGTAAGCATCTCATTGACGGTTTCCTTTTTCAACAAGCCGTTTTGTTGTTTTTGATAGATGCGCTGAAACTCCTTTGCCCACAGGATTAATTGCGAGGGGGTGGTCCAAAGTCCGGCGGCGGCCATTTCGGGGTAGATGGGCCATTTGCCTTCCACTTCAGCTCCGTCGGCACGGTAGCCAGTGGCTGCCACCCCATGATACTTGGCAGGCAGCGGATTCTCAAAAGTGCTTGAGGTCATCCCCAGCGGATCCAGCACCTGTTCCTGCATAATTTCCGGAAAGGGCTTTTGCTCAATATCTGTAATCATGAGCTGCATCAGCGTATAACCGCCTCCGGAATACATCCAGCTTTCTCCCGGCACTTTATAGACCCTCACCGCATCGGTGTTGCCTTTCCCGTCCAGCACATCCGCAACATCCGGGATGGTGTCACCCTTGTCGTAGCCCGGAAAGCCCCACACGGTTAGTCCGGCAGTATGGTTCAGTATCCTGCGGGTGGTGACTTTTTCCTTTTCGGTGAATTCGTTTTCGGGAAGCTTCCAGCTCGACAGGTAGGCATTCACATTCGAATCGAGGTTGATCACTCCCTGCTCGGCAAGCTGCAAAGCCCTGGTGGCTGCCACCGGCTTGCTGACGGAGCCGGCCAGGAACATGGTTTCGGTGCTGACCCTGCGGTTTCCGGTGCTGTCGGCCAAGCCATAGCCCTTGGCCCAGGACACCTCTCCGTTTTCCAACACCGCGATACTGACCCCCGGAATACCCAGGGCCGACATGCGTTCTTCAATATTGTAGCGGGGAATACTGTCGCCCTGTATCTGCAGGTTGGGCTCCAGGCCGTTCTCGATCCGGGCAATCCTTTCTTCAAGTAACTGCTTTTCCGATGGATGAGAACAACTGACCACGAAGAGCAAAAGGAAAAAATAACTTGCGATGCGCATAAGCTTTGTTTTTGGATATTGGCTGAGTGTAATGCAAAGCCAGAATCCGTTGTGTGTACCTTGAAGGGTAAATATAACAAAAGTTCCTTTATATAAACCAAAGAAAGTCCAATTCCGGGTACTACAATAACGTTGGAAAGGTTAAGGAAACGCGGTTACGTTTCACTACTTGAACTTTACAGGAAAGTTTCCCCCCAACTTAACGAACCGCTGTATACGTGAACTCCAGAAAGCTTTCGGGATACAGTGGTGTGAGAGGTTCTCCCCGTTCCCGATTGTAAGGGAACGGGGCTGCCTACTCGATTGGGCACAGTTATTTTTTCTTTTCTTTTTTCCATTTCTCTTCCGCTTCAATTAATGGTCTATGCCATTCCCACAGTTCTTCCATGGTTGAAATATTATCAGGAATTGGATTAGATTCACTAAATGCTTCTGCTGGTGTCATAGGCATTATGTGTTGAAAATAGCTTTCACTTGTCCGTCTTGGATTACGAGCCAAAGAGGAATCAAAGAAGTTAGTCGAATAGTCGTAGTGGTGAGAATGAATGAATTTATCCCATCTTTTAACTACAGTTTCTTCATCTTGAACGTCTATAATTTCAAACTGCTCCATATTACGAGCATCCTTTCCGCCATACGCTTCATCTAGCAGTGATACCGCTTCTACATCTGTGTCAGGTGCTCCATAACCAAAGACTGTCACAAGTTTTGTCGAATCATGCTTCAACCAATACTTTAGACGATCCCATTCCATTGAAATAAACTCATCGTCATTGTAATTCTTTTGTTTTACAGGATATAGAAGTTTAGTCGGTTCAAAGTAACCACCATCTCTTCTCATTTGCATTCCTGCAGGGCCACACCGTTTGTCTTCTGCACTATAACCAATAGACACATTACCATGCAGAAATGACATTAAAGGCAAGTCTTTTGTGAACTCAGAGTTTCTATTAAATGCTTGAAATAGAAACGGATCCCAATTGAATGTAGCTATTAAATCTCTAGGGCGTAGAGAGAGAACCAAGTGGTCATAAATTGTTGGTTCTTTTGGAAGCTCCATATCCTTGAAATAATCTATTACCCTTTTTTCAATTTCTTTAACTTCATCTGATTCAGGGTTTTTCTCATGAAGGTTGCTGTAGAGTATTTCAAAGTTATGAGCTTTCAGACTTTCATCAATAGAATCGACAATATCTTGAAGTCCAACGACTTTAATGAAATTGTCCATAGAGGGCAATTGTTTACCGCTTAATTCTGGGTTTCTTATCGTGGATGCAATACTTGCTCCTGCTCCAAGAATAACTACTTGTCCACCACCACCAAAAACGGTGTTAATTCTATCATCTTTTGTTAGTGCCACTATTTATGTATTAAGGACAGCTCCAACACTGTTTCCCAAAACTATTTCGATAAGCATCATACGCGTAACTTGAAGCATCATCCGCATTGCTTGCTGCCTCGCTGGCATAATCAGCAGCGTCACTTGCATAGCTGGCTGCATCGTCTGCACTACTTTCTGCAAGATTTGCTGCATACTCTGCATCTTGCGCTGCTTCAATTGCTTTCTCTACTCTAGTCTGTAAAAAGATATTATGACCTATTAATCCAAAGACTAATAAAATCAACAAGTTTTCTCTGTTAAATAGCTTTTTCATTTGGTCTTTTTTAATTGTGCCCAACGGTATATTAGCAAACGTACTTTATTGGAGTTCTTTTAATTTTTCTTTTACTTGCTCTATATCAACATTTTCAGGAATTTCAATCTTGAGGTTTGACTTAAGGAAATCCCGTATGCTATTTTCGAAAAGTTTATTAGATGTCCCAACTTCACTTGTAATTAAAGAAAGCTCGTCTTTGAAAGCCATGAATGGTTCAAATAGTTTATTATACGTTCTTCCAATGATACCTGTAAACATTTTTGTTTTAGGAGTATTATAGCCATTATCAAGAATATGGTTCATAGAAATTCCAGGATATGGATCAATGTAAACTATTCTCTTCATACCCAATTGATAGGCTTTCTTGGCGCATAACTCACATGGACTTGCAGTAGTATATAAAGTTCCTTCCAATAAAGGTTGTCCTCCAAATTTAGATATCTGCAACATAGCATTTTCTTCGGCATGAAGAGATCTTGTGTGAACCTGATTATCTTTTAATTCATATTTATTATGCAGAGTCTTAAAACAAAAACTATGATTAAGACCTTGCTCACTCGTCAGTTTAACGTGTTCTTTGAAATGTTCTTTTGTATTATTAGAGAAATTTCCACCATATTTGTATGGTTTCTCCTCTTCGGCTAATTCAAATTGGCTATACGATTTATCAAGCTCTACATCGACTTTATCTTGGTTAATAATATCATTGAGTGTTCTTATATTACAAGGCACAGAACCTTTGGGGACATCATTCCAGCCTACAGATCGAATAGAATTATTATTATCAGTAATCACAGCACCAACTTGCCTAGATATACACCCAGAATTAAATTTTGAATTAAATGCTATCTGCATACATCTCTCTTCGTGAGTTGGAGTAACTATACCTGGGTGAGATATTAATGATTTTATTCTCATCCATTGTTCACTCATTGTATAAAATGATGAATCTCTTAAAGGATTATCTTCAATATCAAAGTTTTTGCCTGGATTATTAATGTGTATTTCACTCTTTTGAATACAATTTTCAACATCCGGAGCATAATAATTTCCTTTTTTAAAATCAGAAATATCTCCTTCAATCTCATCAAGTTTTAAAATTAAATCAGAAGTAACAGTAGTGTCATTTTGGTATTCTAGTTTTGATAATTTCTTTAATTGAGTTATCCTTTCTTCAATTCTTTCTTTATGTCTTCCTTTATTATGAATGGCAACCATATAAAATCCAGAATACCTTTCTTTTAGAAACATTATTTCTAAAGAATTTCTAAGTGAATCAATACAAATATGACACTGCTGATTTTCTGTTCTCCAAGCTTTAATTAGTTTATTAATGACATATACTAAGCTGTATACATTCTTCGTAGATACATCAACAGTTTCAATTTTTTGAATAAAAGGATTACCTGTAGCACGAATTTTATTCCCAATTCTATGAACAAACAATGAACCTAAATAATAATCTGTGCCACCTAATAATTTGTAAAAGTTATCGGAAAATTCTACAAATTCGCTTCCAAAAAAGCAATCGTACAGATATTTAAATTGATCTTGGCTTTTAATATCATTAAAAATCTCTTCCAAATCAATAAATCTATTTATCAACTTATTATAATCTCCTGAAAGTTCGCTAATACTTTGTTTTGATATTTGAATTAGATTATATTTTTTACATGGGATATCTTTTGACGGTTTAAAATTATCGCTAACAAGTTCATGTATTTTTTCAACTAGCTTTTCTTTATTATTAATTTTTTCTTTTACAATTATGTGATGAAGAACATAAAATAGAATTACAGAAATATATGAAATTGACTTATAAGAATTGTTCTCCTTTTGGTAGAAATCGTAACAAATTTTGTATTTTCGCTTAAATACTACGTTATTATCTTCTAGGTCTGTTATAAACTTTATTTCTTCTGGTTTTCTAATCATCTTTGATTTCAAAGAATTAAACTCTTTAGTGAGTATTCTTGAAAATAAAGTACAACCACTGCCAGTTTTTCCAGTTAAACCAATAATTGAAAAACTATTTCTAAGGGAGTAAATTTCTTTTGTATCCATTCTTTAAATGATAGTTTGTTGTTTTCTATGTTTGCTAACGTCTTTGCATCCATAAACTTCCGTTTATTTCTCTATTATGTGGTTTGTTTATCTTTTCGTTTTGGAACGATATCCTAACTTTTCTTTGACTTGTGTTTATCGATTTTTAAAGATATGAAAATAATTACTCTTAGCACACTTACCATTCCGGCCCAAAAAACCTCCCCGCCTTGCTTTATGGGGGCGGGGAGGTGGTGTTTGCTTTTATTCCCTTCTCATCCTTACGTTGCGCATGATTTCGTCGGTGATGAGGTTGACTTCGTTGGCGAAGGATTGGTAGGGCCCTTCGGGTTCGATAACGACCATGGCATCGGCGAAATTAAACAGGTCGGTCAGTGCTTTCTTGACTTCCTGCCGGGCTTCGAGGGTGGTGATTTCCGGCTTGCCCAGTTCCTCATCGCGGCGCTGCTCCCTTAACGAAACGAAGCTGCTGTAGGCGCTGTCGAGGGCCGTTTTCCATTCATCGGCACCAATCGTAGTGATATCGGCCATGGCCTGCGCATCGTTGTTCAGGTCATCGAGCAGGTTGCCCATCCGCGAGTGTTGCTCCGAATAAGAGGCATCCTGCATACTGTAGCCGTAGGTGCGTATCTTGTTCATCAGGCGTTCGGCCGCATCGCGTTTGGCTTCGTCAGGTGAATGCGTATAGGCCTCCACATAATGGCGGAAGCCGAGATAAACATCATCCTGATGATCATCGGCCTCACCTATTTTCGAAGTCAGCACCGAACCCTGCTCCTGCATCAACGCGCTGTTGAGCTTCTGATAAGCTGCATTGTGGCGCAGGATAAAGGGTTGAAGCGGCTGGCCTTCTCCACTGTAATCAGGCGAAAGGTCGAAAATTCCTTTTGAGAGGTTATAAACCTCATCGTTTCTCAAATATTGAAAACTGATAGTGTGAAATAGAGACATGTTTAAAAATTTTAAGATTGTTGAAATAGTTAATTAGTGCTTGTAAAAATAAGAAAGCACTTTTGTAATTCAAAAGGTTTGGCTATGTTATTTGAATAAATATGTAATTTATTCTCAGTCTGAATAAGCCGCCACAACCCCCTCCCTCTCACCAACACGCTTTAAGCCTTGTCATCCTACCTCTGTAGAGCGAAAAAGATCAAAGATTCGCACCACATTGAATCATGACAACTATAAACTGAATTTCACGGCTGTTTGCCCGGAAAATCAAAAGCGTTCGGCTGCGCACTCCTGGCCTACGAGGGTATGGCCAGCAAAACAAGCAGGGAATTATAGGGCAGGCATGTGTGGTAGCCATTCGCGAGTGAACCGGTAGAATATTGAAGAAAAACTTACAGGACCGATAAGCCAATAGCAATACTAATCTATCAGAGAACGGCTCGAATGGCGTGGATAATTTCATGCGTAGTTTTTGCGGCCATGCCCTCGTCAGCCTTGACCTTTTGGTACTTTTGGGTCAAGCCAAAAGTACAATGAGAACTGGTGATTTATGGGTTAAGATTGTTAAAAGCACTTAATCAAATCATAACGCAAAATTGTCCTTGGTAACCGCATCAGGCGGTGAGAAATCTAAAAGATTTTACCGGACAACAATGATTTCATTTTTACATGACACTATTGATTAGAAGCGATTATCCTGCATACAGTGAAGACCAACAGAACTTCCGGCAAAGCTTACATAGATGTAAGAAAGCACTCCGGAACTTCTTGATCATGGTTACATGAATGTAAGAAAGCACGACAGAACTTCTGGCGGAACTTACATGAATGTGGGAAAGCACTCCGGAACTTCTGGTGAAGGTTACATGAATGTGGGAAAGCACAACACAACTTCTGGCGAAGGGTACTTGAATGTAAGAAAGCACGACAGAACTTCTGGTGAAGGGTACATGAATGTGGGAAAGCACGCCGGAACTCCTGGCGAAGCCTACATGAATGTAAGAAAGCACGCCGGAACTTCTGGCGAAGGGTACATGAACGTAGGAAAGCCCAACAGAACTTCTGGTGAAGCTTACATGAACTTAGGAATGCACGACAGAACTTCTGGCGAAGGGCACATGAATGCAGGAAAGCACGACAGAACTTCTGGCGAAGGGTTCATGAATGCAGGAAAGCACGACATAACTTCTGGCGAAGGGTTCATGAATGCAGGAAAGCACAACAGAACTTCTTACGAAGCTTACATGAATGTAAGAAAGGGGAAGGTTCAGGGAATGTTCAGGGAACTGTGTCTTTTATTTTTTTGTTGATTATTTTCACTTAAAAGCTCCATACTTATGGAATTAAGTTCTGTCAAGGGCGGCCTGTGTTGCGCCTGCGGCAGGTGCAGTATCGCCACGCTAAGCATCCCGTTATTTTGTCTCTGATTGGTGGCCGGATGCTTTATCTTCGAATTATCAATACCGGTAACAGTGTAGCCCATCCTTGCCAGCGAAATACAATCGCGCCCTTGTCCGCAGCACACATCAATCAACGTCTCTTTCCGATTGTAGTTTTCAAAAAACGTCATCAGTTCCGGATACGGTTCTCCAAATAAGTTTTCGGTTTGGTGGTATTTATCGTAGTTGGCAGGCATGGTGCTTTTGTTTCGGAGTGCCCACTGGTTTCTCTAATATGATGTGACTGAATACCAAATATTCGGCCTTTCATTTGAGTCTATTGCTTTTACCCAGCCACGATGCCTTTTTAATTCATAGAAATGACACTCGTAATCCTTCCATTTATACGTTATTGTTTCTATTTTTGCCCAATCACCATTTTTTTCAATGATTTTCATGTGAGTATGTTTCATATTATCCCAGTCGTTGCTTTTTATGCAAGTAATGATATCATGATCTGTTGATGGCCCCTGTCTTAAATTGATACAAGATTTATATAGGTTAAGACCAATATTAGCATATCTAAAATGCCTTTCCATTTCATCAGGCAATTCAATTTTTGATGGGTCAAGAATTAACGATCTATAGTCAAAATATTTAACACCAAATTGGCTTAGTTCATTTATCTTTATTAGTACTCCCTTGTTATTAGATTGCACAAATACTTTATAGTAATTTTCTTTATATACTCCATACACCTTAAGCAGATGAGTACTTGAATGACCAATCCAGTTATAGTCGTGGTAGTTTATTTTAAATGCTAAGGAATCATTTAAAAAATCCAACCTATATTTATAGGGTTTATTTCGAATTGTGTATCCAGCTATTGTGTCTTTCTCATTGAAGTAAAACGGAACTTTCGCATTTTCCGGGAAATAACATATTCCTATTCCCCATTCTCCTGTGTTTTTAGGAGTCATAATATTACATGGGTTTTCTGCTTTTGATGAAAAAATTATTGTGAAGAGGATTAATACTGAAAATAAATATTTCATTTTTTTGGTTTTATTGGATATGATTTTATATCTGTGAGAATTCGGTTATTCCATTATTCGATGTGTTTATTTATCCAGTTTCCCTATTCCCTTTTTCATTTTACCATTTCCCAAACACACCGCTACTCCTCAATCTCCATCAGCTCCACCGGTGCGCCGTTGTGTTCTATCATGGCCACGCGGATGCCATCGGAGGGTTCGGAGGGAGGGGAGAGGATGGTTTTATCGCGGAGGGCTTCGTCGAGGTCGGGAACCACATAGGCCAGGTGCGGCACTTGCTGTATCAGCGGATGAATGGGACTATCCTTGTCAAACCGCATCCACTCCACGCCATACGGACTTTCGGGGAAACCCGACACATGCATCCCCAGTTGCGGAATGTATTTCTCGTTGGGCTTTTTTTCGGTGGTGGGGATTCCGAGGTGATGAAACTGCCACCCCCAGGCTTCGATGCATGGAGGCAGCGCTTTATCTTTTCTCATGATGAGGAGGTTTGGTTTAATTCTCGCGCATCACATACTCATCGTATTCAATTTCGAAGCGCAGCTTGTGCTTCGATTCTTCCTGTGCCAGCTCCAGAAAGAGCTCTTTAATGTCTTCGGTAGGCGCTTTTTTTGCCAGGTCGTTGTAGAGCCTGAAGGCGGCTTTTTCTTTTTTCATGGCCACCACCAGGGCCTCGTCGTACTTCATATTTGGATGCGGCTCTACATCCACGGTGTAGTCGGCAATCTTCAGGTCGGTCACCTCGCCTTTGGTCTTTTTAAAAGTGCCTTCCTCCTTAATGTTCATCACGCGCCGCTTATGGCCCATCTCTTCTTTGGCGTACTGCTTGAAAATATCGGCCATCTCCTTGCTGGAGGCTTGCTCTGAAAGTTCAGTATAAAAATCAACGGCTTCCTGCTCCGATTTCATTGCAAAATCGAGCACCTGGTTTATGTTCTCAAAATTCTTCATGATTAATAGTTTGGTTTCAGAACAAAGATAGTGATTGTGTTCAGGCTTCATTCTCACATCATTAATTTAAATTGATTCTATAAAAGGGAGAGTTTCTGCATGCGTGTTTTTATCCTTTATTTTTGAAGAAAAACAGTTTGTTATGACAGAACTTGAAAAGATACGCAGTTTCCTCGATGCCGGTGTTATTGCCATGGCCGGTGCTTCGCGCGATAAGAAAAAATTCGGGAACCAGGTGCTGACGGAGTTGAAGTTGAAGGGGATGAACGTCATTCCTGTTCATCCGGAAGCCGCCGAAATTGACGGGCTGGAGTGTGTTGCTTCGGTAGATGGTTTGCCTTCGGATGTCAACCATCTTTTTGTGGCTGTGTCCAAAGACAAAACCGCCGGAATTGTGGAGGCGGCAGGCAACAAGGGTATTAAAAACGTGTGGATCCAGCAGATGTCCGAAACTCCTGAGGCAATCAAAGCAGCTGAAGAGAAGGGGGTGGACTTGATTACCAGGCGTTGCATTTTTATGTATGCCGATCCTGTGAAAGGCGTACATAAATTTCACCGCACCCTGAATAAGCTTTTTGGAATGTATGCTAAGTAGTCTTCGTCTATAGTATTATAATTTTTTGTCAAATTAACATCAAATAACAAAATACAAATCCCAAATAAAGAACAAATCTTAAGGAAACAAATCGAGGTGTAAAGTTGGTTACTTATTTTTTTTAAAATAAACGTTCGGCGGAAGCTCCTGCTTCCGCTGTAACATCCTGAAAGCCTCTGGCTTTTGAACAGTACTAATATTCTGAATATGCGATGAAACCAGCCGGAGGCTGGAGGAATTTAATAGCGGAAGCAGGAGCTTCCGCCAAACTGTTTTTCTATTTCCCTTCTGACTTGATAACATGCGGTCTACGGTAAGTGCTCTTCTTTACACCTCGAAAAACAAATTCGAAACAGATTTATAAATGTCTGATGTTTATGTTTAAATGATTGGGTTTTGTGAATTGAATATTATTTGTTATTTGGAACTTGTTTTTTGGAATTTTACAAATTAATAAAACGAATGATATCATAGACATTCATTAAATAAGGAGCACAAAAAAACCATGCCGGCAACCAACCGGCATGGTTCAAATCAAATAATAAACCAAAGATATTAAATTACACCTTGCTCGAGCATTGCGTTGGCCACCTTAAGGAAACCAGCAACGTTAGCACCTTTTACGTAATTAATGTGTCCGTCTTCTTCCGTACCATGCTTCACACACTGATCGTGGATGTCGCGCATGATTTTGTGAAGTTTCTCATCAACCTCTTCGCGGCTCCAGTTGAGCTTCATAGAGTTCTGAGTCATTTCAAGTCCTGAAGTAGCAACACCACCGGCGTTTACTGCTTTACCAGGACCAAAGAGGATCTTTTTCTCGGCAAATACTTCTACAGCTTCAGGTGTAGAAGGCATGTTGGCCCCTTCAGCAACGCAAATGCAACCGTTATTAACGAGCATGTTGGCGTCTTCTTCATTCAGTTCGTTTTGTGTAGCACAAGGGATGGCAACATCCACCTTTACTTCCCATGGATGCTTGTTTTCATGGAATTGTGCTTCAGGGAACTCAAAAGAGAATGGTTTTACGATATCCTGGTTAGAAGCGCGCAGCTCAAGCATGTACTCGATCATATCATCAGTAAGTCCACCAGGAACATGAACGTATCCGTCAGGACCTGACAGCGTGACTACTTTAGCACCAAACTCAGTGGCTTTCTGTGCGGCACCCCAAGCAACATTACCAAACCCTGAAAGGGCCACGGTTTTACCTTCGAAGCTCTTATCCTGAGTTTTTAGCATTTCTTTAGCGAAATACACTGCTCCGAAACCTGTTGCTTCCGGACGAATCAATGAACCACCCCAGTTGAGGCTTTTACCAGTAAGTACCCCTGTGTGTTCGTGGGCAAGTTTCTTGTACATTCCGTAAAGGAAACCGATTTCACGGCCACCTACGCCGATATCACCGGCCGGAATATCGGTTTCAGGGCCAATGATGCGCCACAGCTCGAGCATAAATCCCTGAGCAAAACGCATGATTTCGTCGTCCGACTTTCCTTTTGGGTTAAAGTCAGAACCACCTTTACCACCGCCCATAGGAAGGGTAGTCAGCGCATTCTTGAAAATCTGCTCAAATCCGAGGAATTTCAGGATGCTGAGGTTTACACTTGGGTGGAAACGCATTCCGCCTTTGTAAGGGCCAATCGCGTTGTTAAACTGCACACGGTAACCGAGGTTTACCTGCACTTTGCCATTGTCGTCTACCCATGGCACTTTAAAAGTCAGAACGCGGTCAGGCTCTACCAACCGGTCGATAATTCCACGTGCTTCAAACTGGGGATTTTCGTTGACAACGTCTTCGAGGGTTTCCAGTACTTCCCTTACTGCTTGCAAATATTCTACTTCGCCGGGATGTTTTTGCTCCAGACTACTCATTAATTTTTCAAGATCCATTGCTATAAAATTTAATTATAAACCTATTTAAACTTAACGTTACTATGATAACAAAGTTATTTGTATAACATTGGCAAATGTATAAATTTCAATTTGATCCAACCAAACTTTTGGTTGAGTTTTTTATCTCTGGTTTTCAATACTCTCTGAGAACGGAAACGTTTGCGTAAAATGCTAAAAATTAAATGCTTAAAAAAGCATTTACGCAACGTGTGGCTGCAAAATTCGTAAAAATATTTTATAGACTGATTATAAATTGTTTTAATTCATCGAATCGATGGTTTCTATCGCCTCGCCATGTTGATAAGTAATGACTTTTGTAAGGTTTCCCTGTTCGTTGTAAAACATTGCATCGCCATGCATTTCATTTGCTTTATAAGGAATTACCGCTTTTTCTCTTCCATTGAGGTACCATGATTTTTGCACGCCGTCGCCATCCTCATAAAGAGCTTCTCCCACTTTTAATCCAATTTGATTCCACCAGACCCACAAGCCATCATACAATCCGTGATCAAAAGCTCCGCTGACCTGAATCTGTCCGTCTTTATAATACACTTTGTATTCTCCGTGCAGCGTGTCATTCACAAAGAACATCTCCTCTTTGATTTTTCCATTGTTAAACCACTTCATAGATTTTCCCTGGCGAATTCCATTCTCATAATTTACTTCCACCTCTTTTTCGCCATTGAAATAATAGTTTATGCTTTTACCGTGCAGCGTCCCGTCTTTATAGCTCGCTTTCAGGCTGGGCTTACCGTTGTCGTGATACCAAATACTTTCGCCATGAAACTGATCGCCCTTTTTTCTGAAAACGCTTTTTTTATTGCCGTTTTCAAAATACTGGACTTCCGTTTGTTGGCATGATGCCAGTGCAAAGGAAATAATTAAAAAAACCAGAATCTTTTTCATTTTTAATTGGATTTATTATCGATTAAGCAAAAGGTTTTTAGTAAATAAAACAGCAACTAACCTGACTTTATTATTTCGATACAAATTTACAAAATTGTGGGCTATTCCTCATACAATATAATCTGTAAGTCATCAACAAAGAGCCTTTCATTTTCGGGGTTCCACAAATGGATTTTCAGTTCATCACCTTTTTGCATCACAGTATTGATTTCTGGCGTGAAGGTAAAGCGATTCCAGCCTTGCCGGGATGTAAACCATGAGAGTGGGATGCTGCGCCAGATTTTGCTTTTTCCTTTCGGTGGTGCCAGCGCAAAAACCAGCATGGCTTTCTTCAATGGTTTTTCTGAATAAATTTTCCCTGTTACTTCAATCTCTGAAACCGGCTCTTCATCCGCACTAAAAGTCTTGCTAAACTGTAAATCAAATTTCTTTGATGTTTGATAGTATGCCGAATCGCTTTTATGGATATAGTTTTGAGGAACAGATTTAACACATTCTGCGGTTTGCGAGAAGTCTTCTTTGCACTCAAAAACCACTTTCGTGTTTGGCCTGAAAACACTGTCGAATGGCTGCCCTTGCGATTTTGAAAACATAGTGATGCGCGACAAATCTCCATACTTCATGTCTTTGCTAACCCGCGGGAAATGACTTCTTACAATATCGTAGGCCTGTACGCGGTAAGGCTTGGTCCAGGCCAGGATCAGGTGATCTTTTGTTTCTAAAAGAGAATCCAGGGCAAGTGCCGCTAACTCTTCTTTAGATCCCTGAAACACATGATTAAAGCTTACAGGGTTGTTTTCCAGATAAAAGTTCAGGTATTCGCTGCTGTTGGCGTAGACCACATTGATAACATCGCCGTCAGTTTCCTGGTTCCAACCGGCAAACCTTTCAGCCACCCCTTCAAATTCGCCGAAATGCTGCTTGCTGTAGAAGCTCCAAAGTCCTTTTGTTGGAATGACCAGGAGGATTCCCACCAGGAAGACCAGCCAGTCCGTCCTTTTGAGATGCTTCACCCACGAAAACAACAGCATCAGGATAAAAGGCAATCCGAAAAGCATGGTGGAATGCTGAATGACTGCATTGACAAATACCGAGTATAAAAATCCCGTAAGGAATAAGAGTCCGAAAAACAAAAGACTGACAGTGTGAAACGTGCTCCACCTTTCATTTTTTGGTGTTTTCGTGAATGTAAAGATCGTAATAGCCAGCATCATCAGCAGCAACATCCAGGAATCATTGAAAACGTACTTCAGATGTGTAATCAACCACCAGGGTTCCGGTTTTGCCAGCCATCCGCCCACGCCTCCAATTGTGAGGTGATGAAGCGTAACGGGGATGTGTGGAACAAACAGCACAACGGCAATGGCTCCGGAAAGAAGGTAGGGCAGGCGGGTCTGCTTTTTCATGTAGAACAGTCCGGTGACACCCACGATAAGTACCGCCAAAAAGCTAAAGTAGTGTGTGTACATCGCCAGAGCATAGCTGATTCCTGCCAAAGCAGCGAACAACCATTTGTTGCCCTTTTCCCTGAAGAGCAGTTTATCCCAAAAATAAACTGACAGTAAAACCCAGAGCAGTCCGAAGCTGTATGGCCGGGCCAGTTGGCTGTAGAGGACGGGAAATTGCAGCAGAGCCATGACCAGCGATGATAGAATGGCGGCTTTTTCTCCGAACCATCTGCGGGCTATCAGGAAGTGAAGCAGTACAGAAGCTATCCCGGCAAGGATAAATGGCAGCCGCACAGCAGCACTTGAGTTTCCTGCCCATTCGGTATAGTAATACAAAAACACCTGCACAAAGGCCGGATGCCCGTCGGTTTTCACCCCTTCACTGATAAGCTCACCGAAGGAGCGGAAATCCAGGCGGGTGAGGGCGCTCAACTCATCATTACTGAACGACCAGCTGCTGTAGAACAACAGCCTGGCTATTGCAGCGACAGAAACAACAATGATGAGCGGCAGGTACTTACGCATGCTTACTTCTTAACTCTTTGACGCAGGGCTTCGTAAAGCATAATGCCGGTGGCTACCGAAACGTTGAGCGATTCGATATTTCCCATGACAGGCAGTGCGGCCGAATGATCGGTTATTTTAAGGAGCTGCGTGCTGATTCCTTTTTCTTCGGAGCCCATGATAATACAAAGTGGTCCTTTGTAATCCACATCCGTGTACTTCTGATCGGTTTTTTCGGTAGAAGCCACCAATTTAAGTCCATAGTCCTGCATTTTTTTGGCGGTTTCCGTCAGGTTGGGCGAGCGGTGCACCGGGATGCTCATCAGCGCTCCGGCAGATGTTTTTACCGCATCGCCACCAATGCGGGCCCCGCCTCGTGCAGGCACCACAATCGCATCCACGCCGGCGCATTCGGCCGTGCGGGCAATGGCGCCCATGTTTCGCACATCGGTAATGTGATCCAAAATGAGGATAAACGGATCTTTTCCCTGCTCAAAGCAGCGAATAACAATTTCATCAACGTTCTGATACGTGATGGGAGAGAGGTAGGCAATGACCCCCTGGTGATTCTTACGGGTGATTTTGTTCATGGCCGCCAAAGGAACCTGTTGTACAGGAATTTCATGGGTGCGCGCCAGTTGCAGCAGTTGCTGCGACTGTTCGCCTTTCAGGTTTTTCTGGAACATGATTTTATCAATATCCTGTCCCTGTTGTAACGCTTCTTCTACCGGCCTGATGCCGAAAATGTATTCTGTCTTTTTCAAAATGTTTAGTTTTTCCAGTGTTCAACTCTTTTGTACCAAGGTATGCGGTACGCTTCTTTTCTATCCAGGTAATAATCGCTTATTCCTGCAAAGGAATATTTTTTCTTAAACACCAGCACCAGTTCTGAGCCCTGGCGTTGGTTGTGATATATCCATTTTTCCTGACCTTCGTATTTTAATACTTTATCAGGATGGCCGAAGACAATATAAATCATGCCGCGATCCGATTTCCAGCCTTCACTGCTGAGCGAGAAATACCGGTTCGCCCGGGCCACATTTCTTTCATAATCTTCCATTTTGCTGTATGCGCGGTCATAATCGCCCGTGTTCAGATTCCAGAAAGCAGTGTATGCCTCCTTCTTATCCTTGCTGTGACTGAGCTTTAGGAACTCCTCGTTGCTGGTGATGTATCTTAAGGTTTGTATTTTTTCTTCGGCATCTGTTAAACGGGGATAGGGCGTACCGTAAGAGAGAAAAGGATAGCCGCCATTGCTGCTTCCTTTTTTCCTGACTAAAAGCAGTCCGGTTTTGTTTTCAAGGTTCACCACGCCATTATCAGGAACGATAGTTTCCTTACCGGGAATTGGTCTTTCAAATTCGAGCTGGGTAAAAGGAGCGTGCGCCGGCGATACCTGACTCAGGTCATAAAGATAAGCCTCCATCTCTGCGTCAAAACGACCGCGGTATTCGAAGCGGAACTTGTCGTGATACTTTTTGAAATTATCAAACTGGATTTTTCCGGAGTTGTTCTTCACCAGGAAGTTCCACCGGTCATGGTCAGATTTTTCTACCTCCAGAAACCTGTGATGTGTTTTGTTTTTGTGGTGATCCGTAAAGGAAAAGCTCAGAAATACCGTCGACGAGTCTTTTATTTTTACCGGTACCTGGTGAAGCGTCCGGTCGAAGGTGGCAAAATGAAGCGAGTCGCTCATCGTTATCGAATTACTGTCAGACACGGTGTTGGAGGTGATGTCGGGATAGACTTCATAAGCCATGGTGTATTTGGACCTGTACACCTTACTGCCCTTTTTCTGAATGTATTTCAGTTCTGAATGGATGACCTCCACAATGAGATTGGAGATGCTGTCATTTTTATGAACGAGGGTGTACCTGAAAGGAGCATCAACGCCTGATGTTGTACCGCTATAATTACGCGTGGTCAGTCGGTTGGTCGAAATACATCCATGCAGCACAACCACCAGAAGCAGTATCAGCGGTAAGCTTCTCATTGTTCATCCTCCTCGTTTTCAAGGAGATAATGTTCGGGGAGTTTTTTTGATGTTTTTGCTCCCAGTTCTTTAAGCCGGCTGGCTGTTCGCGAGAGGCTTTGCCGGTTGGTGACGAGTTTGTCGCGCAGGTAGATGTAGGATTCTTTTGCCTGGTCGAGAGGTCTCTCAAGCCTCTCAAACTCCTGCAGGAAGAGTGCGATGCGGTCATAAAGCTTTCCACCCTCGCGGGCAATTTTCAGCGCATTTTCGGTTTGCTTTTCGTGTTTCCACAAAGAGGCCACCGTTCGGAGCGTGGCCAGCAGAGTGCTCGGGCTCACCATCACAATGCGGTTGTCCCAGGCCTCGTTAAAAATTTCTTTGTCAAATTGCACCACCGCACTGAATGCTGGCTCAATCGGCATAAACATCAAGACAAATTCCGGAGTATCGAGCTGATTTGACAGGTAATAATTTTTAGAGGATAGGTTTTTGATGTGGCTTCTCACCGATGCAAGGTGGGCCTTCAGGTGTTCGTTGCGTTTTTCTTCCGTATCGGCCTCCACGCTTTTTTCATAGGCCACCAGCGACACTTTAGAGTCGATGATAATGTGTTTTTTCTCGGGAAGGTAAACGATGGCGTCGGGACGAAGCTTTTTATTATCATCGCTGTCAATAACCACCTCGCGTTCATATTCAATTCCTTTTTGCAGGCCACTTCTCTCGAGCACTTTTTCGAGCAGGATTTCACCCCAGTTTCCTTGTTGTTTGCTGTCACCCTTCAGTGCCAGGGTCAGGTTCTTTGCTTCCTCAGCCATCCGCTGGTTTAGCTCATGGAGGTTTTTTAGCTCACTGCGAAGGGTGGTTTGCTCTTTCAGGTTGGAATGGTGTGTTTCCTGAACGGTTTTCTCAAACTTTTCAATTTTCTCCTTAAAGGGATTAAGGATCTCGTCGATGCGCTTTTGATTGGTTTCAGCAAATTCTTTAGCGTTGGTTTTAAGTAGCTTGGAGGAGATGTTTTCAAACTCCATGATAAACTGCTTGCGGAGCTGTTCCACCTCCGCTTTATGCTCTTCCATCCGCGAAAGCAGGTTTTTGTTTTCTGCTTCTGCTCTTACCAGGTTTTGCTGGATGGATTCCTTTTCTGACTGGAATGCTTTCACCTCCTGCACCTTATTCTCAAAATTTTCTTTAAGGTTGCTTTTCTCGCTTTTTACAACGCTAAGCTCGGTCAGTATTTTCTGGTACTCTTCCTTTAGCTGATCGATCTCACGCTGATGCGCTTCCGATTGCCCTGAAAGTTTGTTGCGGGTGAACAGGATTCCGGATAAAACACCTATGGCTAATCCTACTATCAGTAAAATAATGTGCATTAATTCAAGACTCATAAAATTCCTTTCCGTAAAGGTAAAAAAAGAAGGTTTACAATTTTATTGTTTCCCCGATTATTCGAAATCAGGATAAAGCAGGTATTTCTTTCGTATCTCCTTAAACTCTTGCAAATCTTTTTCCCACGACTCCATAATCTCGTCAATATCTTTACCGGCCTCAATTTGTTTTCTCAGCTTGTCTGTCCCGGCCAGCTTGTCAAAAAAAGCGTTGAAGAATTCTCCTTTATCCTTCAGAGCCTTGTAGGCTTCCAGCAACCAATAAAGATTGAATTTCATCGGCATCTTATGGAAGTTTTTCCCGTAATAATGGAGATTTTGTCCGTAACAGACTTCCCCGTTTAATTTCGGATTACTGCTGCCATCGTTGGGTTCCGGCACAAATGAGTAGCTCCCGTAACTGATATCGGGGTGACCATAGATCTCGAAGGGAGTATCCGTGCCTCTGCCCACACTCACTACCGTACCTTCGAACAAACACAGCGAAGGGTAAAGGTAGACCGCCTCCATGCTTTTCAGGTTGGGCGACGGCTTGATGGGCAGCTGATATCGTGTTTTGTGCGTA
>JASMTJ010000485.1:0-4961 GCA_041694335.1 Bacteroidales bacterium
TATCACTCTGATTTAGAGCAGTCTGCATGGTAATACCTCCGGTAGATTTGCGGAGATATTACAGTATTTTCCGAAACTTTTCAATAAATAACAGTTGCTTATTTAGCAAATTGGCTTTTTAAAAACGGTCGCAGCTACCGAATGCACCCAGATTGAAAGCAAACCCGTTAAGCATGTCGCCCATATTGGCAGCCAGGTAAGTGATGCCTTTCGCCCTTAGTCCAGACATCACACCGTCTTCCATGCCTACATATACGCTATTCTGCTGGCCTTGAATGTACGGAATCAAATAGCCCTTTTCCTCTGGTGTTAGCTTGTGCAGAGATTGCTGCTTCCACTTTAGATCTTTTCGCTGCGCCTGACCTTGCATGATAAAAATAAAGACTCTTGCAACACAGAATGACAATGTCAGCAAAAAAGCCGGGCCAAGATAAACTCTATACTCGTTTCGAAATCCATCTACTGCCACTACCTGCGCATACTTTTCAGGCAGGAACAGCATTAGCCCTAGAACCGTTACTATTGCCACCAAGAACGCTGCCGGGATCTTCCGAAAAAAATCAGCAATGCCCGTCAATTTTTCTATCATGCTTTCTGTTTCTCCATTGGAAGCTAATCGCGGTGATCACGCGCGTCGGAGCGAACTTTAGCGAGCGTTCTCAAACGACTGGTTGGGCATGTTTATTATTGCTATTATCACAAAGTAATTGCCACAACCCACATGCAAGTAAATAGAACCGGCAAAGCTATAAACCCTAGCATAGTTACATATTGAGTTTTATAAGCATCAATCCTAAAAATAATGATGCTTAACATACTCAAAACAATTCCACCCACATATAACATAATTGGGAAATACCATAAAAAATTAAATGCCAAGAATATTAGAAATGCAATTGCGCCAAACCTTGCAATAAACAACATGGTTGGGAAAGTAGCCCCAACTAGCGTATCACTTGCTAACTTTCTTTCAAAGCTCGATAAATCCATCCTTCTGCTTGTAGAAATTGTCTTTAGTTGATTTGCCATAATTGCCTCAAAGACAGCAAAAACCAAATACAATATGGCTACCAGTTTCATAATGATTTCCTCTCTCTTGACGGTGCTATCAAATTTGTTTCAAGGCAATTCTTTTTCTAAAGGTTACATTCTAAATTTCACCCTAACTAACAACGTAAAATAAGGGCCCAATCGCGGCGCTCACCTGCGAAGCGGACGGCAAGCCGAAGGCTTAACGGGCGGGCCGCCAGGTGAAGTGCCTTGTTCCGAGGCGCGCTTCGCGCCGAGGTACAAAAGCACGAACGAAGTGAGCGCCGCAGTTCCCCCGGACGCGCGAAGTGTGTCCGGGGAAACGCCCGGCTCACTCGCCGGTTTGGAGCCGCTTTAGCGGCGGAAAATCGGTCGCTGTGCAGCCGATTGTTAGGAATTTATGTATGACAATCCCGCATTCCTTCAAGATCTGAAAAATCCAAATCACAGACATACTGACTAATAGTTTTATCGTTCTCCCTTCCGAAATCGCTTAAGTCACCCCATGCTAGATAATCAAATGGACACGATACCCGTAACTCAGGTTCGCCTATATCGATAAAGCCAAGGCCATGTCGTTCTAGAGTGTCAGCAAATTTTTTTATCCGGTAATCAGAAAAAGGTTTTCCATCAATCCGCAGAACCTTCAGGTCATCAGGGTGCACAGCTATTCCATTTTCATCGTCTCTGGCGCTAGATACGGAGAGCGCAGTTTCAACTATCTTAACCATGAGAGATCGGTCATTTAATGAAAGGTTTTGCAGGCTTTCAACGTATCTATTTAACTCCTCTAATGCATATTCATTTATTGAATGAGAGCAGTTATTTCTATCAAAATACTCTATATACCTATCGATATTCTTCAATGGCCTAAATGTGATATGGTCGCGCTCATCAGTGATTTGATCCAAATAACTCTTTTTTAGAGTTTCTCCTATCTCCGAAAACATTTTTTCTCGGTCAGCCTTCCATTTTTTTAAAACTTTGGCAGGATACTTATCTTCTTCGGCATCAACTATCTCATGGCAAAGTTTACACAATAGTATGAGATTTTCAGGCTCTCTCTTTTGTTCTGATGTGAGTTTTTCATTCGGGCGTGGCCCATTTTCTTCCGCTGCATAAATATGACAAACCGACGCAACAAATGTGCCGTTTGAATTGACTAGAACAGTATTACACCCTGGTTTAGCACATTGGTTTCCCGACAAAGCGTATATTTTCCTCAGCGTTGAAGGCTTTGGTGGCAACCGTGTTTTGTCTTTGGCCATTTTATTCCTCAATCTACCCAAATTCGTAATTCTTGCATCCTAACGGCCTGCTCACTTGCCGGTGTGGAGCGGCAGCGGAACATTGGTCAGAGTGAAGCAGGAAGGTTAGCTGCCTTAAAACACACTTTTAATTACTGAGTTTACACCAGAAATCAGTTCGTCTATTTGATCATCCGTTGGCGCTGATGCCTTTTGGTGGCTGCAAAGATTTCGTATATCGGCCAACAATTGGATTTTTCGCCATGTCGGCACATCATAAACAGCTGCTTGCTTGAGTGGGTCGTTCAAATCCGAGATAGTTGGTGACTTTTTTCGAATAGTAATCTTGTGATTTTTAGCTGTTCGTTGGAGATGTCTTTCAAGCACAACACCTGCCAACGCCCCCGCAGCTCGGTTGTTGATCTTTTTGAGCTGTATGGCTGCTTTAAGCTCTGAGTCTTGAAGCTCCGCGAAAAGATGTCCAGTCACATCTTGCAGGACACTATCAATTCGCGACGAAAGTGAATCAATTATTTGTATTTGATTCATAATTCGAATCATGATGAGTTTATTCGTATCCCATAGGGGTTTATCAAAATGATCGGTTCTGGCACCAATGCCTTTAATGTAATCTTGAATTACATAATTTCCTGCGTGTGTGACATTCCTTTTGGGATCAATGAGATAATAGGAAGCGAATTCTGTAAGCCGCTCAGGGGCTAATGATTCGACCAGTTTATATGCACGAGAGTACCATCTCTGGTATGTAGTTCCGAATTTAAGGATATCATCATTTTTCTGCGCCAAATTAATGAGATCACTTTGTTTGTCAAGTAGAGCCTTAAGCTCTTTTTTGATTTCTTCTGATGTTCTCATTTATTTCCCTCAGCTAACAATATATTATACAGTATTTTTCCTGACTATCCTTTTAACAACTCACGTCTTTTGTCTCAATCCTTTAAATGCATTAGCAATTTTTTTATTGGCTATTGTATAAAAGATGTATACACAAATATGGTATATTATATAGAAATAGAATGTTATACCTGTTTTGAGGACAAATCAATGAAACAGATTCCTGCGCAAGTTCTATCCGCGTTCAAGTCAACCTTGGATACAAGGCATATCCCCGAAAACCAGCGACACCATTTTGTCAAATGGTTGCGATTCTATCTGGATTTTTGTTCAAAGTATGATTTTGAGCTTTATGATCTTCGCAGTTTGTCCCATTTCATTAGAAAGCTTCAGTCAAAGAACCAAGGCTCTTTCCAACAACAGCAGGCCACTGAAGCGGTTAATATTGGCGATTCGATAGGCAGTGCGAAAGGCACAGATCCCAAAGCGCGTCTCGTCGCACACCTTCAGACACAGCTTTGCCAGCCATCTCCTCCAGGCCAACTACGACATCCGGACCATCCAAGAGCTTTTAGGGTACAGCGATGTCAGGACCACCATGATCTATACCCATACTGTCAAAAGCCAGACCCACAAAGAAGCCAAGAGCCCGTTGGACTTTTGATCCCGTTTCTATTTCTATGGCGAGCAAAAGCGTGGGCTTTCTCTGGTCCTGAAAGCGCAGTCCCTGTAGGATCTTAAGATTCCAGATTCCCGGAACCGTTCCGCATTAGCCAGCAGTACCTTGTGTCAGTCGCCAGTGGCACCGGTGATGACCGGCTTGCACGTATGGCCATTGAACGCAGAATATACAAGCCCTGACCTGCGCCGCTGAGCCCGTTTCTCTGGATTATGAGAAACAGAAACCGGCCAAGGAAAATAGAATAAACAGGCGTTTACATAGATTATAAGTGGCGCTTGATTTTGCTAGCAGAATTGATTGCTGGGGGCAAGGGTGGTGGGTATTGAAATGTACTGCATTTGCCGGGACTTCGAGTGAGGGCGAGGAAAACCGGTCAGTATGGGATCACACGTATTCGGTAGGGTAGGGCGTTTTGGAGTATGCGAAATGGAGACACCAGATACTGCCTGTATAGAGGCAAATTTCACTCAACTTCATTGCCATGGGCTCATTAAAGCCCATACTCTCCCTTGATGAGCACCACGGAAATCCGGCCTGCTGGCCAACTCTTCTCCGTGATCGACCAGACGTTGCAGATGCGATGAGGGCTGTTGCAATCTATGCATTCGCCTGTCTGGGCACAGGGAGTGCTAGCACCAAGGCGCTTGGCGTTCAGAGGCGCTGCCGTTTGCCGTACTCGGGCCATGGCCTGATCCAATCCCTCCACAATTTTGTTCGTACCGATCGTCAGGATGCCCCGCCGCGGTCCCCAGGCAATCCCGCTCACCCGGTTTCCGATCATGTCCAGGTTCACGAGCTGACCTTTGGAGATAAGGGCATTGGTGCCGGTAAAAAAGATGTCGGCCTGGAGGGCGCGACGAACGAACCGTTTTGACAGGGATATTTTTTCAGCCATCACCTTTTTGACTACTATTTTTTTGCACCGGTGAATTGAGCCCAAAATTTTCAGTAGTTTTTGGTTACAAAATGCATAGTAAAAAGGCATGTAAAATACTGAGTATTTTGCATGCCTTTTCGCATAGTATTGCGAGCAAAAAAGAAAACATTCTTCCACATTCTGTGGAGACTTTCTTCCACTGTTACAGCGAAAGAGGAAAAAATGTGGAAGAATGTGCAGCCGGTCAAGAGTTACTGGACGCAGTAACGCT
>JASMTJ010000486.1:0-1145 GCA_041694335.1 Bacteroidales bacterium
AAGCCAAACCCGATGAGCAAGAGATATATGTGGATTTGGATAATGGAAAAACCATTGAGCTTTACTATACTGAAACCAATGCAATGACGAGAAACGGCAATGAAGTTCCCTTTTCTGAATTGAAAAAAGGGGTGGACGTCACGGTTTAAGTGGAAAAAAAAGGTAAACGTCTCGATCCTATCGCTGTTAAAATCAAATAATATGGAATCTTTACCAGGAATGTGGCGGACAGAGTTATGGCATCCTCTGTCTGTCCATTTTCCGATTGCATTGCTGATATTTGCCACTCTATTTCTTACAGCAGCCCGTCTAATATCATCTTATAAGAGTTATCTGCTTTTTACAGGAAGACTTCTGCTCGTTTTTGGTGTCCCATTAGTTTGGTGGGCAGTGTATTCAGGAACGCTTGCCGACAGTGTGGTAGGAAGGTATGTATGTGATCCTACTGTATTGGAAGATCACGAGCGCTTTGCTTACATCACAGCCTATTTGTTTACTGCTGGATTGTTGGCTGAATTCTTGCTGACAGCAAAGCGACTGATATCGTCCGAAAAAATTAAAAAATTGCTTTCTGTAATAAGCCTTGTCTTATTGGTAAGTGGTTCAGCTACGCTGGGTTATGTGGGACATCTCGGAGCAAAGCTGGTCTATCAGCAGGGGGCTGGTGTGCATCACCCTTCCGAAGATTGCGGCGAGTTTGAGTAGGACACATCAGTTTAAAAATGCGTTGTTTAGGTATTCTGCGCTTATCCTTCCGCGCTATATCCTATTCTTATCATGTGTTAGTCCAGCCCTAAATGATACATGATGAAACCGAGTTTAGCTGCTCTTTCATCAAGCCTTTCGCTGAGCTTGGCGGCCGAAGTGTGTCCGGCCTGTTCAATAACATTTAACAAAACTGGGTTCTTTTGCGCTTTACGGTTTTGTAAGGCAGCAGCAAATTTATAGGAGTTGAATGGTGGAACTCTGTCATCATTTTCTCCTGTAACAATAAGCATTGCCGGATAGTTAATGTTTTCTTTAATATTGTGGTAGGGCGAATAGCTAAGTAGTTTTGTGAAGCTGGTGCTGTCGGTTATGGTTCCGTAGATATCATGATGGAAACCGCCGACACTGTATTTTTCAAAGCGTAACATATCCAGAGG
>JASMTJ010000487.1:0-29902 GCA_041694335.1 Bacteroidales bacterium
GTTGGAGTGGTTAACAACACCGTAAACCGAAAAACCAATGTTAATATTATATCCGGAATTCTCTCAAACATAAGGCGACGGCGGTCTTTTATTCCGACGATCACTCTACCCAGGGCGACGTTTTCGCTTTCGCTAAAACTTTGCCCGGAGCTATTGTTGTTCAGTCCCTTCAGGGTTCACTTTCTTACTTTTTGGAAAATAAAACTTAGATAAGAGTTTTCATCTTAATCCCGAAAGGACTTCCCGGTAAGGTAATCCTGGAAAGAGAATATCCTATTCTACTTCCCCTGCTTTTCAATATAACAGTTGCGGCAGAGGGGCACGTAACTTTCGGTTTCGCCGAGCATCACTTGCTTGTCGTTTTTTACTTTACGGAATGAGAACTGGGCCAGGGCACCACATTGTATGCAGATGGCGTGCACCTTGGTCACAAAATCGGCGATGGACAGCAGTGCCGGCATGGGGCCGAACGGCTTTCCTTTAAAATCCATATCCAGTCCGGCCACAATCACGCGCACACCGCTGTCGGCAAGCTGGTTGCAGACATTTGGGAGCTCATCGTCAAAAAACTGCGCCTCATCTATGCCCACCACTTCATTATCGGAAGCATACAAAAGAATCTGCGAAGAGCTTTCGACCGGAACAGAGGAAATCGCATTCTGATTGTGCGACACAACATCATGTTCATCATAACGTTTATCCAGCTCAGGTTTAAAAATTTCGACATTTTGGTTTGCTATCTGGGCGCGTTTAATCCGGCGGATCAATTCTTCGGTTTTTCCGGAAAACATCGAGCCGCAAATGACTTCGATGGTGCCGTCGTGCTGATTATAGTGCTGGTTTTTTTCGATAAACATGAAAACGTGATCAAGTGATTATTCCTAACTTAGCAAACCAAATACAAAAGTAGTAAATTCAACGATTTTAGGAAGGCAACAAGGTTTTATGAAGAACAAAGAGATTAAAAAAATTAAAACGCTGCTTCAGCATATCAACGACTATACCGAAAAGCTTATTGACCCGCAGGGTGTCCCCGAAAATATTGTCCGCGACATTTTAAAAGGACATGTCAGGGATTTTTATGAGCGTATCGACAAACTCGATTTTTCCGAAATTCCGGTACAAAAAAAGGCCGAGGCTGATGAGCTAAGAAAGAAAGAAAAGGAAGCCATTGAGCCTGAAAAGCAAGCTGCTGCTCATGAGGAAGAAAAAGCGAGCGCTGATGCCCGCGAGCTGGAAGAGATGAAAAAAAGCCTGGCCATGCTTAAAAAGCAATTCGAAGAAATCGAAACTCCCGAAAAGGAAGAGACCAGTCATCCTGTAAAAGAAAAACCGGTAGCAGAAGAGAAGCCTGAACCCAAGTCAGAAGAAACCCCCGTGCCGCCGCCAAAGGAACCCGAAACTCCGAAAGAGCCCGAAGCTCCCAAAGCAAAACAAGAGCCAAAAAAGGCTGAGGAAGAGGTGAAGGAAACCAAAAAACCGGAAAAGCAACCTTCAAAAAAGGTGATCGGCGAGCAGTTTCCGGATGATAAAAACTCACTGAATGATTTTATGTCGCTGAAAAACGGGAACCACACCATTGCCGACCGCATGAAGTACAATAAGGTGCCCGATTTAAAATCGGTCATCGATATTAACCATAAGTTCCTGTTTATCCGGGAGCTTTTCGATGGCGACAGCGAAGAGTATAAAAAGACCATTGAAAAGCTGAACACGGCCCAAAACCTCGAAGAGGCAGCCACTATCCTCGACCCTTACAGAACTAAACACAACTGGAGTGAGAAGGAGGAAACCTTAAACATCTTTAATGAAATTATTCACCGCAAATTCTAAGCTATGCGCCGTGTTTTTGCCTTCCTTATCGTTCTGCTGCTGAGCTGCGAGGCTTTTCCCCAGGATATTGAATATGCCCGGAAAATAATCGGTGACCTGACTTCGGAGCAATATCACGGCCGCGGATATTACAAACACGGGGCTAAAAAGAGCGCCCGCTACCTGATAAATGAGTTTGAAAAAGCCGGACTGATACCTGTTGGCGACAGTTTCCTGCAGCCTTTCGAGATTGCCATCAACTGCATCACCGGAAATCCGGAACTGGTTGTGGGTAACAAAAACCTGGAAGCCGGAACAGAGTTTCTGGTCAGCAGAAATGCTCCCGGAATCAAGGGTACTTATCCGGTGGTGGTGCTCAACCGCCAGCCGCTTTCGCCCGACAGCCTTCTGGCCTTGGCGGCGAAAAAAGATTTGACCGGGAAATTTGTCATTACTGCCAATACCGACCGCACACTATCGCAAAAAAATGTGCTCGGCGCAGCGGGTGTTATCATGCTCACCGATGGTGATTTGTGGTGGCATGTATCCAACGGACATGAGGTGATGGAGATCCCGGTGTTTAAAATCAAAGCCGGTGTGCTTCCCGAAAATCCTGATAAAGTAAAGGTGCGCATCAAAAACAAATTTATTGACGACTACACCACCGAAAATGTGATTGGGATGGTGGAAGGAACAAAGCATCCTGAGCAATTTGTTCTCGTTACTGCGCACTATGACCACCTTGGCAGGATGGGCAAAAGCGTTTTCTTTCCGGGGGCGCACGACAATGCCAGTGGCACAGCCATGATCACCGACCTGGCACGTTATTTTGCAAAAAATCCGCCGGAGGTCTCGGTGGTTTTCATTGCCTTCAGTGCTGAAGAAACAGGACTTGAGGGCTCGTATTTTTATTCTGAAAATCCGGTGGTGCCTCTCGAGAATACATTGTTTTCGATGAATCTTGACATTCTGGGCAGCGGAAGCACGGGCATCAAAGTGGTAAACGGCAGCGTACTGCCAAAATATTTCGGATTGCTAAAAGAGATTAATGATTCGAAAGCCTACGTTCATAAAGTAGGAAAGCGTGGCGAGGCGGCAAACAGCGACCACTACCACCTTTACCGCAAGGGTGTTCCGGCGTTTTTTATCTACACTACCGGAGAAGAATACACCGAGTATCATACGGTTGATGATAAAGCCGAAGGGCTTCCGCTGACAGCCTACGACGGCCTCTTCAGACTAGTAAGAGACTTTATCCGAAAATTCTCTGTAAATCCATAAAACCATGTCGAAGCTCTACCTTGTCCCCACACCCATCGGTAACCTGGAAGATATTACTTTTCGGGCCCTGCGCATCCTGAAAGAGGCCGACCTGATACTTGCCGAAGACACCCGCAACAGCGGCAAGCTGCTCAAGCATTTCGATATCAACAACAGGCTTCAGGCCTATCATCAGCACAACGAACACAAAGTTCTAAAGGCCATCACCGAGAAGCTTAAAAGCGGACTAATGGTGGCACTCATCACTGATGCGGGCACACCGGCCATCTCCGATCCGGGGTTTTTGCTGGTGAGGGAATGTATCCGGGAAGAAATTCCTGTGGAGACCCTGCCGGGAGCGGCAGCTTTTGTGCTGGCGCTGGTTAATTCGGGGCTGCCTTCTGATCGTTTTCAGTTTGAAGGTTTCCTTCCCCATAAAAAAGGGCGGCAAACCAAGCTGGAGCAGCTGTCGGCTGCTGAGACAACCATGGTGTTTTATGAATCGCCTTACCGGCTGATAAAGACCCTCAGACAGATGGCCGAACATTTCGGCGAAGAGCGGCAGGCATGTGTGAGTCGCGAATTAACCAAACTCCACGAAGAAAATGCCAGGGGAACCCTGAGCGAACTGGCCAATTATTTTGAGAAAAAAGGCGTAAAAGGCGAAATTGTTTTGGTGGTTGAAGGAGCGCCGAAACAATAATTTAACATACCATTGTTCGGATATTGAAGTGTATTCAACCTCCGCTCTATCAGTGTTATCAACACCTATCCGTACATCACCGTACACTTGTGCATCACTTTCGCACACCCAACCACGTAGGCAAAAATCAGGAAAAGTACTAAGAGCTAGTTTTCAGCCAGATAGTAATTTTGGCACGAATTTGTATTGTTTAAGATTAATTAACAAATAGTAAAGAACAAATTAATAGATTAAAGCGTTCTTTGCAAACAGTTTAGACAACAAGATAAGTAGTTTCTCATATAGTTAGTAGTTTTAGTTAGTTAGTAGTTTTAGTTAGTTCATTTCAAAAGCCGTCCGTCCGGGCGGCTTTTCTGCTTTCAGGAAGTTTGTATTTCAACGTTAAGCTCATACTTCGACAGTCTAGTCTGTAAAGCCAAAATTATTAGGTTTTTAAATGTCCGGATTGCAAACTTTGTGCTTCTCTGTGTTCCGTTTTGAAATAGCTATAACACAGAGCTTCTCAGAGAAATAGCAAACTAGTTTTGAAACATCGGATTTAAACATCATCAAGCTTAGCGAGCTATCTGCGAAAATTAGGTGTTTTAAGATTCGAAGACCTGCATATTGTAGAGTTTGGCATAAAGCCCCTCTTGTTTCAAGAGTTCATTATGATTGCCTTTTTCAACAATTTTTCCGTCATCCATCACCACAATCTGGTCCGCCCGCTTAACGGTCGACAGCCGGTGGGCTATCACGATGGAAGTCCGGTTATTCATTAGCTTTTCAATCGCGTCCTGTACCAGGTGTTCTGATTCGGTATCGAGCGATGAAGTGGCTTCATCAAGGATAAGGATAGGTGGGTTTTTCAGTATCGCACGGGCAATACTGATGCGCTGCCGCTGTCCGCCAGAAAGCTTACTGCCACGGTCACCAATATTCGTTTGATAACCATGCTCTGTTTCGATGATGAAATTGTGGGCGTTAGCAATTCGCGCGGCCTCTTTCACCGCATCTTCCTCCACCTCATCAATACCAAATGCAATATTGTTGTAGATGGTATCATTAAACAGGATGGATTCCTGCGACACGATTCCCATCAGGTTTCTGAGCTCCTCAATCTTGAAATCCCTGAGATCCGTACCATCGATAGTAATCTTTCCCTGGTTCACATCATAAAACCGGGGAAGCAGGTTCGCCAAAGTGGTTTTGCCGGCTCCTGATTGTCCCACCAGGGCTATGGTTGTCCCTTTTCGGATATCCAGCTGAATATTCTTCAGCACCTCTTTATCAGCATAACGGAAGGAAACATCCTGGTAAGAAATGCCTTCTTGGAAAGTGCTGATGGATTTCGCATCCGGTCTTTCTGTAATTTTAATCCTGGCATTGAGGATATCCTTAATACGATCGATGCTGGCCAGTCCACGCTGCATGCTGTAAAACGCATTCGAAAACTGCTTCGATGGTGTAATAATCTGCGAGAAAATAATCAGGTAAGTAATAAATGCCTGTGGCGACAGGTTCAGGCTGGCATCGAGCACCCGCGAACCACCGTAATACATAATGATGACAATAACGATAGTCGACAGAAATTCACTCAGAGGCCCGGCCAAATCTTTCCGGCGCCAGATTTTCTTCATCACCCTTGAGTAGCTGTTGTTTTCATTTTCGAAGTTGCGCGTAAAACGTTGTTCGGAATTGAACGCCTTGATAATCATCAGCCCAAAAAGGGTCTCCTCAATGTATGAGAGTAAAACACCCAGCATCCGCTGCCCTTTCAGCGATTTTCTTCGCAGCGATTTTCCAATGCGGCCAATCACAAAGCCACTCACCGGAAGCAAAACCAAAACAAACAGTGTCAGATGAAAATTCATCGTCAGCAGCGAAACAAAGTAGATGATAATAGCAATGGGGGCTTTCAGCAGGTTTTTGATCGACTGCATCACGGAGCGTTCGATCTCCTGAAGGTCGCCGGTCATTCTTGACATCAGGTCGCCCTTGCGCTCCTCAGAAAAATAAGACAGCTGCAACATAAGTATCTTATTGTACATCTTGTTGCGGATATCGCGGATAACACCAGTACGGATGGGTGCCAGCGCATAGTTTCCGAGATAAGTAAACATGGCTTTGAAAAACACCAAAACGATCACCAGCAAGCTAACCATCCCCAACGCGATTTCCTTCCCGTAATCAAGAATGATGGAAGTGAGGAAATAATTAAAATTATGGAAGAGCGCTTTCTGAGAAAACTCAAAAGCCACCGGCTCGGTAACCTGCGGCTGTGTGTCGAACAGAATCCCCAAAAAGGGAATAGCCATAGTAAAAGAAAACAAAGAGAAAAGCGTACCCAGAGTGGTGGCGCTCAGACTCAATACCAGTTTCACCCAGTAGGGTTTTATATACGGCACGACCTTTTTTATGCCTCTTATTTTGCTCATGCTGATTTCATTTCTCGGTGCAAAGGTAAAGTAAAACGTCTAACACAAACGGAAGTGAAGAATGAATATTGAGTCGGGTTGGATGTGTTTATGTCATCCCCGGCAATTGCATTATCTTTGCCCTCAATATACACCAGCAAAAAGGCCATACCGGCAGGGAAAAATACTGATGACTGCCAGTGATCATGAAAAATGCACGTTGTGTTGCTGCATGATGTTAAATACTATTGCGAATGAAAAAAATACTCCAGTATATCGTCTACCTTCTTTTTCTTGCTTTCGCAGGATTCTTTGCCATTATACCTTTCCGGATAATGTATGTGTTATCTGATGGCGTTTACGGCCTTTTGTTTTATGTGGTGGGGTACCGCAAAAAAGTCGTTTATCAGAACCTGAAAAATTCTTTTCCTGAAAAGTCGGAAGAGGAAAGAAAAGCCATCGCCAAAAAATTTTACAAGCATCTTGCCGACCTATTCGTTGAAAGCCTCAAAGGCTTTACGATGTCGAGTAAATCGGTCATGAAAAGGCATAAACTGATGGACAATGGCATTGGTGATGAGTACCATCGCCAGGGCAAAAGTGTAATGGTGGTAGTGGGGCACTACAACAACTGGGAATGGGGCAGCATGTCGGGTGGCCTGCAGCTTGAATCGCCGGTAATGGTGCTTTACAAACCACTCAGCAATCAATTTATCGATCGTTTCCTTGAGAAGCGCCGTCGCGGATTCGGGTCGGAACTGGTGGCTATTCGTCAAACCGCAAGGGCTTTCGAAAACAGAAAAGACACGCCTTACTTCTACATCCTGGCTGCCGACCAAAGTCCGGGAAAAACAAAACGTGCCTACTGGATAGATTTTCTGAACCAGGACACGGCCTGCCTCCATGGCCCGGAAACTTATGCCAGAAGATATAACCTAGTGGTTATTTACCTTGAAATTCAAAAAATAAAACGAGGGTTTTACCAGATGGTGCCAAAGGTAATAACCGAAAACCCGTCAGAGCTGGAGGACGGTGAGGTAGTTGGTCGTTACATGAAACTGCTCGAAGAAAGCATCAGAAAGAAGCCGGAGTATTGGCTGTGGTCGCACCGCCGCTGGAAAAAGAAACGCAAAACATAAACATCATGACAGGAAATATCAATCGCATCAAAGACCTTTTCGGAATTGCTTACCCCATCATTCAGGGAGGCATGGTTTGGAACAGCGGCTGGAAGCTGGCTTCGGCAGTGAGCAATGCCGGCGGGCTTGGCCTGATTGGCGGCGGCTCGATGTATCCGGATGTTTTCCGTGAGCATGTGCAGCAGTGCAAGGAAGCCACCAACAAACCTTTTGGGGTCAATATTCCGCTGCTTTATCCTAATGTGGATGACCTGATGCAGATTGTAGTAGACGAAGGCGTGAAAATTGTTTTCACATCGGCCGGAAGTCCGTCGAAATACACGGCTTTTCTGAAAGAGAAAGGCATCACAGTAGTACATGTGGTGGCGAACATGAAATTTGCGCTGAAGTGCCAGGAGGTGGGTGTGGATGCGATAGTAGCGGAAGGATTCGAAGCCGGAGGCCATAACGGACTGGAAGAAAACACCACGATGACACTTATCCCCTACCTCCGTCCGCAACTGAATATCCCACTCATTGCTGCCGGAGGTATCGGCAGCGGGCAGGCCATCGCAGCCGCCATTGCGCTGGGTGCTGATGGGGTGCAGATAGGAAGCCGCTTTGCTGCTACAGAAGAATCATCATCGCATCAGAATTTTAAGGATAAGATCGTTTCACTGATTGACGGCGATACAAAGCTCACCATGAAACGCGTGGTGCCCGTTCGGATGATCAAAAACAAGTTCTTCAGGGAGATAGAACAGATGGAAATCAAAGGGGCATCGCGTGAAGCGCTGAAAGAGCACCTCGGCAGAGGACGCGCCAAAAAAGGGATGTTTGAAGGTGATATGGATGAGGGAGAGCTGGAAATCGGGCAGGTATCAGCCACCATCGATAAAATCCTTCCGGTATCTGAGGTGATAAAAAACCTGGTGGAAGAGTACCAAAAAACCATAAAAAACCTTACATCTAACCAGTTTTAGCCGGGATGAACACTTCAGGGTTTGTAAATATGGCAGGCACGGACATCCAATACCATTTAGCTGGAAATCATAACAGTGAAAAACCACTGATTGTATTCCTTCACGAAGGCCTGGGCAGCATCCCGCAATGGAAAGATTTCCCTGCGATCCTCTGTAAAAAAACCGGACTGCCGGGCTTGATGTACGAGCGCCGCGGCTATGGAAAATCCAGCCCCTCCGGAAAGGAAAGAGAAAAAGATTTCCTGAAAAAGGAAGGCGAGGAAGTGTTGCCCGAACTGCTCAAACGCCTTTTTCCCGGCAAACCACATTTTGTTTTCGGACACAGCGACGGAGGAACGGTGGCGCTGTATTACGCATCTCGCAATCCTGAAAACCTTTTAGCAGCCATAGCAGAAGCACCTCATGTTTTTCTGGAAGAAATATCCCGCAAAGGGATTTACCGCACCCAACAAGCTTTCCTGAAAGGGAGGCTGAAAGAAGCACTCGATAAGTTTCATGCTCCCCATACCGAAAATGTGGTCATGAGTTGGACCAATTATTGGCTTCATCCTGACCAAAAAGACTGGAATATGTTTGAGGAGCTTTCGCGGATAAAAAAACCTGTTGGCTTTATTCAGGGCGACAAGGATATGTTCGGGACTTTTCAGCAAGCTGAAGAAATAGGAAAAAGAACTCATGGCCCCTTCGATAAAATGCTACTAAGTAATTGCGGGCACAGTCCGCATTTTGAGAAACAGGAAGAGGTGATTCGGTTTTGTCAGTCCGTTTTCTGTGGGCAGTCTTCCTGAAAAAGTTCTCAGGTTCTATAGCCCCTCTTTTTACAAGAAGAGATATTGTAAGTCTGCTTTTTATATTAACCCTGCTTGAATGTGTTAAGAAAAGCCATATTTATATCTGCGGAAATCATTAGGCAATTCTTTTATTATTCTTTAAATTTACCACCGTCTAAAACTATATATTAACAAAACTACACACTGCTTACCTATGAAAAAACTATTGACTATAATGACATTACTGTCATTACTTATCACTACAACTAATTGCAACCAAAGGGAAAAGATCACTGATTTCTCTCAGCTAAAAGGAAAAGAATTTGCTGTACCGACAGGCACCGTTGCCGATCAATTGGTACTTTCTACTTTTCCTGAAGCAAAATTTCGCTACTTCAACACAGTACTCGATGCTTGTATGGCCGTAAAAGGAAATAAAGCCGATGCCGCTGCTTATGACGAGCCAATTTTGCGAAACATAGCTGCAAAAAATTCCGGCCTAAAGGTTCTGCCAAAAATGATCACCACTGACCATTACGGTTATGCTGTAAAAAAAGAGAATCAGGATTTGAAGCAGGTTATTGACGAAGTGCTTGCCGAAATGCGCTCCAATGGAACTTATGATGAAATGATTAATCGCTGGCTTCCTGATGAAGGTGAACCCAAACCCATGCCCGAAATAAAAACCGGCAGCGATGGCGTCTTAGTGTTCGGAACGTCAGCCACTACCGAACCCTTTTCATTTGTACGCTCTCAGAAAATTGTTGGATTAGATATAGAAATTGCTTCAAGAGTGGCGGCGAAACTCAACAAAGAGTTAAAGGTTGTAAATATGGATTTCGGGGCCATGATTCCGGCACTTGATGCTGGCAAGGTGGACATGATTGGTGCATTAATCACCATCACTGAGGAGCGGGCTGAAAAAGTGCTCTTCTCCGAGCCATACTACACCGGCGGAATAGCAGCGCTTGTAAGGGAATAAAAGGTTAAGGCCCGGAATTTAGCTTTTGCCTGGTACCTGTATCGCATATAAGCGGTCTGGAAAGGTTATAAACCTGACGAATATCACAATGAAGAAATCTTAGTACAAATCTCATGCTAGTATGGAATTAACTTTTTTACAAGGGATTGCCGATAGCTTCTACAGTAATATCATTGAGGAGCAGCGGTATATCCTTATTCTTGACGGACTGAAGGTCACCATCATTATTTCAGTTCTGGCCACACTTTTCGGCACGTTGCTCGGAGGGCTGATTTGCTACATGCGCATGTCTCACAGCCGCTTGTTGCAAGGTATTTCAGGAGTGTATATCTCCATCCTCAGGGGCACACCTGTCCTGGTGGTCCTGATGATTATTTTCTACGTCGTCTTTGCCTCAGTGGATATCGATCCGGTGGCCGTGGCCATTATTGCTTTCGGACTCAACTTTGCCGCCTACGTTTCGGAGATGTTCCGGACAGGAATCCAAAGCATCGATCGTGGTCAAACCGAAGCGGGAATTGCTTTGGGCTTCACGAAAGTGAAAACATTTATCCATATTGTGATGCCCCAAGCCATTCAGCGCGTATTGCCTGTCTACAAGGGAGAAATGATTGCCTTGGTGAAGATGACCTCGATAGTGGGATACATTGCCGTGCAGGACTTGACCAAAGCCGGAGATATGATTAGAAGCCGTACCTTCGATGCTTTCTTCCCCCTTATCATGGTGGCCGTACTCTACTTCCTGATTTCGTGGTTGCTATTGGTTGCCTTGGGTTATGCAGAAAAGAAAACCAACCCCAAACTTCAAAAAGCAGGAGGTAAATCATGATTAAAGTAGAACACTTATCCAAGAAATTTGGGGATCTCACCGTTTTGAAAGACATTAACGTTGAGATGAAAAAAGGTGAAGTTATCTCTATTATCGGACCCTCCGGAACAGGAAAAAGCACCTTTTTGAGGTGTCTGAACTTACTTGATCAGCCCACATCAGGAAAAATATTTATTGATGAACAGGATATTCTGGATCCAAAGGCGAACGTTCCTTTGCTGCGCCAGAAAATGGGAATGGTTTTCCAGGGTTTTAATCTCTTTAACCATCTCACCGTTCTGGACAATTTGACCATCGGCCCTGTGAAACTGCTGGGCAAGTCTCAGTCTGAGGCCGAAGAAAAAGGTATCGAACTTCTGAAGCTGGTTGGGCTGGCAGAAAAGGCCGGTAGTTTTGCTGACGAGCTCTCCGGAGGGCAGAAGCAACGCGTGGCTATAGCCCGTTGCTTATCGATGGATCCGGAAATTATCCTTTTTGATGAACCTACCTCGGCGCTGGACCCGACCATGGTGAGCGAGGTGCTGTCCGTAATCAGACGACTGGCACGCCAGGGCATGACCATGGCCATCGTTACCCATGAGATGGATTTCGCACATGATGTCTCAAACAGGGTTTTTTATATGGATGAAGGGCTCATTTATGAGGAAGGACCTCCTGAACAGATTTTTGAAAATCCCAAAAAAGAAAAAACACAAGCGTTTATTAACCGCGTCAGGAGTTTCAATTACTACATCGACACACCGGATTATGACCTGTACAAGATGAATGCTGAAATAGAGCAGTTCTGCGAAAAGCATGTCATCACACCAAAAGTCACCAACGATATACTGCTTATCATCGAAGAACTTATTGTGCTTTACCAGGCACAAGCTTCCGGGATGGATGTGCATCTGCGAGTCTCTTATTCTGAAAAAGAAAAGACCATCAAAATTGAATTTGACGCCGCCGGCATTGAGGGAAATATGCTGGAGAAAGCAGCCGAAGATGATATTGGTGTGATGATTATCCGAAAGAAGACCGAAAAGGTGGAACATCACAAAGAAGGAAATAGAAGCAAACTAAGTATGTATCTGAAAACAAGCTAAAAATGAGGAAAATAATTACATTAATATTCGTTGTAATCCTTTTAGGAGCGTGTACACAAAAGGAAGAGAAGATCAACAAACTATCTGATCTGAACGGAAAACGTATCTGCGTACTTACCGGATCGGCGGGCGACCAGGTGGCTCGTGATCGGTTCCCGGAGGCTGAATTTCTGGATATGGCCACCTCTACTGATGCGGCCTACAATGTGAAGATAAACAAAGCAGATGCGTTTATTTTTGATCATGAAGTGGTGGATAATATCGCACAGAAGTATGATGATCTTACTGTGCTTGACGAGCCGGTGGGAAAGGTGGAAGTAGCTATCGCTTTTGACAAATCAAGCACGGAGCTTTTGAGAAATGTGAATGAGGCAATGGCACAACTCGAAAAAGAGGGCGTTTTAAAGCAGATGCGTAAAAAATGGATAGATTCTGATTACAACCGGACACCAGCCTTGCCGGATATCAATCTCGAGGAACTGGGAAATCCGATTACGATCGGCATCAACGCGGAGAGCGAGCCAATGATGTTCTTGTCGAATAACGAGTTTACAGGTTTCGACATGGAACTTTCCCTGCGCATCGGCAAAATCATTGGCCGGGACATGAAATTTGTAAATATGCGATTCGAGAGTCTGATTATGGCCCTGAAATCCGGTAAGATCGATATGGCCTTATCGGCTTTCAATGTAACAGAAGAACGAAAAGAACATGTGAACTTTTCTGATCCTTATCTGGTGCAGGATATTTCGGCACTGGTGAGAAAGTAACTGGAACCAAAACCTTCAGATGGTTTTTTTCATAGCAACCACTGAAAAGCAAAAGTCTATGAAAGTGATAAATGTTTTATTTCTGCTTCTGATGATGTCGCTCGTTTCATGCGATCACACAGCGGAGAAATATACCCGGCTGGAACAGTTAAAGGGAAAACCTCTTGCTGTGATTACCGGCACTGCTGCCGATGTCGTGAGCAGGGAATACTTTCCGGATGCTGAGAAACAAAACTTTTATTCCACCACAGATGCCGCTTACAACGTAAAAATTGGAAAAGCGGCTGCATTTCTTTTCGATAAAGCTGTTTTGAGCAACATCGTAAAAACCTATCCCGAATTAACACTGATAGAAGAACCGGTAGCACAGGCCAGGATAGCGATTGCGTTTAACAAACAACGCATCGTGATGCTTGAAGAGGTAAATGCCGCATTGGAAAAACTTCGGACAGACGGCACTTTAAGGGCGATGAAAAAGAATTGGCTTTACCAGGACAGCAACCATGTTCCTGCCTTGCCAGAACCCAAGTCAGGAAGCAGGGTTTTATCCACTTCGCCTTTCAATGAATTTGAGCGGGTTGCTGATTCTTTATCAGAAACACAGTCTGATGAGTCGGATATTTTGCGAATAGGTGTTTGTGCACAGTTTCCACCCATGATGTTTGTGTATAACAACCGCATTACCGGCTTCGATATGGATCTGGCTATCCGCATAGGTAATATATTGGGCAAAAAAATCCAGATAATTGATATGAGTTTCGATAGTTTGATTCTTTCGTTAGAAGCCGAGAAAATAGACTTTGCCATCTCAAACTTCGATATCACCGAAGAACGCAAAAAGTTTGTGAATTTCTCTGACCATTACCTCGTGCAAGACATCTCGGCACTGGTATTAAAATGATGAATAATGAAACCAAAAACAGTCAAAATAGATTTGATGATGAAAAAAACGATATTGACATTGATAGCACTGCTGACGCTTTACTTTGCAGAGTCACAGACTACCACCATCAGGTTTGCACCCCAGTGGTTTCCGCAGGCACAGTTTGCCGGTTACTACGCAGCACAGGATCAGGGCTTTTATAAAGAAGCCGGACTTGATGTTCAGATTATTCATCCCACGGATGATGAAAGCTCTATGGATATGCTTGTTTCCGGAAAAGCGGATATCATTTCATCTTTCTTGATGGATGGGCTAACATCAAAATTATCTAAAGAGATTCCGCTGGTAAACGTGGCCCAGCTCTCGCAGCATTCCACCCTGATGTTTGTTACTAAAGCTTCAATCGGTATAGACAAGCTTACAGAACTTGACGGGAAAAAAGTAGCCATCTGGAGTTCCGGGTTCGATAAACTGCCCAGGGCATTGGTGGAAGATCAAGGTGTGGAGGTGGAATTTATACCAATATATAACTCCATTAACTTATTCCTCGAAGGAGGCGTGGATGCCATGACAGTAATGTACTACAATGAATATGATCAGATAATAAACAGTGGCGTAAATAAGGATGAGCTCAACACCTTTTTCTTTTCCGGTTATGAGGGGTTTGATATTCCTGAAGATGGCCTTTACTGTCTTCAGGCAACTTTGGACAAAGACAAAGATGCTGTCAAGAAGTTTATAAACGCCTCATTAAAGGGTTGGAAATACGCTGACGAAAATCGTGAATATGCTCTCGACCTGGTGGTGCAAAAGATGAACCGTGCCCGCCTGGCAAACAACCGGGCACACCAGCGCTGGATGCTGGATAAAGTCATCGAGCAGTTGGCACCGAAAGATAAAGAGGTGGAAAAAGGCCATTTACTGGAAGCAGATTTCCAAAGGGCATTAAATATTATCCAGTCGGAAGCGCGCTCAGGAGCGGAAATGCAATCGCTGCCCTACGACTCTTTTTACAAGCCATTGGTCGATTAATGAATACACTGTAGAACGCCATTATTTCATGTTATGAGAAAAAATACCTTATCCACAAAAATCATTACACGCGTACTGCTTATCATCCTGATTATTGGTGCCGTGGTTTTTTCTATCTACTACTACTTTACCCGATCCACTCTTGAGGAAATGACGCGACAGAACGCCGTATCGCTGGCTGACAACACCGTTCATAAAATAGAGAAAGTCATTCGTCCCTCAGAAAAGATCCCCGAAAACCTGGCATGGATGCTGGAAACCGGAGCGG
Organism: Bacteroidales bacterium; assembly: GCA_041694335.1. GTDB lineage: Bacteria > Bacteroidota > Bacteroidia > Bacteroidales > JAIPAH01 > JAIPAH01. The sequence goes on from JASMTJ010000487.1 coordinate 14,892, forward strand.
TGCCGCGCGACTCTGTATTCCCTTTCCTTAAGAAACTGTTGAAGAACAATCCGTCCATTAGCGGATGTGTTATCGCTTATGAGCCTTACACGGTAGATCCGGAAAGAAAATATTATGCCCCTTTTGCTTTCTATAACCAAAAGGGAGGGATCGACACCAGTTACCTGGGAGGTGAAGATCTGAATTATTTTATTCGCGATTGGTATCAGATACCCATGATGCTGGAAAAGAGCTACTGGACCGAACCCTATTTTGCAGAAGGTGGCGGCGATATTTTCCTGACCTCATACTCCGTTCCGTTTTACTCAAGAGAGAACGGCAAGCGTAAGGTGGCCGGTGTGATCACCATCGACATTTCGCTCGACTGGTTAACAGATATTGTGAATTCCGTGGAAATCCTGGAAACAGGATATGCTTTTCTACTTTCAGGTAATGGCGTATATGTTACCCACCCCAACCGGAGTAACATCATGAATGAAACCATCTTTACACGAGCCAAAGAACTGGATGAGCCCCAAATGCGGGCTGTAGGCCGCGACATGATAAGCGGTAAAAGCAAGCTGCGTTCAGTAAAACTAAAAGACATTGGCAGCGTGCTGGTCTACCATACACCTATTCCTTCAACCAAGTGGTCGTTAGGTGTGGTTTATCCAAGAGATGAAATTTTTGCCAGTCTGCACCAACTTACCTGGCTTCTGATTGCACTTTCATTACTGGGACTCGTCGTGCTAACGCTGGTGACCATCCGTAGCATTAAAGGCCTGACGCGACCGTTATCTCAGTTTGCACAGTCGGCCCGCGTGATTGCTGAAGGAAACTTTAATATCGAGCTCCCGAAAACCGGAAAGACAGAGGAGATTAAAGAGCTGAGAGCCTCCTTCGACTTTATGCAGCGAGAGCTGGATAATTACATCGTTCACCTGAAAGAAACCACATCCGCCAAGGAGAAAATAGAAAGCGAGCTGCGTATTGCCAAAGAAATACAGATGGGGATGATTCCTCATATTTTTCCGCCGTTTCCGAACATCAATCAGATTGATTTATTTGCCCGACTTGAGCCGGCAAAAGAAGTGGGTGGCGATTTGTATGATTTCTTTATGATCGATGACACCCACCTTTGTTTTGCTATTGGCGATGTGTCGGGGAAAGGCGTTCCGGCATCGCTGTTTATGGCAGTAACACGAACCCTCTTGCGCTCCCTGGCACCTAAGCAAAAATCACCCAAAATCATTGTGGAAGCCCTCAATAAGTCGCTTGCCCAGGGCAACGAGTCGAGCATGTTTGTAACCTTCTTTCTGGGGATTCTGGATATTAAAACCGGCGAGCTGAAGTACACTAATGCGGGTCACAATCCGCCGGTTTTGATGCACGACAATGACGGCACCGAATATTTCGAAATCACCAAAGACATTCCTGTAGGCCTTTTCGAAGACTTTGAGTATACAGAAATGGAGCGTATCATAAAGAGAAATGACCGGATCTTTTTCTATACGGATGGAATTACTGAGGCTGAGAATACGAAAGAAGAATTGTATTCAGACGAAAAATTATTACATTTACTCACCTCCACAAAAAGTATGGTGCCGTCGGAAATTATCAGTGCGGTGGAGAAGGATGTGAAAGCCCACGTGGGAGACAATGAGCAATCGGATGATTTGACAATGATGTGTGTGATTTATTATGGAAAATAAAGCGAAACAAGAACACTTTCGGATCAGGAATGATGTGAATGAGCTTCCGGTGCTGGCCCAAAAGCTGGAAGAGCTGGGTGAGCAATGGCAGCTCTCTGTGGCCTTGGTCACCAACCTGAACCTTGTTTTGGAAGAAGCCATCAGCAATATCATCTTTTATGCTTTCGATGATAAGGAAGAACATCTGATAGATATGGATTTTGTTTTTGAAGACAAGCAAATGACTATTACCATTACCGACGAAGGCAAACCATTTGATCCGACAAAAAAGGAAGCCCCCGACATTACACTTTCGGCAGAGGAGCGGGAGATTGGCGGCCTGGGAATTTTCCTGATGGGAAAAATCATGGACAGCCTGCAATACAAAAGAGAAAACGAAAAAAATATATTAATACTAAAGAAAGAAATATAGCATGGAACTACAATTTGAAAAGAAAGACGGCCATACGGTAGCTTATGTGGAAGGCAGAGTGGATACCACAAACTATAATGAGTTTGAAAATAAGATGAGCGAAAAAATTGCGGAAACAGAAGACAACATCATTATCAATTGTAAGGATTTAAATTTTATCAGTAGCTCAGGTTTGCGCGTTTTCCTGATGACACAAAAAAAGCTGATGGGTGCTAAAAGAAAGCTTCACCTTACAAATATGCAACCCGCTATCAAGGAAATTTTTGATATTTCAGGATTTTCACAGATTTTTTCCATCTGCGATACAGAAGAGGAAGCTTTAAAAGCTTAAAACTTTATCACCGAAATAGTTAATGAGCAGGATATTATCAGGGGAGTTTTGTGAGAAGCACATTCTATCCTGCTTCATTGATTTAAATCTAGAATAGATAGAGGTCGCGAATAATAAAAGCATCAAAAAAGATTATGGTTAAATACATTCACTTCCGAAATCCGAATTCCACCGAACTCGATGAAGTTCTTGAAACCATCCCAAAGGCACCGGGCACGTGCCTGTTTATCGACATTGTAGGATCAACTCGTATCAAATATGAAAACAGCCTGAAGCAATGGGGCAAGATGCTGAACAATACCTTTAACTTTATTTCCATTTTGAATGATTTTCCGGCCAATGTGGTGAAAGGTATTGGTGATGAAATCATGCTCTACATTCCTGACCATGAACTGAAGGAAAAGGAATCTTACGACGATTATTTTAGTTTGCTTCAGGAGATTTTTGCCACAGTCGACAACATCAAGAACTTCCCGGTGGAAGGCATGTTTCTGCCTTGCAAAGTGGCTATCCACTATTGCACAGACGCCTACAACATCACATTTCTCGAAGGTTTTAATGATTATTACGGAAAAGATATCGACCTGACAGCACGCCTAACATCTAAAGCAAAAGCCAACCGGATTGTTATCAGCGAAAGCTTTTATAAAAAAGTAAAACAAGACTATGACCAAAAATATGTTGATAAGGGCGACAGCGTGATGCATAAGATTTCCGGAAAATACCTTGAAGACTTTAAAGGGGTGCCCGATTCTACAGAATTTCGGGTAATTGATGCCTGATTTACTGTATTTTTCTGACCGTAAGCGAATTCATTTTTCTTACAAACAAAACAAATTATCCCAATTCAAAAAAATAATTGGGATAATTGTAACTTTTATTATCTACTCTCACATATTTCCTTATATTTATTCCCTGGTTATAAAAGGAGCACAGGGATTAGTTATTAATTAATTTATAAGGTTAGCTTAAGCAAATCATCGATTTGTTTTAATGATTAACCTGAGATCATATAGGGAATATTAATATATACCAATCACTAATCTAAAACCTGAGCATGGAGTACGCTTTGAGTTTGTTACCTGTGACCGTTTTTCTTGTGGGATTGTTTCTGTTCGACAACTTTAAACTGGTCAGAAAATCATTGCTTGCCCTGTCTTTATTGTGGGGAATCGTTTCGGCAGTACTTGCATACTACATTAACTCTTCCTTATCAGGAATTTATGCCCAGGAAATCAGCACCTTTTCAAGATATATTGCGCCATTTACCGAAGAAATCCTAAAAGCCCTGGTAATCATCGGAATGATCTCGAAGCGTAAAGTCGGTTTTACTGTTGATGCCGTTATTTATGGCTTTGCAGTAGGAACGGGATTTGCTTTATCTGAAAACCTGGTTTATTTATATCAATTGGCCGAAGTCCATAACTTCACCATCTGGATTGTGCGAGGCTTTGGCACAGCTTTAATGCATGGTGGAGCCACAGCCATTATGGCAACGCTGCTTCTGACAGGCGTACAAAGAAACAAGCCAGTATCTGTTTCTGTATGGCCCGGCCTTGCGGCCGCTATTGCTTTACACGGTCTTTTTAATCATTTCCTGCTTGAGCCTGTCTTTCAAACTTTTGCATTAATCATCATCCTTCCGGTAACTTTTTATCTGATTTTCAGACAAAGCAACCTTATGATGCAAAACTGGGTGGAAATTGAGTTCAGCAGCGAAATTGAAATGCTGAGGATGATTAAACAAGGAAACTTCAAGGCCACCAAATCCGGACAATACCTTGCTTCTTTAAAAGATTATTTCAAGCCCGAAACCATCGTTGATCTCTATGCCTATATCAGGCTTTACCTCGAATTATCCATTGCCGCCAAACGAAACCTGATGCTTAAAGAAAGTGGCTATGAGGCTGTGATGGATGAAGACATTTCACAAGATTTGAATGAGCTGAAGCAATTGCGCAAGATGATAGGAAAAGCAGGTGAAATGGCCATTCAACCAGTGGTGAGAATGAAGCACCGCGAGCTATGGAAATTGAATCAGCTAAAAAAATAAAAAACCAACTTTTTTACAATTCAATAGTAATTCAAAAGCAAATTGGCAACAAAACAAAAAATAGCACCAGTAAAAGAGAAATCGCTTCTTGATGAGGACCATCAGATTGTAAGCCTGGTTTTGAATGGGGAGACAAACCAATACAGGAAGCTGGTAGAAAAATATCAGAAACCGGTATTCAACTTGTTTCTAAGGATGCTTAAAAACGAAGGGCAAGCAAAAGAGTATACGCAGCAAACTTTTGTCAAAGCCTTTGAAGCGCTCGATAGATTTCGCTTTGAACACCGGTTTTTCAGCTGGATTTACCGGATAGCTATTAATCAGGCACTGTCAGTACTCAAAAAGCAGAAGAAGTTTACAGGATTGCAGGAAATAAATGAAATAGCGGTGCATGAAAAGCACCCTGATGATAAAAGCGAGTTGCTTAAGCGAGCTTTAAAAAAGTTAAATGAGCAACAGCGGATAGTAATTGATTTGAAGTATTTCAGCGGTTTGAGCTACAAGGAAATGGCTGAAACCTTACAACTGCCTGAGAAAAAAGTTAAATCAAGACTCTACGAAGCACGCATAAAAATAAAAGAGATACTTGAAAAGGCAGATTATTTTAACCGGTAAAAGACAACATCATGATAAAATGGTTCGAAAGAAAAAAATCCAAAAGGCTTATCCAAAAGTCAGTAGATAACGCTTTATCAGAACAAGAGAAAAAAGAGCTTAACCGGCTTTTTAATAAGTATCCTCACTTAAAACAGTTGCACGACTCGCTTTACGCCATTGATCAAAACCTTAAAGATTTTGCTTGCAAGGAAGGCGACGCAGATGTGAGTGACCTGGTAATGAAAAAAGTTAAGGAATCCTCGAGTCATAGTGAACGCAATCTATACCTGAAAAGCAGCAAAACCGGTATTCTGTATTCATCTTTTTCAAGGTATGCCGTTGCTGCGGCAATAGGCATCCTCATAGGAATAGGATCAGTGATACTGGTTTCGCAGAGCAAAAATATCAGCACAGATCACGTGTATGGAACAATGATGTCTGGAAATGAAGCACAGGGCATTACTTTTTCAGTCAAGAATAATCATATAAGAATGATTCCTTACTTGCAGAAAGATCTTCTCTACCTAAATTTCTTTACCGACACAAAAGACGTTTTCGATGTTACCGTTAATTTTAACCCTCAGGATTACATTCCGATAGCACAACAAAGTGGCACCACCACCCGCATGACAGACATCAGGTTTGATACCGATCGGGTTGCTTTTGCTTGCTCGGGTCAAACCTCGGCCCAGATTATTATCCGAAAAAAAACAGATAACCCTTCAACGCCTTTAATAATAAAGGCTTCAAGTAACGGAACTGAAATTTTTTCAAAAAAAATAAGTCCTTAAACCAACATTTATCACATAAAGAAATAATTGAGTAAAATGAACTAATAATAAATTAAAACCTATACCACAATGAATTCAAACAAAAAACTACAAACGATTTTACTGACAGTATTAGCCTTAATCATTGGCTTTTTTGCTGGTACTTTCATCAATTTTCCTAAAACATCTGAAAAGGATGTGGCTGGCACCATCGGCCAGGTGGATAATTACCGCAACGTGCAGATTACCGAAAATGATTTGAAGCTACGCAACTCACTTGTTGAGGATACCGCGAAGCATCAGGCCTACAAAATGTATCTTCAGTATTATTATTACCATGCCATTCGCACACTGAAAGATGTTGGTGATGTACTCCAACGTGTGGAGAAGGCTGAAAAATTCAGTAATTCAAGCGCGAAAACTGTTATCGAATTAAAAAGATACAAGAACTTCCTGAATCAGCGCAGAGTGGATCTGATGGAAGCAATGCGCATGGTGGCGAGTATAAATAAGGATGAAGATGTTCCGGTGATAAGCTATCTGAACAACGCCAATAACTTCGTTGCGAGAATGAAAGTAAAGCAGAAAGCTTTGATTGATTTCAATGAAGAAGTTAAAGAATATATTGAAAACAATCCGGGACAGGAAACTGAAGGGCTAAAAGATGCTCACGACATAATCTCTGCCAACCTTTTCCAAAGCGCGATTATGACAGACGACAGGCCAGTTAAGTCCTACCTCAAAAAAGATGGTTTTCTTAACAACTCCGAAGGGCTGAAGGCACTTTTTGATGCGGAAGGCTTCCAATCATTCATGCAGGATCAATTAGTAATGGACGCTGAAAAGTTAGGAACAATAATGATTATTCTCGATAAAGAAAATATTGCGGATCAATGTATCCTGGATATGGGAACCTTAGGCCTATTCGATGCCAAGATGCTTGGCGATGAAGCTCTTGCAGACGATAACAAAATGCAAATGTTCTATGATGGTGAAAAACTTGGAGCCGGTGTCTCTGTCTTGGATATGGAAAACCTGCAAGCTTTCCTGAGTTTTGACAGTGAAAACCTGAATTTTATTATGCCTTTTGGTAATGAAGCTAATATTGTAGGTAGCAATGAAGCATTACGTTGGGGTTTATTGGATGCTGAAAAACTTGGATTCTTTTCGAACGAAGCATTAAGTTTCGGCGTAGGCCAATTTGATGCAGAACAAATTGGACTTCTTGTTATTCTCAACAACAGAGAAGAGTTTGGTAACATTGCCTTTGATGCTGCAAGCCTTGGGTTGTTCGCCGACTCAGAATTATTAAATGTCTGGTAAACTCTGTTTTCAATTGAAATCATCATTTTTAAAACCTTTTTTATGCCTTTACATCTAAAACTATTTCGTTGGGCATTATTGGTGGCTCTCTTCATGGGAGCCACCAACACGTTGTCAGCTCAACGTATATCCCGCTATCAAACCGAGGAGATGGAACTGATCTATTTCGGCGATCGCTATTCCTACCTCATGCCACATGTGGCCGGCACGTTTTTAAATGCCAAAAATTATCATGAAAAACACTGGGATTATCAGCACGACAAAACCAACGTACTGCTCACTGATTTCGAAGATGACGGACATGGTGGAGCCTTGGTGACTCCTAATAATATGATTGTGCTTGGGATTTCACCCTTTAATTTTGCCTTTAGTATAACCCCGTCTTACGAACGTTTTCAATGGTTATTCAGCCATGAGTTTACACATATAACCATGGCTGATAAACCCAATAAAACCGATCGTTTTTGGCGTAAAGCGTTTTTAGGGAAAATCCAACGTGATGAGAAAAAACCCTTATCCGGCGTTTGGAGTTACCTTACCGCACCCCGATGGTATGCCCCCCGATGGTATCATGAGGGTATTGCCACCTACATGGAAACCTGGCTCTCGGGCGGGGTGGGCCGATCACTCAGCCCCTACGATGAAATGTACTTCCGCAGTATTATTTATGATAATGAGGAGCTGTATTCAGTGGTGGGACTGGAAACAGAAGGCACTACTATTGATTTCCAGGTGGGTGCCAATGCTTACCTCTATGGCACACGGTTTATTACGTATCTCGGAAGATCTTACGGCGACGAAAAAGTAAAGGCTTTTTATACACGCACCAACGACAGTAAAGCCTTTTACGCAGCACAGTTTAAAAAAACGTTCGGGAAAACAATACATGAGGCATGGCATGAGTGGATGGAATTTGAAAATGCCTTTCAAAAAGAAAACCTTAAAAAAATCAGCCAATATCCGGTCACCCCTTTCAGCCCATTAACAAAAGAGCCTAAGGGAGGCTTCTCTACTGTAGGATATGATTCCGGATCGGGGAAAATATATGCCGCCATCAATCACCCCGGAAAAATGGCCTACATCGGGGAGTTGGATTTGGCCAGTGGCGAAATCCGAAAAATTACAGGACTTGACTCTCCCATGCTCTACACCGTTGCCTATCTTGCCTATGATCCCGAAAAGGATATCCTGTTCTTAAGCGAGCAGAATAATAAATACCGTAGCCTGGCAAAAGTCGATGTAAAAACAGGAAAAAAAGAAACACTCATAAAATTATCGCGAACGGGCAACCTTGCTTATAACAAGCAGGATCAAACACTCTGGGGCGTGCAGCATGACAATGGTTATGCAAAACTTGTGAAAATACCGGCTCCTTACGACGAGATAATCCCGATGCATACCATTGATTTTGGTCGATCCCTGCTGGATCTGGCGATTTCTAACAGCGGCAAAAAAATCAGCGCCACACTCACGGGAGTGGGAGGTGAGCAATCACTGGTGATATTTGATATCGATAGCCTTGAAAATGGCACAGGATCATATTCTACTTTACATGAGCTCAAATCCAATACGCTTACCCAGTTTCGATTTAGTAATGATGACCGATACCTGATAGGTACTTCCTACTACACAGGAGTATCTAATATTTGGCGCCTTTCGCTGGAGGATAAAAAGTTTGAGTTATTATCGAATACCGAAACCGGTTTTTTTGCCCCACAACAAATCAGCGAAGACTCGCTCTTTGTCTTGAAATTCAGAAGAGACGGCATGCTTCCGGGGATCATCCCTATTGAAGTGATACATGATGCCAACGCTATTGCATATCTTGGCAATGGTGTGGTGGATAAAAGCCCTGAGGTTATTGAATACACCTTACCACCGGCTTCACATATCCAGCTGGATTCGCTTAAAACCGATGAAGGGCCCTATTATCCATTAAAGAACATGGCTTTAAGCAATGCCTATCCCGACATTGCCGGTTATAAAAATGAGATTGTAGCAGGCTACAGAATGAATTGGCAGGACCGCACCGGACTGTCTAAAATAAACCTATTCCTTGCCACCTCACCGTGGAGTGAGTATCCCGGCGATCAACAGTTTCATGGCCATTTACAATGGGATTACTGGAACTGGCAACTTGATGCGGCCTGGAATAAAACAGATTTTTATGATTTATTTGGACCCACAAAAAGAAGCCGTGCCGGCTATTCAGTAGGTATAAGCCATGCACGCAAGCATACACTGAAAGCACCTTTCGAGTGGACTTATGGTTTTGGAGCCACACACTACGGTGATTTGGAGGTGCTGCCCCAATTCCAGAATGTAACCACTCCATTAAAAAGCTTCCAGAGCATGTCGGCCAGCCTGGGCGTCTCCAAGCTCAAAAAATCGTTGGGAGCCGTTGAAAAAGAGCAGGGTTATAAGTGGAGTCTGGATACGTACAGTTATCTGGCCAATGGAGAATTTTACCCTTCACTAATTTCCAGTCAGGATATTGGCTGGTTGCTACCGGGAATCCGGAATACAAGCTTTTGGATACGCAACAGCGTTGGACAGTCGTTTGGAAAAACTGGCTCAGCTTTTTCTAATTTCTATTTTGGCGGATTCCGAAACAATTACGTCGACTGGCAGGCTGCTCCTCAATATCGTAAGTCGTTTGCCTTTCCGGGAGTGGATATTGATGCATTGCCCGCTCGTAATTTTATTAAAACAATGGGAGAGCTGAACCTCAAACCTATCCGCTTACGTAAGGTCGGTACTACCTGGTTGTATCCTACATTTATTAAACCGGCTATTTTCGGAACGCATTTGATGCTTAACCCCGATGACAGCTCCATCAGACGAAATGTTTTCAATGCCGGAGCTCAAATTGATGTTGAACTTGTACTGTTTTCGTACCTGAAAACAACCTGGTCAGTAGGATACGCAAGAAAGCTCGAAAACAACTACGGCCCTTCAGAGCAATGGATGTTTTCTTTGAAACTGTTGGGAAAATAATAAAATAGGTATGACCAGGTTATATAAAACGCTGAATTTTATAAATTAAAAGAGCAAAACCAGAATACCAATCATAAAGCTGCTTTATGGGGCTCCTGAAAAAACAGAGGAGCCCTTCTTACTTTTTTATTGCTCTTGCCTTTCTTAAAACATTTCCCTTACATATCGGTTAAAAATATAAATATCTCTATATTTGTATAGAAACACAATAAGAAAGCAATCAAATTCCTATGGAATATCAAATTCTTCAACACACAGTAGATGGAGCTGTAGCTACCATTACGGTCGCACGTCCGAAAGCCTTGAATGCACTCAACACCCGTTTTTTTGATGAAATGGATGCGCTACTTGATGAATTATCAGGAAACGCTGAATTACGGGTTGTGATCATTACCGGCGAAGGGAAAGCGTTTGCTGCAGGCGCCGACATTGCCGAAATGTCGGGAATGAACAGTAAGCAAGGGGAAGCCTTTTCCCGCAAAGGACAAGCTGTTTTTAACAAAATCGAAAACTACCCGTTGCCGGTTATTGCGGCGGTAAATGGTTATGCATTGGGCGGGGGATGTGAGTTTGCCGCCTCCTGCGATATCCGTATTGCTTCGGCCAAAGCCAAATTCGGTCAGCCCGAAGTCAATCTTGGCCTGATACCGGGATACTCAGGCTCGCAACGCCTGCCCCGGCTAATTGGCAGAGCTAATGCCAACTACCTCCTCTTCACTGGCGATACAATTGATGCCGCGGAAGCTCATCGAATGGGACTGGTTCAGAAAGTGATTGATCATGATTTATTGATGGAAGAGGCCATGAAAACCGCAAAAACCATTGCATCTAAAGGACCGGAGGCAGTGAAAATGTTGAAGAAAACAGTTAACGAGGGCCTGGCAACTTCCTTTGATAAAGGAGAAGACCTGGAGGCTAAACACTTTGGTTCGCTTTTTGGAACCAAAGAAACAACAGAAGGAATGGATGCGTTTCTTAATAAAAGAAAACCAAACTGGTAAAAACTATCTGAACTATGGAATATAATAACCGATTACAAAATGTAGCTGTGCTTGGCGCTGCCGGAAAAATGGGCAGTGGTATTCTGCTCCTTACGGCAGTGGAAATGGCCAACCTGCGACTAAAGCCTGAAAACAAAGACAAGGCTTTTTCTCTTTACGCCGTCGATGTTTCTGACCAGGCACTCGAGGGCCTGATAGCTTACGTCAGAAAGCAAGTCACAAAAATTGCCGAGAAGTCTATCGTCAGCCTTCGTAAAGCTTATGAAGATAACAAAAACCTGATTGAAAACGGAGAAATTATCGACCAGTATGTTGATGATGTAGTGGCGATTATCCGCCCTACCACCCGAATGGAGTCGGCCTACGATGCCACACTGGTTTTTGAAGCCGTAAACGAAAACCCGGATCTAAAAGTAAAATTGCTTTCGCAGATTGAAAAAAACAACCGCAATGCTCCGTGGTATTTCACAAATACTTCTTCAGTTCCTATTCACAGTCTCGATGAAAAGATCAATCTGAACGGACGCATCATTGGCTTCCATTTTTATAATCCCCCGGCAGTGCAAAAGCTGGTTGAGTTGATTCCTGCCAAAAACACCCTCAAGGAAGTTGAAGAATTTGCGATGCAGTATGCAAAAGCGTTGAAAAAAACCGTAGTGCCTTCTAATGACATCGCCGGGTTTATTGGCAATGGCCATTTTATGCGCGATGCCCTTTTCGGGATACAGGAAGCGAAACGCCTGGCTGAACGTAAAGGTTTTGTTAGAAGTGTTTATGCTATCAATAAAGTCACCCAGGATTTCCTGGTGCGGCCAATGGGTATTTTTCAACTTATCGACTATGTAGGTATAGACGTGGTTCGGTATATCCTGCAAGTGATGAACCCATACTTTGATGAGAATCTGCACAGCACCCTGCTCGACAGGCTTTTTGAAATGGGCATAACCGGCGGACAAAACTCCGACGGCTCGCAAAAAAACGGGTTCCTGAAATATGAAAAAGGAAAGCCTGTGGCAGCCTTCGACCCCGATAAGCAAGACTATGTTTCTTTCGACACCTTTAAAGAGGAGGAAGATCGAATTCTTGGTGAGTTACCAGGAAGCTGGTCTCCTTGGAAAAAAGCGGTCAGGAACCCATCGAAAGACCAGCTTTTCAGCGGGTATTTCTCCGATCTAAAAAAAGCCAATACTACCGGAAGCGAGCTGGCTTTCAGGTATGGCCGTAAGTCGCGCGATATCGCCCTGCAACTTGTAAAGCAAGGCGTTGCGCACAAAGAAGAGGATGTAAATACTGTATTAATGACAGGGTTTTTCCATGCCTACGGACCTATTAACAAGTATTTTGAATAAGCGATAATCAAATTAAGTCAAAATGAGTACAATGCGAAAAAAAGTATATATGACGGCCGGAAACAACACTGTTTCTATGGGTAGCGGTCGCAAAGAATTTAATCCGAAGAAAGCACGCCCGGGCCTGGAGCATTACCTTACTGAAGCTGGCCAGGTTACCATCAAAAAACTGGGTGGTGCAGAGAATATTGATGAAAGCGTAGTGGGTAACTTCATGGCCTCGCGCTACAACAAGCAGGGCCATCTGGGATCTTTCGCTCCCATGATTGATCCCAAGCTTACCTATAAGCCCTCCCATCGCGTGGAGGCCGCCTGTGCATCGGGAGGTATGTCTCTGATGTCGGGAATCAAATCTGTTTTAGCCGAGACAGCCGATACAGTTTTATCGATGGGTGTGGAAGTGCAAAACACAGTGAAAGCTGTTTACGGTGCCGATATTCTGGCAGGGGCCGGATGGTTTAACAAGCGTAAAGAAGGCCATGCGCACTTTTTTCCCGGACAATTCAGCGATCGTGCCGGAGCTTATTTCGAGAAGTTTGGAAGAGAAAAAGCCCGCAAGGCTTTTGCCCGCTGGTACAAAAACGCCATCGAAAATGCACGCCTCTGCCCTACGGCACAAGAATATGAAAATACTCATCCTGATCCGGAAGGGCTGGCAATGGGCACCGAGCCACACCCTAAGTTCGTTCCGAACCTGACGGTATTTGACTCTTCGAAGGTTTCTGACGGCGCATCGGCCATCGGCATTCTGTCGGAGGAAGGGTTGAAGCGTTCGGGGATTGATAAATCGCAAGCTGTGGAAGTGGTTGGCTTTGGTCATGCAGTAGACGACCTCACTCAGGATCCGGCCGATCCAACCAAGCTTCAAACCATGAAAGCAGCCATCGATAAGGCACTGAAAATGGCCGGTATTACTAAAGACGATATTGCCACGGTAGAAACTCACGACTGCTTCTCGATTGCCGGAATCCTATCCATCGAAGCACTAGGACTGGCCGAACATGGCAAGGGAACAGATTATGTTCTTGACGGTCATACCGCCCGCGACGGGAAAGTGCCCTACAACACTACCGGAGGCCTTATTGGCTGGGGCCATCCCACCGGAGCAACCGGAGTGCATATGGCCGTAACCATCTGGGAGCAGCTCACCGGAAATGCCGGGAAAGCCCAAATAAATATTCCTGCTGATCGCCCTTACGGGATGTCGGTAAATATGGGCGGTGATGACAAAACCGTGATGGTTGTCATCTACAAAAAAGCCAAATAAAAGCACTTCTCAGTAGCATTTTCCTTTCCGGATGTCATTCTTTACTCATAGGGTAGAGAAGGATATCCGGAATATTTTTGTTGCACTCACAAGTTTTTTACTTTTAAGTTGTCTATCTTGTAAAGCAAAAGAAAGCAGGTGCACAACGAAAGCTTTATTGAAAAACTCCAGCAAGGCGACCGCAAGGCGTATCAGGTGTTAATAGAAGAGCATAAGGAGATGGTTTTTAAAACCTGCCTGCGCTATCTTCGCGAACCTGAGGATGCCCGCGACATCGCCCAGGATGTTTTTGTGGAAGCCTTAAATGCGGTGGCTGATTTCAGAAAAGAAGCGGCCATCAGTACATGGCTCTATCGCATCGCCGTAAACAAGTCCCTGAATTTCCTGAAAAAACATAAACGCCGCACCCTCTCCGACGATATGTCTGGACATATTCCTGAAAATATGCATGAGCAGGATGCTTCCGCGAAAAGCGAAAACGAGGAACAAAAACGAATTCTGTCGGAAGCAATATCAACACTTTCAGAAAATCAACGCATCGCTTTTACATTGCATAAAATAGAAGGAAAATCGTACAAGGAGATTGCTCAACAAACAGGGCAATCACTTTCATCAGTGGAGTCACTAATTCATCGCGCAAAGCAGAATTTGCAAAAGAAACTGCTAAGTTATTATAAAACACACTTTTCATGAGCAAGTTTTTAGTAAATTGGTTGTCATATAAAAAATAATAAAATGAACTGCAGGGGATTCGAAGAGAAAATATTAAACTATATCGACGGTGAATTACCGGCTAAAGAGATGCAGGCCATGCAAGAGCATCAAGCCTCTTGCTCCCATTGCGCCGCACTGCTTGAGCAGGTAAAAGGTACTTATAATGCTTTTAATGATGAGTTGGATATAGATCTTCCTGATGCAGAAAGCTTCGCCGACGAGGTGTTGGAGCGTTATGAAAAAAGCCAATCACCTGCATTATATTCATTAATACGAAAAACCATTGCTGTGGCTGCTTCTGTAATTCTGATGGCCGGGATGGCTGCCGGAATTATCGCAGGCACCAGTATCGCCAAAACATCAGGCACGACAGAAGAAACTGATTATTTCAGCGCACTGGCTTCTGATTTTCACCTAAACACAGACGACGATGTATCTTTTGAGTCGTACCTGATGGAGCAGGAAGCAAACGGCAACCAACCATAATAATTACCAGATATGGTTGA
>JASMTJ010000488.1:0-1693 GCA_041694335.1 Bacteroidales bacterium
ATCTACAAGAACCCGAACACCGGCGAGGTCGTCGAGACCCGGGGCTGCAACCAGAAAACGCTGAAGCAGTGGAAGGATGAGTACGGTGCCGAGACCGTGGAAGGTTGGTTGGTGAGGACTGAGGACTAGCCTGAATTATACCCTGCCTGGCTTAGGCATAACAGGCAGGGCTACTTTTTTGCTAGGCGCGGGCATTTAGACTTCCCTAACGCTTGGCGGTCTCAAGTTCCAAGCGCAAAGCTATTGGAGGGTGCTCGGTCCAGCAACGGATTTCTTGCAGCGAAGCGAAGGAAAAGGCGTCCGGTGGAGAAACAATTCCTGGCAAAAACTAAAACTATTTGTTAGTGAGATTGTTGTCGGCCTCTGATTGAATACGATCTTTTAGTCGAAAATAATCACCGCCGTTATCCCGAAGAAATTCTGCTTCTTGAGCTAATCTAAGACCTACTTGGCGATCCTTAATGCTTATGCTGATAGCAGCTTGAAAATCCAGAAGTACGAGCTGGGCAAAAAGGTCTCCTAGATTTCGAAACAGCACCTCTTCTGAAAAATCTTGCGTCTTCTTTACCAACAGCGAGGCGGTATCAAGCTGGTGGCTTAGTGAATAGTAACTGTAGGAGCTATGCGAAGCATTCTGATTCAGATACTCCCTGAACCCCTTAAGATCTGAGCCGATCAATTTGGCCCTTTGCCCTGCTTTTGGCAACTTATTTTCTGCTGCTTCAGCGACTCGATTAGGATCCTGACTAAAATAAACTAGTAACTCATAATACTCAAGAAATGGTCGGTTCAACGCTCCAGCTTCTTGCCCAAGGTTGTCTAAAATCATTCCATATGCACCAAGCGCATAGCTTTTCGCCTTCGCAAGCGTCAAGCCACATATCCTACAATACTGATCATTAGCAGCATTTTGGTTAAAAAAATCGATGGCTTTATCGATGAGCTCGAAAGCTTTCTCAATCGACACCCTTTGCTCAGCCAATTCAGTATCCATAAGCTCCAAGGAGGCCCTCCTAGTTGACCATAGGTCCATAGTTCTCCATAACGCCAGCATAACGGGCTAGTTTGGAGCGCCAGCGAAAAACTGATCCCGTTGACGCATTGATTAAAATTATAGATCTCGAATGACGCGAACACTACTCAAGGTCACCAGTTCGGAGTTTTGGACCTGAGTTGCAGACCAATACTCACGAGCTTTATCTAGCAGACTTGAGTAATTATCCTCACCCAAAATTATTGGATTATTCAGACAGCCTTCATGACTGGGCGCACCGGGATCAACTAACTCAACTTCGTAAATAATATCAAACTGTCGATTGTTGGATTTCACAAAGCTAGAGATACCCTCCAAACTTGAGCACAAAAAAATCGACTCGAAGCGTGAAGGCTTTTTGGGAAATTCATTTCCTCGAATTTCTTCATAAGCCATTTCTCTGACCAAAATCCAAGGGTTACCGGCTTGGGGCGTATATCTCTTTATCATTCTCCCCCAGTTGCCAGGCCGTACAATACTTCCCGGCTCTAGCGGGTACGAGCAGGAAAAGAAATACGATGCCATTTTCTGAATCTCCCCAAAAACCTAATTTCGCTCATCATATGCGACTACGAAATGGAAGCAAAGCTGCAAAGTGGTAGGCGTCACCGTGATTGGCCTTATCCCAAATCAGACGCTCCCAAATGTTCACAACGATTT
>JASMTJ010000489.1:0-1728 GCA_041694335.1 Bacteroidales bacterium
GCGCTCCGGCGCCGGTTACCATCAGCGTTAGAGCTTCAATTTCCTACCGGAGTCGGATTTGGATACTTTCAAAAATTTCCTGGGGTTAGCTCTTTTAATAGCCTCAATTTTCGTCTTTGGCCTCAAAGGAATGAGCGTCGAAATGGGGATTGCTGTCGCTGGAAGCTGTGTTTTTCTGGCATTCGCCAATTTAGATCAGTTTGCAGAGTTCAAAGGTGCCGGTTTTGAAGCAAAGCTCAAGCAGGCAGTTACTGAAGCAAACGCCACTATTGAAAACTTAAAGTCAGTAGCGGCTCCGTTACTTATCACTACGATTGATCTTCTAGCTAAAGAAGGACGATGGGGTGGCGGTGGAAAAACAAACAATCGCGATGCCCTGTTTGATAAGCTGGTTTCTCTACAAGACGAAATTGGTATCTCTGATCAGGATCTTGAGATAGCGAAGGCTCAATATCTCAATATCCACGCCTGGGACAAGGTGTCGGACTTGGTCAGTTCTGTTGAGCGCAGTGGAAGAGAGCGATTTAGTGTGGAAGTTAAGGATCAACTGGGTAGCCATAGCTATGATGCCCCACCGGACCTGGAGCGGCTTTTAAAATTGATTGACGAAGATTCCTTATCGTCATCAGAGCTTGAAAAGTTGAATGAAATTAAAGAGTTTTACCGACGAAACAAGCTCTAATAAACTGTTAGAAATATTATTAAACGTTGGTCACCACTAATCAGGATCTAATATGGCGACAGATGAAACTCAGGATATAGATTCGGACTTGGTTGGTAACGAAGAGGCACCGACGACCACAAAAAAAAAGAGATTGCGAAGGTCACTTTCTGCAGCCAGGAGAGAGCTGAGTGACGAGGAGCTCGGCTCATCAGCTGTCCAAAAACTGCTGATCGACGAAGTGGAGAGGTTAGAAGACGAAAATCAAGATCTCGATTATTACAGGGAGCAGTTTCACGAAGCAGACAAAAAAGCTTCGATTTTTGAAGAGCGACACAGAAGAGTCCTCTCGCAAGAAATTATTTCTAATGGTTGCCTTGTTGTCGGAGCAGCCGCATTAGGTTACGTCCCTTCTTTATCAAAAGATGTCACTACCGCAGCTATCGTGGCAGTTTTTGGCGGAATTTTAGTCGTTGCAGGAATTTGGGCTAAGGTGGTTCGCTTATGAGTGCGAAAATTATCGCAGTAAAAGAGCCAGGTGACATTTCCAATGAGAGGGTCGTTGCTCGGGTGAAAGGCAATATAGATATTGGATCTTACGTCCTGCTTTCTACGAAGTATGCGGATGAGTCGGTCACAAATGAGGTGGACAGCGCGTATTGGTTTCCTGACAAAGATGTATCTGAAGGAGACCTAGTTGTTCTTTACACCAAAAGTGGCCGTGATAAAACTCGAAAAAACAAGTCTGGAGGCAAAACACACTTTTTCTATTGGGGCAAAGAAAGACCAGTCTGGGGACGCTCAGATAAGGCTGCCGTTTTAGTCCAATCAAGAACTTGGCAAGCGTTTACACCAGATGATTTCTAACAATGCCAGGCACGGCGACGTCTACTACATTGCGGCTTCGCCTCCATTCCGTAGCCGCGCGTGCTGAGCGGCGTTAGCTGTGATTGCCCTGCCTGAAAAGTGATACTATAGTATCACCATTAGTCTTATTCAGGGTGAGCCCATGAAAGTTGAGCTTGTTACGAACCTCAAGCGCCAAGCCACAAGGATTCTGGCAGATC
>JASMTJ010000490.1:0-4532 GCA_041694335.1 Bacteroidales bacterium
GCCTCAGCCGAAGACATGGTAAGTGATGAATCATTTAATTCAATAATTGTTGACCTTGTCCATGTGGAAGGTTATGCCCCAAGCCAGGAAGCCCTCAGCACTACCGAGCAATTTTTAAATGAAACCCTGGAAAAACCCGGCGGCATTAGTTTTTCAATATCGACCATCCCATCACCCGGGAATGAATCCTATACTGCATCAGATATCGCTGATTTAGAAAAGGATTACAGGACCATCACCAACGAAGGTGACCAGCTGGCTGTTTTTGCGTTTTATGCTGACAAGCATTATTCCGGAAACGAAAGCGTGCTGGGTGTGGCTTACCGTAACACCTCTTTGGCACTGTTTGCATCACAGATTGAATCAAACTCCGGCGGACTGGACCAGCCATCAAAGTCATTGCTGGAGGCCACAGTGTTAAATCATGAATTTGGACATCTGTTGGGATTAGTCAACAATGGCACGCCCATGCAAAACGACCACCAGGATGAAGCGAATGGTCATCACTGCGACAATGAAGACTGCCTGATGTACTGGTCAGTAGAAACCAGCGATGCACTTGGCAACCTAATCGGCAACAGCAATCCGCCTCCCCTGGGAGAAGAATGTGTTACTGATTTGCAAGCTTATTGAGAAAAGTAAAATATTATATTAATCCAGGATTTTAGCAATGGCCTTGACCCACTCATCACTGTCATTCAGGCTCTCGACGAGGGTGAGCTCCTCACCTCCCTTCTCTTCAAACAACTCCTTGTACTCGTAACCAAGTTCAATGGTGGTCTCCAGGCAGTCGGCCACAAATGCAGGTGCCACAATCAGGATGCGCTTTTTGCCCTCTTTGGCCAGCTTTTCAAGGTTTTCATCCGTAAAAGGTTTCAGCCAGTTTTTCGAAAGACGCGACTGAAAAGAAACACTGTAATCTTTGGCCTCCAGCCCCAGCTTCGCAGCAAGTAGCCGGGTGGTTTCGTAACACGCCGCCTTGTAACAATAATGTCCGTGAGCAGGCATCTGAGTCTCGCATGTGCATTGATTCTCTTTTATTTCAGGATGCACTTTGTCAATCTGACGGGTAGGCAGTCCGTGGTAAGAAAACACCACATGCTCGTAGTTTTGTGGCTTGTAATTTCTTATCCGGTAAGCAAAGGCATTTAAAAAGTCATTATTTTGGTAATATTGGTCAATCAATCTTACTTTCGGAATTACTTCCCATTTTCTGACCTCATTCATCAACAACTCATGAACCGAACCCGTGGTAGAGGAAGCATATTGAGGGTAAAGCGGAAAAACAACAATCTCTGTAAAACCATCATGCTTAATCTCTTCCAAAGCTTTCTTCATGGAGGGGTTTCCATAACGCATCACTCCTTTCACCACTGTGTTTTTATCCACCAGTTTTTGAAGCTTGTCAACCAGACTATTTAAATAAATCAATAGCGGCGAACCATCTTTGGTCCATAAACGCTTGTAGAGGTTAGTGGAATTCCTGACCCTGAAAGGGATGATAATCAGGTTAACCAAAATTTTTCGCAATAACCACGGAATATCAATCACTCTGCGATCATTCAGAAATGGTGTGAGATATTTTCTGACATCCTTTACTTTGGGCTTGTCGGGAGTTCCGACATTTACGAGCAATACAACCCGCTTTTCTTTTCTAATAGGTGTTTCAGGCATAGTCGGCAAATATACAAATTCATGTTGTTCTATATGAACTCAATGTTAATTTTGTTAATTTTTTGTATGTTTCTTATAAACACTGAACCAGACACATTGTTTCGCGTTTAACTTTTCAAACGCATTAATAAACACAAAATGAAAAGTCTACTTACTTTTATACTAACGTTCAGTACAATCGTACTTTTTAGTCAGAACCTTATTCCTCCAAGCAACCTGGAGGCAGAAGTCGTAAATGAAAACGATGTTGATCTGACCTGGGCCATGCCCGACACTACGGCCGACATCATGCTCTCATGGGCCAGCGGAACCAACACTACCAGCATTGGATTGTCTGGTGGTGGTAGCTTCAGTGTTGCCGCTAAATGGACACCTGATGAGATTGAGGATTTAGAAGGAGCATTTGTCACCAGCGTCAACCTGTTTTTGGCTGATGAAAATACCGACTACACCTTAAAAATCTGGGAAGGAAACAACGCTGCAACACTGGTTTACGAGCAGAGTATATCTGATTTCCAAACCGGAGATTTTTCTTCGATCAGCCTCAATGAAGCCGTTGAAGTAAATACCAACGAGGAGCTATGGATAGGATACGAAATGAATATCGAGAATTCTGCTCATCCTGCCGGGCTTGATGAAACCACTTCTGATCCAGTTTCAGGTGACATGATTTATTATGAAGAGCAGTGGAGCTCCCTGGCCAACGTCTACGGAATCATCGGAAATTGGAATATTGTTGCCTACCTCTCATTCACTCCGCAAAACGGGCCAACCACCTTCAGCCCGGTCGCCTTCAATGAATATCAATCCAGCGGTTCACTGGTTCAAAGAGATCAACAGGAAGTTTATACACTCTCCTCAAACCGTAACAACCCGGTTTTTGAAGGGTATAATATTTTTAGAGATGACGAGCAACTCAACGAATCATTAGTGACCGAAACTTCCTTTTCAGACGCTGATGTCGCAGAAGGGTTTTATCAGTATGGCGTACAGGCCATCTATAATAGTGGCGAAAGTAATGTCATCACCACGCCCGTGCAGATCGGTGATTTCCCGCTCTACGCCGATCCGGAAAGCTATAGCGACACTATAGGTTCGCAAGCCAGCGGCTTTTTGCCATTTGACATCTACAATGAAAATGATTCCGACATAAGCTGGATTGCTTCATCCACCGCAAATTGGATTTCCGTTTTCCCTCATTCAGGAGCGATAGGCTCTAACTCCACTGCAGAAATCAACCTTCACTATTCTGCCTATGGATTACCAGAAGGTGTTTATGAAGAGGTAATTACTTTAGAGGAATCGGAAACAGGAACACCATTAGTAGAAATCCCAGTAACATTTGTTGTGATTGGCATGCCTCAGCTTTCTTTCTGGCCACATACTATTCATTTAGGCGAGATCCCTTACCAGCAAACTGTTTCAAGCGTTATAACGCTGCACAACAACGGTAACGACACATTATTCATCGACAATATTGGCAGTCAGGATGAGCAAATTGAAATTGGAGAATACCTTGATTTTATCCTCCCTTTCGAAGGTGTGGATGTGGAAGTTTTCTACACAGCCACTGAAGTGGGAGATTTTG
Source organism: Bacteroidales bacterium (assembly GCA_041694335.1). Lineage (GTDB taxonomy): Bacteria > Bacteroidota > Bacteroidia > Bacteroidales > JAIPAH01 > JAIPAH01. The sequence continues at coordinate 3,263 of JASMTJ010000490.1, forward strand.
AAGGTGAGATCACTATTGAAAGTAACGACCCCAACCAGCCCGAAGCTGAAATTCCGGTCTTTGCCAGCACCACGCTTGAAGCACCTCAATACCTCTCGGCCACGATTGTGGATGAGGATGATGTCAACCTTGAATGGGCCTTATCCTTCGATTTTGACGAAAACTGGATTAGCTGGGGCGATGATGAGAATTATACCGCTATCGGTGTTGGCAATGGTTCCACTCTAATCTATGGCCAGAAATGGAATCCTGAAGATCTCACCGATTATAATGGTGGCAGCATCTCAAAAGTTGCATTCTTTCCTTACGCAGAGTCAGCCGTTTACACCATTAATGTATGGTCGGGCGATGAAGACACTGAGCCACAGGCTGTAAAAACGGTAGGCGACTTTCAGCCGATGGAATGGAATATTGCCACCTTGCCAAACAATGTGGAAATTTTGAATGGCGAAGAGCTGTGGGTTATTATTGAAGCTGATGCTTTTGAACATTCGTATCCGGCAGGTTGTGATGCAGGTCCGGCTGTAGCCGGAAAAGGCGATTTGATCTACACGGATGAAGAAGGTTTTGTTTCGATGGCCGAAACCCACGGACTTAATTTCAACTGGAACCTGCAGGCATTTGTCACCGACCAGAACGGCACGTTGTCCCCGCTATCTTCGGGCATAAACGAATCTGTTGTGAGCAAGTACACAGGAATTAATACTGTTCCGGTCATGAAAGAAGTTGCCCAGGAACAAAACCGCTCCACCAACGATTATGAATTTTTAGGGTATAACCTTTACAGAAATGGCAATCAACTCAATTCTGACATTCTAACACAAGAGACATTCCTGGATGAGGATCTTGATTTGGGCACCTATCAGTATGGTGTAACAGCCGTTTATGATGTGGGCGAAAGTGAGGCCACCACTGCCACCGTGCAGTTTGGTTCACCAGAGCCTGTGCTGAACCCAACATTTATCAGTGATACGCTTTATCCGGGGCAGATTGGAGAATACCCGGTTACTATCAGCAACAACGGAAATATAGACCTCGATTGGGAAATCACCTCCGATTACTATTGGTTCTCTGTCTCTGAAGTTGAAGGAACAGTAGCGCCCAACGAATCGCAGACTATCATAGTTACTGTGGATACAGACGACGTGTTTTACGGAAGCTTTGATGGTTACATTGATTTTGAATTCAATGACGTAGATAATCCCATTGCCTCACTACCAATTGATATTCTGGTACCATACGACAGTTATCTGAACATTAATCCGCAATT
>JASMTJ010000491.1:0-10920 GCA_041694335.1 Bacteroidales bacterium
CGCATTCGGATACAGGTTTTTCAACTGACCGATTTCCTCCTTAATGGCCTGAACCACCTCCGGCCATTGGTCGGGAGAACTTACTTTCCTCACGCCCATACTGAAAAAGCCAACCGATGGTTTTAAAATCATCGGAAAGAAAAGCTCCGAAGGTTCGGCTTTATCCAATTGGCTGAAGGGGATTTCTCTAAAACGAAAATCCGGATACATATCCCGGGTAAGCTTTCTGAAGGCAACTTTATCCTTGAAAAAGTGAATCTTTTCTGGCAGCCCTGAAGTTTTGAGGTTTTCGCTAATCCAGTGCAAGGCATTTTCGCTGGGGGTGTAAATTGGGCGGGGCTTTTCTTTTTTGAAGCTGTCAATGACTTCGGCAGGCAGCACGTAATTAAAGCTGCCTTCGCCAAGCATTTCAGCAGCTGTTTCTGTATTCAGCACCGGAAGTTGGTAATCCAGTAAAGTTTTTTTCAGGAATTCTGAAATATATGGTTTGTCAATGATGATCATCTGTAAAAATTTTTGCAAAAGTAGCATAATAGTTTTGAAAATGGGGGCAGAATGAAGAACGCACCTTTTGTTTTTGCCTGTTACTTGCGGGCATGTAATTTCTTTGACTGAATAACCTGATTTTATATATTTGACCTGATTTTTTAATGATGGCCGAAATGAACGATCCAATTGAAGTAAAGAAAAAGAAATACGAACAGCTTACGTATTTTTTTAGTGAGAACAAAGCCAATGCTTTTGAGAGGGTTATAGCAAACCGTACGCGCTATATCACCGTGGCGATGGAGAACATCTTCCAGCCCCAAAATGCCAGTGCGGTGCTGCGGACCTGCGATTTGACGGGGCTTCAGGATGTGCACATTATTGAGAACTACAACGCTTACGAAGTGAATCCTCAGGTTGCTTTGGGGGCAAGCAAGTGGCTCAATCTGATGAAATATAATGCCACAGCGTTTAATACACTTCATGCCTATGATGCGCTTAGAAAAGACGGATACCGTATTGTGGCCACCACGCCCCATTCGCGAGGGGTTTCGCTCGAAGATCTGGATCTGGGCAAGGGAAAAGTAGCCCTTGTTTTTGGTACTGAGCTGGAAGGGCTGACAGAAACGGCCATAAATAATGCTGATGAATATGTTACCATACCAATGTACGGGTTTACGGAAAGTTTTAATATATCCGTTTCGGCGGCGCTAATTTTGAGGGAACTAACTGAGAAACTGCGCGCAAGTGATATCCAATGGCAATTGTCAGAAGAGGAAAAGTATGATATCCTCATCGAATGGGCGCTCAAAGTGATTAATCGGAAAAGGCAGTATTTACGCGATGATTTTGAAAAAAGAATAGAGGAAAAGCATTAACAGGATTTACATTCTCTGTATCGCCTCCTCGAAAGCTTGTCCGCGCGCTTCAAAATTCTGATATCGATCGTAGCTTGAGGCCGCGGGTGAAAGCAGGCATTTTCCTCCTTTTTTTGTGGTTTCAGTAGCGAATTTAACGATGGTTTCCATCTCATCTAAAAGTGTTTTCTGTTGCAGGCCGGTATACTCTTCTTGCATTCGTTTCCCTGCCGGACCCATAAAGATTAGCGTTTCCACCTCGCTTTTTTTCAGATAATCATAGAGCAGGTCATACTTTAGTCCTCTGTCAAACCCTCCCAAAATCAGGGTTTTAACGTCTTTCAGCGTCTCCAAAGCTCTGATAGTAGTTTCGGGGACTGTCGAAATCGAATCATTGTAAAACTCAATACCTTGTTTTTTTCCTGCAAACTGCAACCGGTGAGGCAGCCCCTGAGAAGTGTCCAGCCCTCTCTGGATGGCTTCGCTGGAAATTCCTGATAAAGAGGTTGCAAGAATTGCGGCCATCGCGTTAAGCACATTATGTGTGCCCTGAAGCTTGAAATTACTGAGCGAAAAGGTTCTCTCTTCCTTATCCTGAAAAAGGTGTATGGTTTTACCTTGGAGGTAAGCATCAGTGGTCCCGTCATTATTGAGCGCGAATTTTTTTAATTCTGCTGCGGTGGGCAGCTCAAGGTTGATGGAGCCGTTGAGGCTGCTTTCGGCATTGATGATCGCATAATCATGCGACTTTTGTCGAAGAAAAATGTTTTCCTTGGCACTGAAATAGTTGCTGCTGTTTTCGAAATGATCGAGGTGTTCTTCATAAAGGTTGAGTAAAACAGCAATGTGAGGAGCCACTTTGATATGCTCCAGCTGGTGAGCCGATATTTCCTGAACAATGACGGTGTGCTCATTGAACTCATCGATTTTTTCGAGTGGGGGCACCCCAATGTTACCGATCAAAAGCGTATCACCCGTTTCTTGTTTTATGATGTGTGCAATAAGACTGGAAGTAGTGCTTTTTCCTTTAGTTCCGGTAACGCCAATGGTTTGCTTTCGGTAGAGCTGCAAAAAGAGATCGGTTTGTGACGTGATTAGATTTGTACCGTTGTCTTTAAGCGGTATGCCGGGCGACTTGATGATGATTTCATAAGAGAAAATATCTTTCAGGTAATCCTCGCCCGTTATCCAGCTGACGTGACTAAGGTTTTTAAAATGGGTGGGCAGAGCGGGGTTTCTGTCAGCAATAAAAATTTCTTTAACAGGAAAATGCTTCCGCAAGAATTTTAAAGTGGATTGCCCCTCTTTTCCAAAGCCAAGAATGACAATTTGTTTGTGCTTCCAGCTATCAAGAACCATAGATTGATTTTAGTTTTTTAATTAAGATATCATAAAACTCCTTCGTCAGAAAATGGTTTGGTTCGAGTGTATTTTCCATTTTTTTGATGTGCAGCTTTTCAATAGCCGGAGTGCCGGCAGTGTCAACCAATACTGGGAGAGGCTTTTTCCATCTTTCCCTGATCAAGGCCACACTGGCTTGCACCTCGTTGGTGGTTCCCACACATTCGAAAGGTTTTTCGGGAGCAACCCCTGCAAGTTGATCAAAAACGGGTTTGAGCTGCCGATCATCTAAAATGTCTTTGCCGAAAATTTTCTTTTGCTGTGCCCTGGACATGTGCGGGCCGAGGATGATCGCCGTAAAGAGGCACTTGGAACACTCTCCGCACCACACATTTTCTTTGCTCCCTCTGTTGCAGCTTTTAAAGGAGTAGTAGTGGTTTTTCAGTTCCGCAAACAGCCGGGCTATTTGCATCTCGCTCAGCGGCCTCAGGAAACTGAAGTAGTTGAGGTCACGATTGACCCATTGCTGGCTGTATTCACGGAAATCCTTTTCAAACTCAAAAGACTTGGAATACTGATGGTTGATTTTTGTTCCCGGAATCGTAGCTTCGTTCGCACTCGATTCATTAGAAAGCGCCACATGCCGGATGCCTGAAAGGGTGGCAACAACAGCAGTATTGAATGCAACCACTGAGGAAAATGGTGTGTGTCCATTCAGAAATCCCTCCTCATTCAGCTTTAGCAATAAAGGATCGAGTTGGCGGGTGACCTGGATGAATTTATCCCGTGAAATGCCAGCATTCTCAATCGTTTCAAGAATAGCCGGTCGTGGATTGATAGCCATCGGGTAAACATCGAAACCAGATTCTTGGAGTAGCTCAAGACTTACCGCCGAATCCTTACCTCCGCCAACAGGAACAATAACCTTATCGCTTTCAGGAATTGAGAGGAGAGAGGGGAGTTTACGCGTGCTTTTGCAAGCAATGGTCATAAAATCTGTTTCGTTCGTTTCAATTCCATTCTGATAGAAAAATTCTCCTAATCCATGGAAGTAAAGCTTCTTCCACCATCTGACTTGCTCTTCTGTGAGCTTGAATGGCTTGATAACAACCGTTGGCGGGCATGCGCTTTTCCAATAACTTACCAGCTCAGCCATTCCGGCATGAAAGGCGAGCAGATTCCATTGCTCATCTGAGAGGTTTTTGAAGAAACGGCATACCGGAAAAATCAATACCGGATAGAAGTGATATTGGTCCTCAATTGAAAAATGAATCCTTATGACGGACTGATATTTTTCGTGATGCACTTCGAAGGATTCGAAGTGGAAACGGTTGTATTTTTTTCTTAAATTATTGTAAAGTTGTTGATTATCGGCCATAGAACTAATATTCGGACATGCAAATTAACACATTTTAGTTTATATTTGTTGATACAGAATGAGCATAGCGGACAATAATCCGGGAAAAATATTTGTTTCATTGATAGTCGGAATTTTATTGAAGACTGAAGACCAACTCTTAAAACTGGAATTGAAAATATGAGTTTAAACAATATTATACCAACGGCAGGAAAAATGCTGATTTCAGAACCTTTTCTAAAGGATCTCTATTTCAGGAGGTCTGTTGTGATGCTTGCGGAGCACAATGAGGAAGGCTCATTCGGGCTGGTGCTCAACAAGCCCATCGAAAGCCGTTTGAATGATATTATCGACGGCTTCGACAATTTTAACCCGAGGCTTTATCTGGGCGGGCCGGTACAGACGGATGCGTTGTTTTTTATTCATAAGTTTGGAAAACTGATTGAAGGAAGCTTACCGGTTCAGGGCGACCTGGCATGGGGCGGGAAAATTGATCAAATCAGAGAACTAATGGGCTCGGGAGTGATTAGCGAGGATGATATTCGCTTTTTTATCGGTTATGCCGGATGGAGTGCCAACCAGCTCAGCCAGGAGCTTGATAGCAACTCATGGATTGTTAGTGAGAGCGATATGGAAAAGCTGATGGAGCATGACGCCTCCAGGATGTGGGAAAAGGCCCTGGATGAGGTAGGAGGGAAGTTTCGTGAATGGAAGAATTACCCTTCTGACCCAATCATGAACTAAAACCCCGAAACGATCTGATCAAAGAATCGCGGTAGCAAATCGAAGTCCAGCAGAATCGTAAACACAAAACCGAAAACAGCGCCCCAGAAATGGGCATCATGCCCGATGTTATCCTGACTTTTTTTAGCCATGTAAGCCGAAAAAATCAGGTAAAGAATCCCGAAAATAAACGCTGGAATCCCAATAGGAATGAAGAAGAGATAGATTTTCCCCATGGGTTGAAAAATGATACTTGCAAAAACCACCGCAGAAACGGCACCGCTGGCCCCAACAGCATTGTAATAAATGTTTTGCTTGTGTTTTCCGTAATCAGCAACCACCGAAAAGGCCAGTCCGCCGATATAAAGCAAAGCAAAGTAGAGCCACCCCTGCAGTCCGAAAAAATAATCATAATACTGAATAACAATCCTGCCAAAGGAATAGAAAACAAACATGTTGATAAACAAGTGTACCCAGTCGGCATGAACCAGGCCATACGACAAGAAACGATACCACTGGCGCCTGTTTTGTACCAGGTAAGCGTTAAACTGCAGCTGCGCCGTAATGTCGCGGTTGCTAAAAGCTGCAACAGAAACAGCCACCGTAATGGCAATAATGATGTAAGTAAGTATCATTTAAACGAATTTTGCTTTAGTTTTTTCCGGTTTCAACCTGACCTGTAGTGTAATCGAGTTCCGAACCAAACATGCTGTGCGGAATCAGGTATACGGCCAGCAGCACTACTGCTGCAATCACAACCCACGTGCGGTGCTTTTTGTTTTTTCTTACTTTGAAAAATGCGATGAGCCAGAAAATGAAAGCCACCAGCGTTTTGTTGTCGGTAAGGTCCTGCCCCAGGGGCCAGCCGGTCCAGAAATCACCAAAGGCATACTCCTGAACAATGGGGCCAAGTATCAGTCCGCCGATAAACAGCGTGACCAATGTGGTGAGTGTGTAGGCATACAAACGCTTTCCGCGGATGAGTGCCTCAATGCCTGTTCGGGTCGAAAACAGCATCGCTATGAACATGAACAGGATGTGTGGTATCAGAATAAAATCAGGTACGGCTCCTTTAAAACGAATTACAATCTTTTCTTCGTTTAGCTGAACGGTCTGACCATCTTTCCTGACATAAACATCGTAAGCAAGCTTTCCGGCGGGCGGCTGGTTGGGCAGGTAAGTCACAAGCTCACCGTCTTCGAAGGTCATCGCGATTTTTTTGGGCTCATCAGCGCTTTTATAGCGCACATATTCTATATATCCACTAAATGAATCATCGGGGACTTCAACAATTACCGGAGCGTCGGTTTTACCCCCATGAGAGCGAAGCAGCTTATAATCGATTTCGTGATTTCCTATTTCAATCGAGTCTTTAACAGGATAAGTGGGGCCTGTAGTCCTTTGATAGACAGCTATACCAATAGTAAAAAGAACTGTAAATACCCAGAGAAGCGTTGATTTCATGTGTTTTATTCTAGTGTTTTAGTTCAGGCAAATATATTGAATTCTGTATATTTTGTTAGCTTTGCCCGCTGAATCTGTCAGCAGGGGATAAAAGAAATTGGGCGATTCAACAGTACAACAATTCAATTTTATTGGCGTTTCTTATTCTTGACGAGTCATTATCCATGAGGAAGATATTTTTCATCATATTAATTATTGCCTTTTCGGTTGGTAAAGGACACTCTCAGGTTCGTTTGGGAATGACTTCTGGTGAGTATGCCGGTGTAAACAGCGTCCATCTTAATCCTGCCAATATTATTAATTCCGATTATTACCTGGATATCCAGCTGGCCGGAGCCGGCACTTTTGCACTCAATAATTATCTTTATCTCAGGAATGAGGATTATTCAGTGTTTGAATTGATTAACGGTAATTCTGATTTCCCTACATTTTTGGATGAATATGGAAATGAACGCTACGTCGACGAGTGGGATAACCAGAAGCTCAAAAATGGCTACTTCAACACTCAGGCTTTTGGCCCCTCAGCAATGCTTGCTTATGGCCGGCATGGGTTTGCGCTGAGTACCAGTGTCCGATCGCTGGTCAGGGTAAAAGACTTTTCTTACGACCTGGCAAAATATATTTATGAAGAGCTGGATTATCCCGATTTCTACAATGTGAACTACATCAATAATATTGACATGCATCTTGAATCGGTGCAGTTTGCTGAAGTAGCTGCCAGTTATAACTATAACATATTTTCGAGGAATTTTGATAAGCTGGATGTTGGTGCCACCGTGAAGTATCTTATGCCATACAGTGCATCAAAGTTTTATATTGATAATGCCGATTATTTGATGCCCAACAGCGACACACTGATTATTTTCGACATGAACGGCTCTTTGAGATCCGCCGTGCCGGTAAACTTCGAAAATAACAGTTTTCCTGACGGTAGTGGTACTTTCAAGGGAAGTGGATTGGGCTTAGACCTTGGTGTGGTGTATACGAAAACAAAATCCATTCAACGCTCATACAACCGTTTTACCAGGCTGTGTCGTCAAAAGAAATACGATTACCAATACCGTATTGGCTTTTCCATTCTCGATATTGGGTATATCGCGCTCAATAAAAACGTGCAGGTTCATGAATATGTGAATGCCAACACCTTTTGGCCGGAATTAAATGAATTTGAATTTGAGAATATTAATCAATCATTACAAGAGATCAGTCAGAGGCTTTTAGGTTCGCCGGGTGCTTCATTGACTGACGAGCAGCGTTTTTCTATGAGATTACCCACGGCAGTTAGCTTGCAGGCCGATTATCACTATCTGAGGAATTGGTACTTCCATTCAACCATTATTTATGGTTTTCCTGCCAAAGAAAACGGGTTTAGTCGACCGCACTATGCCTCTTTTATGCCACGCTACGAAGGAAAATATTTTGGCGCCGGTATGCCGCTGTCGGTGCATGACTTCAGGCAGCCTCAGCTTGGATTAAATTTCAGGTTGCTTTACCTTACAGTCGGCACATCAAACCTGGCACACTATATGGGTTTTTCAGAATTGAATGGGGTTGATTTTTATTTTACCCTGAAATTCAGCCTTCGGAAAGGTGATTGTGGTAAGGGGCGTACGGAAGGTTGCGGCGGCTTCGAATATGGAATTCCTGATCGTTTCTGACTTTTTCAGAAAGTATCAAAAAAATTGTCTGCTCTTTTTGTGTGATGGGATTTTGTTGTATATTTGCAACCGCTTTTACAAATGGTGAACATAGCTCAGTTGGTTAGAGCGCTGGATTGTGGTTCCAGAGGTCGTGGGTTCGAATCCCATTGTTCACCCTTCTTAAAATTTCAACCCGGTTTAGTAGCCGGGTTTTTTGTTTTTTGCCCCTTTCAACTTTCTTTGTGGATCCTTAAAGAAGTGCCTGAAGTAATTTTAGTTAGGGAGGTGTGTGAGGTTTTTCCGGGATTTTATTGTTAGAGTTTCAATCAAATGATTATATTATAATCTGAAAAATGATTAAAATATAATCAAATGAGAAGGCAAATAGGAAAACGTTCAGTAAAACCATCAGAAAAACCATCGAAACTGAAAGTGGTAGAGTTTGTTGAAAACAACACTCAGAATAATTTGGCGCTTCGCCGCGATCATTTATTTCTCGAAGATGTAAAATCGGCTATGAATATCAATACGCTTGAGCAACGGATTTTACTACGGAAACAGGTTTTAAAGCTGCTGAACGAGAACATCCCGCCCACACGGTTGAGACAACTTTTGCTTCAGGCTAACGAAAAGGATATCCATGTGATGATGAAAAACTATAAGTTGCGATTATAGCTATGAATAGTGAGTTCAATCTAGAAAGCGATATTGTTTTTATTCATGTACTCCTTCCATTTCATTTCCTGGTAAATGTCATTACCCAGAAAATCAAGAATTGGCAGGATTCTTTCTTTTTTCAGGTATCCTTTCACTACAGTGAGCTTGCGGCCATTTTCATCAAACAAAGCATAAGAAGGGTAAGATACTTTTCTTCCAAGCATGGCATAAGTCAGGTGATGCGTTGAACGGCGCCCGTCGGGGTTGGGGTTTGTGTAAACCTTTCCCTGGTATTTTACAGGCTTGGCGCTCTCAGCATCAAATTTTACGGCATAAAAATTCTCATTTAAGGCCTCAATAACTTCTTGCTCTCTAAAGGTGGTTTTGTCCATTTTTTTGCACCATCCGCACCAGTCGGTATAAACGTCCACAAATATCTTTTTTGGATTTTCTTTTTGAAGTTTCATGGCTTCTTCAAAAGAATACCATTTGATTTCTGTCCCGGACTCCTGTCCAAAAGAAAGTTGAGTGCTGAGAAATGCTAAAACGACTGATATCAGAATGTTTGCAGTTTTATCCATAAATCAATGATAACTAAATAAGGTCTTTAAGCTGTTTTTTCATGTCTTTCTCTTTCAGGCTGTCGCGTTTATCGTGGAGCTTCTTCCCTTTAGCCAGAGCAATTTCTAGCTTGGCCAGCCCGCTGTCGTTGATGAATAGCCTTACCGGGATAATCGAGTTTCCTTTCTCCTTTACTTTCGACCAAAACTTACTGATTTCCTTTTTGTTGGCCAGAAGCTTGCGGTCACGTTTGGGCTCATGGTTCTCGTATGATCCATATTTGTATTCGGCGATATGCATATTTTTGACAAACAACTCTCCATCCTTAATAAAACAATAAGCTTCCTTGAGGCTGGCCTTGCCTTCCCTGATCGATTTAATTTCGGTGCCAACCAGCGACATCCCCGTCACCAGCTTTTCCTCCAGAAAATATTCATGAGTAGCCTTCTTGTTTTTGATTTCCATCTTTTTTGCTGTCATAGTCTGCAAAGATAAAAAATACCATCAAGCTGAAGCTGCCCTGTTTTTAGGGATGTTTTACAGAGATAATTATAAATTTGTAATCATGGAATCATTTAAGGAATTATTCAGCACGCTAAAACGTATTGACGGTAAAGGATACAAAGCTTACAAAGATATTGCCGGGGCCTATGCCGGCGATTTATTTGATTTGTATGTTGATTATGTGCAGGGAGATCCTTTTGCTGCGCCCAGCCAGCTGAGTGTGAGGGTAGATAACACTTTTCCGGAGTGGACTATTCGCAACAAAAGCAGGAAGGTGGCACTATGTGATTTCCTTACCCGTCGTTTTTTTCACCTCAGTCGAAAGCTTGTGAAAGGCAACCGGGGAAGTGGCAAGAGTGGAATAATAGCCATTGATATGCCCGGACAGGAGATTCTGGAGCGAACTTCAGTGATTGTGGAACCGGACTTTATTGAGGCCCGCTTTAGTGTGGGGCTGCCTGCTTTTGGCCGGAAGGTGGCCGGGCAGCATGCCATGGAAATGATTGATGAGGAACTGACCCGGATTGTTAAGCAAAGTCTGTTTTTTGAGGCTGTTGACGCCTTGCTTCTACAGGATCATATTTTCGTGAACGAGGATGCCGATTTGCTGCGAAAAAAAATTATGGATGATGGCTATGTAGCTTTCGTAGCTGATGATTCCATCCTGCCCCGCGCCAGCGGAATAGACCAGCATCCGATGAAGGGAGCGGTTCCTTTTCGCGCACCGGAATCGATGAGTGTGAGCTACGAGCTCAATCACAGGAAGGTAAGCGGAATGGCTGTTTCGGGAGGTGTATCATTGATTGTTGGTGGTGGCTATCACGGCAAGTCCACTTTGCTTAACGCGATAGAGCGTGGCGTTTACAACCATGTTCCGGGCGATGGTCGTGAGTTTGTGATAACCAATCCTACAGCTATAAAAATCAGGGCGGAAGACGGCAGATATATCGAAAAGGTGGATATCTCACCGTTTATTAATGCCCTTCCTTTCGGAAAAGATACTACCCGTTTTTCTTCTGAGAATGCCAGCGGAAGCACCTCCCAGGCGGCCAACACCATCGAAGCCCTGGAAGCAGGCTCCAAACTCCTTTTGATTGATGAGGATACTTCTGCCACGAACTTTATGATTCGCGATAAGCGCATGCAGGAGTTAGTGCCCAAAACTCATGAGCCTATTACTCCCTACATCGATAAAGTGCATCAGCTCTACAAGGAGTATGGTGTTTCAACCATTATCGTGGTTGGCGGTTCCGGAAGCTATTTTGATGTGGCAGATAAAGTGGTTTGCATGGTTGAATATCAACCACAGGATTTAACCGAACAGGCAAAA
>JASMTJ010000492.1:0-1606 GCA_041694335.1 Bacteroidales bacterium
ATATGTCTTATATGGTGTATTCTCAAACTTAACCTTAACCTCAGCTTTCGCGCACCCCCTGAAGGGGGTTACCCTCCGCACGGTTTTGGATATATTGCTTTTTTCGTATTTGATTTGCTCTATTTATTAGTAATTCTCAACCTTAATCTTAACCTTAACCTTAATCTTAGTCTCAACCAGAACAAGTGCGGAAGGTTAAATTGCCAGGGTGTTGGAGATTAGAAAATCCAGCTAATCTTACCGCTTATTGCCGGCAGATTGCCATCCTGAAAATAACCCTTGTTGCCCTCGTTTCATTTTTGGAACAACTTTTGTTAAACAACACTCAGTTGTTATGTTTAACCAACCCCCTCAAACTATGTTTTCAAAACCGACACTACTCATTCTGCTGGCATTTCTGCCGGCCGGCATTTTCTCACAAGGCGTTCGCGGTACCATTGTTGATGAACAGGGAAATCCGTTGCCCAATGTAAGCATCTACATTCCTGAAGAAAGAACAGGAACTATAACCAATATTAATGGCAATTACGAAATTTCACTCCCCGGGGGAGAATACGATCTCGTTTTTCAATCGCTTGGCTTTAAACAACGCACCTTTAACCTTACCATCCGCGACACCTGGATAGATATTGATCTGGAACTGGAACCTCAAAGCTACCGGCTACGCGAAGTGGTGATAAACCCTTCAGGCGAAGACCCTGCCTATGCCATCATGCGTAAAGCCATTGGCATATTACTCCGGATCGGTGAAATACAAACAAGTAAAATTGAACGAGGAACTGAATATACCTTCCCTGCTTACTTCACAGACCACGAACCCGGAACAAAGCGAGGAAAAAAAACCTGCCGAAGAACCGCAAAAAGATAAAACTCAGCAAAAACTGAAAGAACTCCTGGCCAAAGATGAACTTACCAACAGGGAGATGATGAAATTAGTGCGGTACTTGCGTTTTAAAAAAACATCCGTTTTTCGTGCAATTGATGATCAAATATCTTAACTTGCAGTATGGTCGATTTTTAAAAGCCTAAACGCAGAGGCACAATAACGCAAAGTTTTTACTATGAGAGGTAAAGACGCCCAAATTGGGCGTCTTTACCTTACCAGGCATCTGAAAAAGTTTAACGGAGTAATGGATTTATAGACGAGCACTATTTAGTGCCTGTCTATAAAGTAGGAAAAGTTTCTTACTTATCATGTGTCTGTTCAGAAAGTGTCATTTACAAGGCTTGCGAAGTCCGAAAATACGGAGTTTACTCATCGTAAATGAGTAATTTTCGGACGAGCGTAACACAGTAAATGGCACTTAATGGACAGACACTATTTATTAATTATTTTCTTTTTTATTATGAACATTTTTGTAGCAAAGCTCAGCTCCCGCACCAAAAGTGAGGACCTTGAGCAAATGTTTGGCGAATTTGGTGAAGTCACCTCCGCCAAAGTAATTATGGATCGTGAAACCGGTTATTCAAAGCGTTACGGCTTTGTGGAAATGGCCAACGACGATGAGGCCACAGCGGCCATTGAAAACCTCGACGACAAAGAATTCGACGGGACTCGCATTGTTGTAAAAAAAGCCCGCCCTCGTGAAGAAACAGGCGGCAGAGG
>JASMTJ010000493.1:0-9138 GCA_041694335.1 Bacteroidales bacterium
AATAATACTATCTACAATAATTACCAGGGTGTGCGGGTAGAAAACGGAGCCAACACGTACATCTATAACTCCATCATACAAAATAACAGCTATAATTTTGCTACCTCATATGCCGGAGATGCGGATGTGGAGGTTCATTACAGCCTGACGGATGACAGCTCTTTACCTGACAATGTAACATCTGTTGAAGGGAATATCTTATCAGGTAACGCCAACTTTGTAAATGCATCATCCGGCAATTTTGCGTTGCAACAGGGATCATCTGCCATAGATGGCGGAGATAGCGATACCACCGGATTATTTATACCTGAAACAGACATCCTTGGGAACCCACGGATTGATAGCGAAAGAATTGATATGGGTGCCACAGAATATCAGCAGCCGATAACATATTATTCTATCGAACTGAATGCATCGCCGGCATCTGGCGGAGAGGTGGATGGTTCAGGCACCTACGAAGAAGGCACTGTAGTGACTATTACAGCCACCCCTGCCGTTAACTATATATTTCTTAACTGGACAGAGAATGGGGATGAGGTGAGCGAAGACCCTGAATTCACCTTCACGATTGATGGTGACAGGGATTTACAAGCAAACTTTGAACTCTCTGTAGGGATAGATAGCGGGACACCATCCACAACAAAAATTTATCCCAATCCAACACGCGGCGTGCTTCACATTGATTCGGAGGGCTTTCAATCGGCAAGCCTTTACGCGCTTGACGGAAGAATAATGATTGATTCTGAAGAGAATGCTATTGACCTGAGCTCACTTTGCAAAGGCGTTTACCTACTGAAAGTTTCCACATCCGGGAACGTGGTTTTTACTTCTAAAATCATAAAAGAATAGTACTACCGCAAAACATAATAACGGCCGGGTGATTTCATCCGGCCGTTTTTTTTCTGTTGTAAGTCAATGTTGTCTGGTAAAAACTTTTAGATTTCTCACTGCTTGAGGCGGCTACCAATTACAATTTATCGTTATGTTTTGATAAAGAGCTTTTAACAATCTTAATAACTCCCGGAAACCACCAGTTCTCATTGTACTTTTGGCTTGACTCAAAAGTACCAATCCCTAGGCCTCGGCACAAGGCTGACGAGGGCATGGCCGGGTTGGGTGCTTTCTTATGAATTTTTGGCTGGCCGTGCAGGTTTTCATTCCGGGGTTTCGGGTGTGGCTGGTGTTCGTTTTTTTACCCCTTCCCTAACCTTTCCCCTGCAAAGCAAGGGAAGGGAATACGTTTGGGGTTGTTTTATCCATGATGAGTATAGCACCCAGATTCATCTGGGTGGTGGAGAGTTGCCTGTATAGTTTTTAATAGTGCGCTTTAGCGTACTTTTTTGTTTTGGTCAGAAAGGGATTTTTTCCTGTGGGCTCTTCTCTGGCATCCGGACATTCCGCCTGATTCCATTTCCCGTCTTTGATTCATCTTTGAGCTACGGCGGCGGGATGGACTGACGGGCATTTTATACCCAGGGTGTCGCTTCGCTTGCCCTGGGCTGAATTGTTTTGCCCTTTCGGGGCGTTTCGCCCTCATTCCTGGCTTCCGATGCCCGGGACAGGCTCTTCTCTCCCGGGAAAAGCGAACAGTTTCATTCGTGGTTCATTCAGAAGCAACTCTTTCAGGTGGTTTCTCATGTATGTGGACTTTGATCAGAACTTATTTCTTCCTTTCCTCTACGGGATATTCTCCCAAAAGCCATTTCGCTTAAATTGACTATGGTATATTCCCTAAATTAGCACTTTTAAAAAGCACTAAATCAAACAAAACAAAAGGCAATGAATATTTACAGCCACAACCAAAAGGTGTGGGACAAGTATGTAAGAGATAAAGTGCGCTGGACGGTTCCTGTATCGGATGCTGAAATAGCATCGGCAAGAAAAGGCAACTGGAATGTGATTTTAACTCCCACGAAAGGGGTTCCTCAAGATTGGTTTCCGGAAATGCAGGGGGCGAAAATTCTCGGGCTGGCTTCGGGTGGCGGGCAGCAGGGGCCGGTGCTGACCGCTGCCGGTGCGGAGGTCACCATTTTTGACCAGTCGGAGAACCAGTTGAATCAGGACAGGACACTGAGCGAAACGCACCAGCTTGGTATCCGGACGGTGCAGGGAGACATGAGAGACCTGTCGGTTTTTGAGGATAACGCTTTTGATGTGGTATTTAATCCTTGTTCGGTGGTGTTTGTTGAGGAGCTTGAGCTGGTGTGGCGGGAATGCCATCGCGTATTGAAGCCGGGCGGGGTGCTTATGTCCGGACTGATTAATCCGGTGATCTTCCAGCTTGAAAAGGACAAAGGCGTATTCAAGCTTGCCTATCCGCAGCCTTTCTCTGATATTCATTCGCTGCCAAAACAAAAGCTTGACGAACTGATAGCGAATAACGAAACGCTGGAGTTTGGCCACACGCTTACTGACCAGATTGGCGGCCAGTTAAATGCAGGCTTTGTTGTGACCGATTTTTATGAGGATGACTGGAACGGCGAGCGGGAAATGGATAAGTTTTTACCCTCGTTTTTTGCCACGAGGGCGGTGAAGGGTTAATGGTCAAATAAATCAAAATCAATCATTGTTGTCCGGTAAAATCTTTTAGATTTCTCACCGCCTAAGGAGGTTACCAATGACAACTTATCGGTATGCTTTGATTAAGAGCTTTTAACAATCTTAATAACTCCCAGAAACCACCAGTTCTCATTGTACTTTTGGCTTGACCCAAAAGTACCAAAAGGTCAAGGCTGACGAGGGCATGGCCGCAAAAACTACGCAGGAAATTATCCACGCCACTCGAGCCGTTCACGGATAAATTAGTTATGTTCTTGGCTTTTCGGTCTTGTAAGTTTTTCTTCAATATTCTACCGGTTCACTCGCGAATGGCTACCACACATGCCCACGCCATAATTCCCTGCTTGTTTTGCTGACCATACCCTCGTAGGCCAAGTGTGCGCAGCCGAACGCTTTTGTTTTTCCGTGTAACAATAAAAATCAATGAATAATTCAATAAGTTTTGATAACTTCGAATCAACAAAAATGAATAAGGGATGGATGCATCAACGAAAAGAAGGAACCGGATTTTAAAACGCATTGGCAGGATTCCTGAAGACAAACTCAAGGAATTGGATGAGTACACAGCAAAACTGGAGAGTGAGTCCGCGGGGTCTAATCGTGTTATAGCTTACGCCGGCAAATGGGAAGACATAGACGATGAAGTATTCAACAATCTTACCAGAAATCTCGTAAGCAACCGACAAAAAAACGGATCAAGAATCGATGAATAAGGCCCTGATTGACACAGACATTTTATCCTACTACTTTAAAGGATATGATACGGTAGTTCAAAATTTCATACACTATCTTCAGGTTTACGACCATATGGAAATCAGCATTATCACTTATTATGAAATTACTGGTGGATTACTCTCAAAAAACGCCAACAAACAACTTGATGTTTTTGAATCGTTTGCAAATGATAATTTGGTTCTGCCCATGACAAAAAGCTCTGCAAAAATATCTTCACAGCTTTATTCAGAATTGCGCAAAGCAGGAAACACCGTTGATGATATTGATTTGCTCATAGCAGGGGTAGCAATTGATAATAAAATGACTTTAGTCACTAACAACGAAAGCCACTTTGCCAGAATCCCTGGGTTGAGAATAGAAAACGGGTCGAAAGAACTTTACTAATTACAAAAAGGCAGGTCGCAAAATATTGGTTTTTAAATTATAAAACCAAAACCGGCCCGACAAACTGCCGGGCCGGATGGATTTTTGTGTTCTCCCCTCCTACTTCATCAGGAAGCTGAGGTCGTCGGTTTTTTCAAGTTCTTTGTGTTCCTGACCGTGCTTGAATAGGCGCATCGGGCGGTTTCCTTTCAACTCGATGGCGTCGCCATGTACTTCAAGGAGGCATCCTTCGCGGAGTCCAACCACATAAATATCGCGGTTTACCAGCAGGAACTCTTCGATGCGCTGCTGACGTGTTTCGCCACCATGTCCTTCAGGATTGGCATCCAGGTAATGCGGATTGATCTGGAAAGGAATCAGGTTAAAAACCTTGAAGCTTTCGGGCTCGATAATCGGCATATCGTTGGTGGTTTTGATGGAAGGACAAGCCACATTCGATCCGGCGCTCCATCCCATGTATGGTGTTCCTTCGAGCGCTCTTTTGCGAATCGGCTCAATCACCCCTTTGTCGTACATCATGCTGACAAGGTGAAACGTATTTCCGCCACCCACGGCAATCGCTTCGGCTTCTTCCACGGCTTTCACCGGATCAGCCTCTTTATGTATAGAGTAAATCTCATATCCCAGCTTTTGATACACGTTGTTTACCTTTTCTTCGTAAGCATCGAAAGAAGCTTCCAGTCCCTTATCGGAAAGTCCGACTCCGGCGTAAGGGATAAACAAAACGCGCTTCACGTCATATTTCGACAAAAAGTCTTTGATATACTGCTGCGGCCAGCCCAGGTAAGCTTCGCCCGCATTGGTTGAATTACTGATTAATAATAAGTTTTTCATAGTTGTTTTATTCTTTTTAAAATTGGAGGGTAAAGATAAAAATTTTCGGGGATCGATTTTACGCTTGCCGATTGCTTTTGACTTTCGTCGGAATATACCTCGATGCTTTTTTACGTGACCTGACTGTAAAATCCAGGGTTCAAGTCCGGTGTAAACCAGAGGCATTATTTAAATGTGAATTATGATAGAACACAGTTTTTGCTGATGAGATAGATTTTCGCAGTATACTATTTTAATCATAGTTTTTGCTCATATAAAACTATCTGGAAATTGAGTTTTTAAAGTTATTGAGGATAAATTATTCTTCCCAATACTTATTATCTGTCAAGTCAATTACAAAGTTTCCTTTTTTATCATTGGGATGAGAAGCACCTTCTTTTTGGGGTAGTGTAGCATTTAATGACGCATCACGCAGAAAGGACTCGAGGCGTTCAACAGGTGACAACTTCAGAAATTCCTCCTGCCTCCTTTGATTATTTTCCTCTTTCGTTGCGAAACAGACCTTCATAAAATTAGATTTATACAAAGATAACAAAGTAATTGTTTTGCCGCTAGTGTCAATACTTGGTGATTGTGAAAACAGGGATATTGATAAGTCTCAAAAAACAAAAAAGCTCCACCAGAATCCTGATGAAGCTTTTCAGTGCCCACGAATGGAGTCGAACCATCACGACCCGAAGGTCACTACACCCTCTCATCTATCTGTTTTTACGTCACTTACTTGTTTTGTTATATGTCATTTAGTGGTATGTGAAGCCGAAAAACGCCGATTTTCTATACGGATTTGGGAACTATTCGGCAGTCATTCCACAATTGACTATCAGCTCTTTAGCTATTCATAGCATTTACAGATTTGGGAACTATTCGGCAGTAATTATGGGCACATTAAGAGTAAGAAAGATGAAAAGCACTGTGTATGTGGCATATGCACACAATTATGCGAGAGTCGTACTATCCACAGGAGTGAGGGTTAATGACAGAGACTGGAAAAATGGTGAGTTACAGCGATCTGACCCTGAATACAGGCATAAAAAAGAAATAATCGACTCATACTTTAAGGACGTTAGTTCTGTTGTCACCACTCTTAAGCTGTCTGGAAAAGAACCCACCGTTGAAAATGTAAAAGCATACCTGAATAAAAGGGCTGATGATTCCATTCCCCGGTCTATGATTGGTGACATTGAAAGTTACATTGAAAGGAGAAAACCACTTCTTGCTATGAACAGCCTGAAAAACTTCAACTACACAAAAAATCTGCTAAAGGACTTTGAGGAGTTTCACAAAATCAAGCTGGATGTTGAGTCACTTGATAGCGAAATGTGGATGAAAATCGTCAACTACATGATTCAGGTCCGGATGCTGAAGAACAATACCATTTCTAAACATGCTGCTGTATTTAAAACCTTTCTCATCGACATTTATCCGGATGAAAATTTCAACCATATTAAATACAAATACATTCAGCCTACCATCATCACACTACGGGAGACTGAGTTAAACGAGCTCAAGCAGCTCCAGTTGAAAGGATACCGTAAAAGAGCACGTGACCTTTTTGTATTCTTATGCGTGACTGGCATGCGGCATATCGATTCTCAATTGCTTACCGAGAGCTCCATCCAGGAAGACTATATCGAATATTTCGCAAAAAAGACCGGAAACAGGTCTGTCACTTTTATGACAAAGACAGCTTCTGAAATTATTGCAGAATGGGGAGGATTGCCTCCCAAGCTTTCTAATCAAAGACTTAATGACTGGATTAAGCTTGTGCTTAGAGAGAATGGATTTAACAGGCAGGTAAGTGTTCAGGAGCATATCGCCGGTAAGAAGCGTGTAAAAGTGTACCCGTTACACGAGGTCGTCTCTTCTCACGTCGGTAGAAAAACATTTATCACCCTTGCGCTCAGTCATAACATCAATCTGAAGACCGTCATGGACATGGTCGGGACAAAGGAATTCCGCTCAATGCGTCCTTATATGGAGCTGGTGAAAGATCATATCAAAGAGGCTCGAAAGCAATGGGACATTTAAACATAGATTGCCTATAATTTAGGCTGGTATGAAAAAGAGATTTGAGTTTCACCCCCATATCCGGTGCAAACCCAACTGCACAGGCTATATCGGAATCAGCAATGCAGCTCTGGGCAGATGCCGATACGTTTTTGCAACCCTGTCTCTCTTGCCCTGGGATTATTGTCTCAGGATTTCTTCTAAATCGGTAATCTGCTCCTTGAGGGTATTGATTCTCTCTTTAATTTCATCGTTTGAAGGTTCGTAATGGGTTCCCCAATCCGTACCAATCTTAATTACCTCATTCTCAAACTTGCTCCAGGTATCCAAATCTAAATCTTCACAAACACCATACAGCAATTTGATGATATGCTCTTTATCAGGGGTCTCTTCGAAGACTTCTGTATAACCCTGTTCCTCTGGAAGTTCCTTTATCACGCCATTTGCAGCCGTTTTAAGAATAATTTTCATAGCCATGTATTTTCCTTTAAAGGTAAATTTTTTTCTGGAAAATTTTTGCCATACCCCCTATTTGCAAATGCGGTAACCACCCCATATAAAACCCCCCGGGGGGTTGGCTTCGCCAAACGGCGGGGGCTGCTGACGATATGCGGCAGTAAAACACATTTAAAAACATAAAGAAATGGCAAAATTTATTGAAGTACCTCTCGAAAAGAGAGATGAAGTCCTTAAAAGTTCAAAGGTTGTTACATCTGGTGTACCTGTCCCTGACGGTACATATGCAGCATATGTTACCGGGGTCGGAACATTTGAAACCCGTAAGAAAAATATCCTGATGACCTTTCAAGGCAGTCTAAAAGACTCAAATGGTGAAACATATGAGTTTAGAGGCGATAGATTCATTGTAATTACGGATTCTCTTGCATGGAAAAATATGGAGAACGGTAAACGCTATGAAGTGACCATTGAGAATCGGAGACTGGTTGGTATTAACGAGTCAGATGAGGAGTAACCCCTAACCGGGTTCTCCTTTTTTTTAGATGGAAACCACCATCACGGCGTGATCAAGCGGATCGGGTTACGCGGGTTGATGGTTGGAAAGTGTGTCCTGAGGGTGGGTGGAACTGTGAAGCACTGCAAGTATAACCCTCATTTATTTAAAAACCTGTCCCGGGCTATACGGCGTAATATCGCTGAGTGGTCCGGGATTTTTATTTAAACCTATTGATATGACTGATATTGACAACCTAACTTCAATACCTGCGGTGTCTATGCGCAGCATAACACTTGGACAACTTAAAAAAGCTTCTGACAAGTCTTTCCTCATTGAACACGAGTATAGTGCCGATAAAGCCTTCCTCGTGTTTCATTTTATTGACGGAAGGATTTTGAAAGTTGACCTGGAGGAGTGACCATGAGGGAGATAATGTTATTGTGGGAACTCTGTGATTCCGTGGATACCACTGTTAATGGTCAAACCCGGAAACAGCATATCTTTTTCCAGGGATTGCTTCTCGGTGTAATCACGGTGAACCAGGGAGAAGGTTACTCCCTCCAGGTGGCTTTCTGGTTTCGGCATTCTTTTGCCGTATTCCTGAGAGCAAAGCGAATTTTGGAAAACCGGGTGATGTATTTAGACAGTGAGTGGAAAGGGATTACCCGTCTGGCTCGCGAAAAATACTTATTCCCGAAAATTCACCAGGAAACCAGGGAAAACCGCTTCTGGAAATCTGAAGTTGACTGCTTGTGAACGGAGAGCGGTAAGGGCAGGGAGGACTTCCTTCTTGCCCTTTTCATTTTTCCAAGTGTGCATGAGCAATTGGGTGCAAGTTTTCATTCATCCCAGCCTTTAATTACCACCTTATCCAGACTTATGTGACTTATATGGACTTTTTCGGGGATGTTCTCAGGAAAATATGACCGCGACCAGGCAGGGTAAGACCTGAAAATTGCAGGATTTTTCTTCTGATTTAGCTGCTCAGAAGCTATAAATCTGTTTTTCAGCAAATTGCAGTAAATACCTTTTAAGATGGGGATTTCGTGTTAATTGATATAGGTTTTTCGGGTTCAGGGAGTGAAATTCGTGAAGCTGTTTAATGGGCATACTTCCCCCAAATCCACATGTAGCAACTCATTGTAGAGAAGTCTGAAGTTATGCTTTCCGACCTTTCAGGTCGCCGTCCTTCGGACTTCTTTTTGCTTTTAAATTGGTAATTCCCTGAAGGGGGATTAGCTGTTTAATGAGCCAATACTGCGAAGTTACAAGAAATTTTTGAGGGAATCAATATGTGAGACACAGTCTCAAAGACGTCTTTTAAGAACTGAATAAATAGATGTGTTAACACCTGTATATCAATATACTAAAACAGAGATCAGATACACCTGTTGATAACTTTCGGATTATTGTTAATAAGTCGGTTAAAACCTGCTTTTGACAGGCAGTTTCCTGAGTCCGGTCAGCACAATTTTCAAATTCAACCACACGAAGACGCGAAATGGCGATACCATGCAGTTATTAACGTATATACCTGAAGCAATGGCTGTTACTAATTAAACGAAGTATCAATAAAAATGATGTCTTTATCAATAAAAAATTGTACTCATGAGAAAAAAAGATGTAGATGAAATAGATTTCAAAATGATAAACCTGCTTGCTGA
>JASMTJ010000494.1:0-1050 GCA_041694335.1 Bacteroidales bacterium
GTTCTCCGTCTGCTTGTTCAAAACACTCAAAATGCATATTGTCAGGCGCCATGATATAACGGTCGGGTGCTTCGTTTATCCATAGCCATGCGTTACGGAACTGTTCAGCATTGCCGGTAAAATAGCTAAAGTGAGTCAGCGGAATAGGCGAAAAAAGCAAGTGCTGTTCTTTAAGATCAAGAATAGCTAGCTCGCCGTTATTCACTTTCGCCGCAGCCGTAAGCATGACGTTTTGGGGGGTGCGTAAGGGCTCCGCGAGAGGGTACACGAGCCAACTCACAGTAACGCAGATAATAGCAACGGCTGAGCCATATTTGATCCATAAACTCTTCCGCCATAGCACTACACACGCGAGGCAAATCGCCCCCACGATAATCGCAAAAATGATGGCTAAACTATCTACCAGTTGAAAGCTCTGCGTGTAGTTGTCGAGTTTGTCGACAAGCTTGTCATGGTGTATCGCAGCAAGGTAAGTCAGTGCCGTGAAAACAATGATGATTAATGTGAGCAAGGCGCGCAAAAACCATCGACTGGCACGATTTAGCGAAAGGTTGGGCCAAGCGGCGGCTATCGCGATACAGAACATGGGTAATGCGGGCAGTATATAAACGCCTCGTTTGGCGGGACTTAAGCTAAAAAAGAAGATGACTAAAATGACCCAACCAAATAATACAGCAATACGGGGGTCCTGCTTAATCTGCTGCACGACGGTTTTTATCTGCGTCAGTAATAATACACTCAGCGGTAACCAAAATGCAGGAACCACGCTACTGATAAAGTAATGCCAGGGCTTAAAGTGATGCCATGGATCGACGTAGCGTTCTCCGGTTTGTTTAAACAAGATATTATCGCGGTATGCGAGATATTCCGGGCTTCCGTTTTGGCTTACAATCAAGTACATAGGTACGAGCCAACACGCCACCACGGTTAACATAACAATAGGGCCTAGCAATCCACGCCAACGCCATGTGTCAGTTAAGCGTTGCTGGGTAAAATGATAAATCGCAACGGGTAACAGCATCAGAAGTGGTAAAAAACCAACGCCTTTGG
>JASMTJ010000495.1:0-9784 GCA_041694335.1 Bacteroidales bacterium
CCAAACCGCCGGACACATGGGGGTGGGCGTTACGCTCTGCCGGCACACCGTGAGTAGCCCAACGGGTATGAGCAATGCCCACCTGGCCTGTTAGACCTTGCTGCTGAACGCTGGATTCCAGCTCCGACACACGGCCAACTGAACGGGCACGGTGCAAGCCGCTATTCAACAACGCCAGGCCCGCGGAGTCGTAACCGCGATATTCGAGGGTATTCAGGCCATGAAGAAGAAACGGTGTCACGTCCTTGGCGCTCACTGCGCCGACAATTCCGCACATAAAAGAGAAAACTCCAGAAAAAGATAGATGAGACTAATTTTGCCAATAGAGGATAAAAGAAAGACTACAACACCCTTTTAAGTTAAACGGCTATCGCTTTCAGAACTCGCTCAACCACTTCCTGTGCCCGATCCTCAGACGCCGCCTCAGCATAACAACGCAATTCCGGAGCATTCCCCGAAGGGCGAAGGTGTACGATTTCACCATTGGCCAGAGTAGCCCGAAGACCATCGGTCGTATCGACTGCCTCAATAGCGGCATCCAGTGAAAGGCTTTCCTGCATGGCCGGCCAGTCTCTCTCCCAAACGCCTAAAAGCTTGAGGCTTTGTTCGCGTGGAAAGTCTTTGATGCGATCACTGGCGGTATAACGCTCCGGCAAACCGCCCACCACCTGTGAAAGGGTTTTACCAGACGTTACAGCAGCAACCATCAGAGTTAGCGCAGGCAATAATGCATCCCTGGTTGGTAGGGCTTCGAGCCTTCGACCGCCCTCTTCCAAAACACTGCCCAGAATGAAGCCACCGTTTGCTTCGAACCCGGCGACAGATCTGTACTCCCCAGCCAGCTGCTCCATGCCAGCCAACACATAGGGCGAACCAATGCGGGTGCGAAATACCTCATCGAATGCACCACAAGTTTCAATCGCGGTATTGCAGCTTACAGGAACCGCCAAGGCCTCGATGCCAAGCTCTCGGGAGCATAGCAAACCAACGATATCACCACGCAACCAATCGCCGTGCTCATCAGCTAACAACGGGCGGTCGCCGTCACCATCGGTTGTCAGAATGGCATCCAGGTTATAATCAGATGACCATTCTGCTCCTTTAATGCGATCCTCTTTGCTGACAGCTTCGGTATCTACCGGCACGAAAGCCTCACTACGCTCCAGCACGGCCACTTCCGCACCAAGAGCTTCCAACACATCCCGGTTAAGGTCACGGCCAACCGCCGAATGCTGATAAAGACCAACCGTCCAACCGGTTAAAGGGCTGCCAGCAAACCATTCCGTATAACGAGCCAGATAAAGCTCGGCGGCCGCCCGACTAACAGCAGAGCTCAAATCAACGCTACCAATGTCCGGCAATGGGCCGTTCGCTGCCATAATGGCCGACTCATCAGCTTTGGTGATCTCACCTTCAGGCCGATAAAACTTAATACCATTGCGATCAAAGGGAATATGGCTACCGGTCACCATTATCGCAGGCACCCCATCGGCCTTCGCCTTTAACGCCAGTGCTGGCGTGGGCAACGCGCCATAGTTATCGACTTTCAATCCAAGCTCCTCAGCAGCTGCTGAGCAAGCCGCAACCATGCGTGGGCTACTGGGGCGGAGATCACATCCGATTGCGATTCGTTCTACCGGTGCTTCTTTGCTCATTACTAACAAAAATGCGGCTGTAAAAGCCGCACAAACATCATCGGTAAAGTCTTCAACTAGCCCTCGCGCACCACTCGTGCCAAAGGCTATACGCGAATCCTTTAAAACTTCCTGAATACCCACTCACTGCTCCATTGCTATTGTTGCTGTCAATCTTTACCCGGCACTCGATCCCCAGCGCCCTTCCCCGCTACCGTCATAAAAATATACTTGAAGTAAGCGCCAACAGTCAGGTTCTCCAGCATCTTTTGGTCCGTCTCCGCCAACAGCTTCGGCGTGGACATATCAATATCATTCACCTGAGCCAGCCCGGTAATCCCCGGCCGTGCATTCAGTACGCCCCGGCTCTCACGCTCGTTAATCAGCTCTTCCTGGTTAAACAAACACGGGCGCGGGCCTACCAGGCTCATGTCGCCCTTCAACACATTCCACAACTGTGGCAACTCATCCAGCTTGGTGCGGCGAAGAAAGTGTCCAAAAGACGTAATGGCACTGGCACTGGCCAAATGGCTGGCGACAGAGGCCGTGTCTTTTTTCATGGTGCGGAACTTCACCAGAGTGAACGGCCTTTTGTTACGCCCGACCCGTTGCTGGCGAAAGATGGGGGAGCCGGTATCGAACAGGCCGATCACCACCAGCACCAGCAACACGGGAAAACCAAACACCAGCCCCAGCAGGGCAAAAACAAAATCCAGCAAACGAATCACAAAAAATCCTTATTGATCGGGAAAGCAGCGTTTCAGCCCTTCTTCCACACTCAGCGGCGGCTGCCAGCCAAGCAGGTTGCGGGCTTTGGAAATATCGACCTGCAAGGAACCCAGCAGGCGTTGGGCCATGGCCTTTTTACCCAGCACCGTGGCGCCAAACATTAACAGCCCGGCGGGCACCGGCACCAAGCGAGAGGGTTTGCCCATGGCCTTGGCCACTCCCCGCAACAACTCGGTGGTGGAAAGATCTTCACCATCGCTGGCTAGGAACACTTGGTTGCCAGCGTCAGGGTGCTCTATGCAGGTGATGATCAGGTCTACCAGGTTATCCAGCGCCACCAGGGAGCGTTTGTTGTGAATGGCGCCCAGGGGTAGTGGCAGGCCTTTTTCGACCAGCTTGATCATACTGGCAAAGTTACCCTTCACCCCCGACCCATAAACCAGAGGCGGACGGACGATAACCACCTCCATACCGGTTTCAGCCGCCAACGCCTGCAAACCCTGCTCGGCTTCCATTTTGGAAATACCGTAAGCATCCTCCGGCGCGGGCGTATTTTCAGCGGTGAAGGGCTGATTCAACGGAGTTTGTTCGCCGTTTACCTTGATGGAACTGATAAAAATAAACCGGCGAACACCGGCTTCAGCGGCCTGCCTGGCCAAGTTGAGTGTGCCGTCCACGTTGACCTTGCGGTACTCCGCTAGGGGATCTGGCACTTCGTCTTTCATGATGTGGGCGCGGGCGGCGGTGTGGATGACGACTTGCTGCCCCGCCACTACGGTTGACCAATCGGTATCGGAGTCAAGCGCACCAACAACCACATATCGATCGCACTGACCAATCGCCCGCCTTGAGGCACACATAACAGGGTGCTGATTATGGTCGTGCAACTTCTCAGCAAGACGACTACCCAAAAAGCCGGTAGCGCCCGTTAATACAACATTCACACTATATCCCCTGACTAAACGTAGTAGGCATCACAGACACAGCTAAAAAGATGGCTATCCAATCAATTTCTTACCAGAAGGACGACGAACTAACTCCAACAACTTGAAGGGTATCTTCGTCAACACTAAGGCCAGGTTCGTGTACAAGCCGTTCTCTCGGCAGGCCCGCACAATTTCCTTATTGAGAATCAAGCTACTTCTAAGACCAGAGGTACTCACACCACCCGCCCTCATTCTCACAATGACCTTATCCAGCCAGCGATACCTAAGGTTCTGCTTAACCAGCCACCGAACAAACATCTCGAAATCTGCCGAAATTTTCATATCCAGCCGGTAACCGCCAAACTTTTCGTAGACAGAGCGCCGCACGAATGTCGCAGGATGCGGGGGCATCCACCCAAACCGCAACTTCCAGGTCTGGAAATGCCCGGCCGGGTAAAACCGAGTAATGGTCTGCAAATCCGGAGGCATCACAAACACCACGTCGCCAAAAACAACATCCACAGAGGAGTCATCTTCAAACGCCTGTACGACGGTACTAATGACCCTTGAATCTTCAAAGAAATCATCGGAATTCAGAATGCCAATCACATCCCCGGTGGCCATCCCTATGCCTTTATTCATAGCATCATAAAGACCTTTGTCCGGCTCGCTGACGACAGGCCCCAGGGAATCGCGATGCTCAGCGACAATACTCATTGTGCCGTCTGCCGAACCGCCATCAACAATCACATGTTCAATATTGGGGTAGTCCTGAGATCGAACCGAACTGAGGGTATCCCGGATCGTACGCTCACTGTTAAAGCACACCGTGACGATTGAGACCTTAGGATACGCGGCGTTATTCACGACCATACTGATCCTTCAACCTTACAATGTCATCTTCCCCAAGGTAGGAACCGGACTGAACCTCAATCAATTCCAAAGGAATCACACCGGGGTTTTCCAAGCAATGCACTTCGCCAACAGGAATATACGTTGACTGATTTTCCGTAACCAGAAATTCCTGGTCGCCAATGGTCACTTTGGCTGTGCCGCTTACGACAATCCAGTGTTCAGCGCGGTGGTGATGCATCTGCACCGACAGTTTGGCACCGGGTTTCACGGTAATGCACTTCACCTGATAGCGTTCACCATTATCGATGGAATCATATACACCCCATGGGCGGTACACTTCCCGGTGGTTCATGTGCTCATGGCGGCCATCATTTTTTAGAGCCTCTACCACTTTTTTGACATCCTGAACCTTTTCTTTGTGGGCGACCAACACGGCATCCTTGGTTTCCACAACCACAAGATTTTCAACGCCTACGGTCGCTACCAGCTTGTGCTCGGCATAAATCAAACTATTACGGGTATCTTGTGCCAGCACATCGCCTTTACAAACGTTACCGTCGGCGTCTTTATCGCCAATCTCCCAAAGCGCAGACCAAGAGCCGATATCGCTCCAGCCAGCGTCTAACGGCACCACAGCGGCGGCCGACGTTTTCTCCATCACGGCGTAATCGATGGATTTTTCAGGGCACTGCGCAAACGCGGCGGCGTCCACCCGCACGAAGTCCATGTCCTGCTGGCCTTTTTCCAATGCAGTTTTACAGGCATCCAAAATGTCCGGTTGAAACTCGGCCAGAGCCGCCAGGTACACACTAGCTTTAAACATAAACATGCCACTGTTCCAGTAGTAATCGCCGGAATCCAGATAAGCTTGAGCGGTAACGGCATCAGGCTTTTCCACAAAACGCGCCACATCGTACCCTTCCTGGCGCAAGGCATCGCCCCGCTGGATATAACCATAACCGGCTTCGGGCTGTGTCGGCACAATACCAAATGTCACCAAGTTATTTCGCTCAGCCAGTTTTTCCGCCTTCAACACTGCCTGCTGAAACGCGGGCTGGTCCGAAATGAAGTGATCTGAAGCCAATACCAACAGCACAGGGTCGTGTCCATTTCGTGTTGCGCTGAGCGCGGCCAACGCGATTGCCGGTGCAGTGTTCCGGCCTACAGGCTCCAAAAGAATTTCGGCATCATGAAAGGATAACTGCCGCAATTGCTCAGCCACCATGAAGCGATGATTTTCATTGCAGAGAATGGAAGGAGGTGCCGTGTCCAAACCATTCAGGCGAGATAGAGTTTGCTGCAAAAGCGTTGTGTCGGAACAAAGCTTTAAAAACTGCTTCGGATTCAACTGACGAGATAACGGCCAGAGGCGTGAGCCAGCCCCACCTGCCATAATTATAGGAGCTATCATTAAAAACCCTTAAATAAAATAGTATCGAATTTATATTCCGCAACTGAAAAAATCACCTTAAAGCAATATGGAGCAAGACAATACAAAAAAACCAAGAAAACAGAAAAAAAATCTTTCAATTTTGCCAGACGGAAGACCAGAAAATAAACTGGAAAAATATAAAAGAAAACAAAATACTGAAAAACCCTTCCATAAAAAGGGAACACCAAATCGGTCAAATATAAAGCATGAGTTATAGAAAAAACAGTTATAAAAAAATTAAAATATTTGGCAGCTAAAAAACCACCATCTCGAACATAATAAAGCCAAAAAAGCAGAAAAATAGGGGTATAATAAACCTTAGTCGCAATATTAATCCAGCCAACCTCAATGTTGGAATCAAGATAATGAGCATATTGATCAAAAACGTTAATCAATAAATATTCAAAAGCAAACTTAAACAAAAAATAAACAATTAAAGGCGAAGCAATAAAAAGAAAAAGCTTTGAGCCTGCCTTTCTGAACAACTTATTGGCACATAAAAATACCGGAATCACTGCACCAACAATAAAGAACGATTTATGAAACATTAACCCAAGAAATAAAACCACAACTCCTTTAACGTATTTCCTGTCATAAAAAAGAATAAGAACAAAAGGCACCAACAGTATCGCTAAAGACTGACGGACACCATTCATCTGATTATGGTAAATACCAGTCACTGTAAAAAAAATAAAAAACAAGACATAAGACAAATAACCTGAAGACCTCAGGATCGAGAAGAGATAAAATATTAGCGAAGCCTGAAGAAAGGCTGTGATAACAAAAAATAGTTGAGGGTTGACATCTAAATGATTCAAAATTTTAATAAGATACAAGAAGAAGAACTCTCCACTCTTCTCTATGCCGGGAGAGTAGCCCAACTCTACAATATTTATGTAACTAAAATAATCAGTTCCAATACCATATTGTAATGCAGGTATAGAAAAATACAGCACGCCAACAGGAGCTACCGCGACAAGCCAGGAAAACCTTTTTTTCGAATTTATCGACTCCACCAAATAAAGATAGAAAACCGAATAGAAGAGCAAAAAAAGATAAGGCATTATATTTTACCAGACAAAAAAGGACCAACAAGTAACATTAGGCCCCTTTCCAGGCGTCGAGCTTCCATTTAAAAATAGTGGCATAAGATGCAAAATTAGGAAAACGCAAAATTAAAATTAATTTAAACTTATCCCTCATTATTAGATTGCTAACCAAAATAGTTTTCAAGCCAGGGCGGCTTATACAAACCTTTAGAAAATCAACCAAATATGAAAAGTCCTGATCGCTGTACTGAGGCATACCATTCAAAACTTTAATTGCCTGCATAGATCTTTCTGCGCGCAACTTAACTAATTTATAGTTATAATTGAGTATACCCCCGTAATCTTGCCCTTCATGCTGACGATATAAATAACAAGATTCATTAGAAGCTAATATTTCTTTTGAGTATTCTTTGGCGCGCAAGGACATCCAAAGATCTTCTATCGGCATTTCTGGAGGTAAAGGGAAAACTTTATCCGCAACTTCTTTACTAAATGTCCAGCACCCCTTTGGCAAACTAATCAGACTAGAAATTACTTTTTCCTTGCTTTCACGCACTATTGCAGGATTCACACTATATTTAGCAATAGGGTCTAGACCACTTGTCACAATTGTTGCCGCATGGCAGTGCGAAAATCCAGGTTGGATCGAATCTAGAGTTTCAAAAAAATTAGGAAGCAGAACATCATCTGCGTCGATACATTTAATAAAATCGCCAGTACATAAATCGTACCCGTAATTCGTACCTCGGACTTTTCCTTTATATTTATTTTTAAAAATCTTTATTCTGGAATCTCTATTCGCATAGCTTTCAACCAATTCGAAAGTGGTATCAGAGGAGTGATCATCTATAACGATCAACTCAAATTTTTTATAACCGCTTCCAATAAGGCTTTCTATCGCATCACCAATCCGATTGGCTTCATTTTTCGCCATCATTATAAAGCTAATCAACGCAAAAACCTCCTGATAACTTTAAAAATAAATACAGGAGCATGAAGTATAACTAAAAAGGGATTTTGGCTAATCATCACTCCGATAGTCTCTTTCATTTCGCGCTCGAAATCCTGATCCGAGGCACCGCCCAGTAAATATCTACATATAGGTTCTTGGACATAAAAATAATTCACATTATTTCTCGAAATATCAAAATACCATTTCAATTCAGCCTTTAAACTTAGCCGATCATCGTAAAAAGGACAGACTTTCGACCTCACGAATAGAGACTGATGGCAGACTGCTCTTGTACTCCACAAAAACAGGTTAAAATAAGAAATATTTTTAGCTCGCTGAACAGAACAACTTCCATCACCGAAAACAACCGAATCTCCATATATAACATCAAAGTTTAGTCGTTGAATTTGAAAAATATTTCTCAAAATATTATTGCCAGCTAGAACATCACCCGCGTTCATAAAATTGTTCCAATCACCACTCCCCAAAACAATCCCTTTATTCATCGCGCCGTAAATACCGCTATCCGGTTCACTCACCCAATAATCAATTGTGTGTTGGTATTTCCGGATAATATCCAAGGTACCATCTGTCGAGCCGCCATCTACGATAATGTACTCCACATTATCGTAGGTTTGCCCGATCACGCTCTTGATGGTGTCTTCAAGAAACTCAGCACCGTTGTAAACCACGGTAACAACCGTAATGAGTGGTTTGTCTTCACTTCCCTCCTTGAAAAAACCCTGCAGACGAAGGCCACCTTCGGCAATCTTCTGATAGCTATCAGGCATCTTGAGTAGTGTCGCTATGCCATCTACCGTGTTATCAAAGCAGGCTGGCTTCTCTGTAATCAGACGACGGGTTGTTGCGTAGCGTTCATCGTGCATGTTGGTGCTCAAGTCAATTTTCGGGAGGCAACAGGTGGGTAACGGGTATATCGAATTTAGCTTCGGAGCCGATCCTGGTTCTGCAAAAACCACTCATATGTCTTCCGAAGACCATGCTCAAGCGAGATATCAGCCTGCCACCCTAACGCCTCCAACCTAGAAACATCCATCAACTTACGCGGCGTGCCGTCGGGTTTACTCGTATCAAACACCAACTCCCCCCCAAAACCTACTACGCTCTTCATGGTTTCAGCCAGCTCACGAATGGTGCAGTCGAGGCCCGTTCCCACATTGATGTGTGAGAGCATGGGCTGAGTATTGGCCTGATAGGTTTCGTCATCAAGGTTCATAACGTACACACTGGCAGCCGCCATATCGTCCACATGTAGGAATTCGCGCATGGGCTTACCGCTGCCCCACACTACAACTTCGCTGGCACCGGCTTCTTTGGCTTCATGGAAACGGCGCATCATGGCGGGTATTACGTGGCTGTTTTCGGGGTGAAAGTTGTCATTCTGGCCGTACAGATTGGTGGGCATTACGCTGCGGTAGTCACGTCCATATTGGCGATTGTAGCTCTCACATAGCTTGATGCCGGCGATTTTGGCGATAGCGTAGGGCTCGTTGGTGGGTTCCAGGGTTCCTGTTAGCAACGCCTCCTCTTTCATCGGCTGCTCGGCCATTTTCGGGTAGATACAGGAGGAGCCCAGGAATAACAACCTCTGTACACCAGCCATGTGGGCGGCGTGGATGATATTGGCTTCGATCATAAGGTTTTCGTAGATGAATTCCGCCGGGTAGGTGTTGTTCGCGTGAATGCCGCCCACCTTAGCGGCGGCCAGGTATACCTCGTCGATATTTTCCTGCAGGAAAAATGCCTGTACTGCGGATTGATCCAGCAAGTTCAGTTCGGCTCGGCTGCAAGTTACCAGCTCCACGTTTTCGTCAGCTTCCAGTTGGCGAACCAACGCAGAACCAACCATTCCTTTGTGCCCGGCGACAAATACACGTTGCTTGCCCATAACCGCTTAGTTCTCCACCGAAAGCATTACTTCGTGACCATGCTGTTTTAGCAGTGAATGCCGCTTGGCGGTTTTAAGATCATCGGCAACCATTTCAGCACACATATCCTGTGTCGTGATTTCAGGCGTCCAGCCCAGTTTCTCCTTGGATTTGGTCGGGTCGCCAAGCAGGGTCTCCACCTCAGCGGGGCGGAAGTAGCGAGGGTCTACGCGCACAATCACGTCGCCTACTTTAAGCGCTGGTGCATCGTCGCCTTCAAGGGTTTCGACAACGGCCACCTCTTCAATCCCCTTGCCT
>JASMTJ010000496.1:0-1588 GCA_041694335.1 Bacteroidales bacterium
TAGCCAGATCGGTTCTGTGACGGATCTCTTCATTGTTCAGCAAATCGCGAATAGACTCTATGCTGGACGGTTCTGAGAGTGTTTGCTTAATCCGGTTTTGTGTATGCATGGCTGAAGCATGCATACATAAATGCTATTTGTCCAGGTGGATTTTATGGGTAATGGGCAGGGCTAGTGGGGGCCAAATTCTGAGTGTGCTTGCCGATATTCTCTCTTATCTGGCAAATGGCGACGGTGTCTCAGACACTTTTAAGCGCCTCATAAGCAGGACGGGATTATTTGGACTTGTTAAGGACTTTTTTGAGATTCTCAACGTTACTGGCTGTGATGAAAGTGATGCGGCGGCAGGTGCCATACTGTCCTTCGTGGTGGGAGCGTACCTGACCAAACTATCTTTCATATTGGTAGCAAGTATTTTGAACCCAATTCTTCTCGTAGCAGCGGTTTTTGCAATTACTCAGATTATTGGATACATACAGTCTTTGGTGCGCCAAGGGGTTACTGCTAGTTGCAGGGGATGAACTAAATGAGTGAGAAGAAAAGGCCCTATTTTAAGAATAAGGGTGAGTCATCGGGATTCAACTTTATGCAATCTCAGTTTTCCACGCTGATATTAGGGGTGGTTGTTATTGGTCTTATTCTGCTGGCCGGAAAGTTTGGGTGGTTTTAGCTGTACCAGAACTTGGTTGTATCCGGTTCATAGTTGGGCGCATGCGACGGGAGTGAGAGGCGCAAGCTGGCTCCGCTGCTCGGTACAGTTTCGCGAGTGCTTACTGCTATCAGCTTTTCCTTTGAAGCTCTGAAAACTGGAGCGACATGTAATGGTGACGTGGCGCCTGTAATTTTGGTGTTAACGATGACCACATTGTTTACTCTTTTAACCGTTGCTCTCATTGCTCTATTGAACCCTCTGATCGCATTTGCAGCAGGGGTGGTCTTGGATCGAGATTTTAATTGGTTTATTGGTCAAGCGAAGAACTGCAAGTGATAAATTTGACGATATACTCGATAATATTGGTTTTGGTCTTGATTGGTTTGATTCGTTATCTCCGTCGAAAAGACGCGAAGTTTTTATTGTGTAAAATAAAACTAACGCAAAAGTGTTAAACGTCGAAGAAATTAAAATACAAAAATTGATGCTTTTTAACTCTTTGTATTATTTTTATCCAAGAATAAGAGTTATTTACGAGGTAAGTGGCAAAGAATACGACGTTGCTATCAATTCTAAGAATTTCCAGGTGAGCGAGTTGGATCAATTCGGAAGTGCTCGAGACGATCGATGCTTTCCCTGGAGAAATATAAAAGTTAGGGATACTGTTGTCATACTTTACTCAGGAATCTTTCCTGAGCTTTCATATATAAAGAGCTTTGAAAGCTCCTATTAGCTCTCGCAATGGCTCAGGGGCAACGGGTTTATACCCTGAGCCAGGACAACGCTTACACCCTGAGCCAGACACCATCGACAGCGAAGCGCGTTCGGAGATTCAAGCGGCCCTTCAGAGGGGGTACGAGGTGACCGTTCACGAAGCGCCCCCTTAACGTTAACGGCTGGGAAGGTAGTGGCTATGCCATTATTGATCCGGAGAAT
>JASMTJ010000497.1:0-1011 GCA_041694335.1 Bacteroidales bacterium
TATCTGATGGGAGCGTAATTTTTGGTACATAGTAAGTCGATGGATCACTATTTTTGAGGCGAATATCGAAATGCTGATTCACCAGAGAAGATAGTGTATTGTTGTCATTAATTAGACTAAAGGGCCCAAACTTAGAACAGAAAACCGCCACACATGCAGCGATCGCATCCATAACGTTTTCAAGAGTTGCAGCATTAAACGCGGCTGAGCGGTCGTGCTTTGTTTGGTTGTAGGCATCATACCAGAAGAGTGACTTAGTCGGCTGCGAGGAATTCCAGTTAAAAAATGGCTGAAAACTACGAATGCCATCGTAATTTTTAAATGTTATTTCGAACTCATTAAGATACGCTTTAGACAGCAATTTTACGTAGTCTTGTGTTGTATAAGTCCTGCCGTTTTGAGGCCCGACTCCAGCCTTTTTAAATACTGAAACCCACAAATTCTCTACTTCAGTGCATGCGAGAATTAAAAGCTCACGGCACTTGTGCCCATATGCCTTCAGGCCGTTCTGATCTGGCTCTATATATAGAAGGATGTCATCGAGCTTTTCGATAAGCACTCTCAGAGCTTGCTCAGAACTCCGTTGCTCAAAAGGGTCTATTCTTAGGGCCGTTTTGATATCGTCAGAAAAATAAAGTGAAGGTCGCCAGACGCTTTCAACAGTCTGGCCTATCGGTAATGCTAGATTATTGATGTCTTTAGCACCGAAAACGCGGCGTACCCAGTCGGTTAAAGTACCGCTTTTCTGCTCAACCGCTGTCAACCCCACAGATATTACGTTAAGACCACTGTCCCTTCCATATAAATGAACAAAGTGGGTGCCGGTGTCATATGCATAGCCTAGGGGTTGATCCTCATGGAGATTATCAACCCAGCCAGGAATCTTGGTATGGGTATTCTTATAAAATATGCCGTTCACTTATCCTCCAGACATGGATCAAACAACTAACGCTTTGCTCACCGGTGAATTAGGAGCGCAGCGAATAATTTATCCGCGTGCAGCAACTTGTT
>JASMTJ010000498.1:0-13223 GCA_041694335.1 Bacteroidales bacterium
TCAGCGATTTAAACTCCCTCCTGATAAAGTAGAGCACCGCCTTACCTGCGGCGTAAAGCACTACAGCGGGCGAAAGCCACCGGGCCACCTCCAGTTGCCAGGGCAGCGGCGACTGGTATTCATCCACGAACTCCATCCCGAAGACCTTCATCGACTGGTAGGCCAGATCGATAAAGTTGCGTTCGACGCCCGCTTCACTAAAAATAATATTGAATCCAATGATTGCTAAAACAAAGGACGCCACACCCAGCAGTCCCACAATCCACCATTCGAGATCACGAATTTTCATAGAAGAGCTTTTTTAGATCCCGAGACAGGCGTCCTGTTACCGGGTATCTGATTTCCTCTCAAAAATAGGAATTCCTTACTTTAGAATGGATTTGAATAAACCACAATCGTATTCAATGCGATGCTACGCAAAGAAAACCCTTGAACAAAAGCGTCAATAAAAATTGATTCCTTAAATTTACGGTGCAATTAGTATCGCTGATATGAAAACGGAAATCACCATCGGATTTTTTGACTTGATAATGCTGGCCGGAGTGTTTCAGGGGATTTTGCTAAGCGTCCTGTTTCTGAAAAACAACACCCGGAAGTCAGGGCCGCATCTTTTCCAGGGTGTCCTGATGCTGGCACTATCCATGGCTATCCTCGAAGAGTTTCTCAACAATACCGGACTGATAGTAAAAGCGCTTCCGTTAGTGAATTTTGCTGAACCTCTTAACCTGGCTTACGGTCCGCTGTTTTTTCTTTATGTAAAAGCAAGCCTGCAAAGCAAGTTGCAAAAACAAGACCTCCTGCACCTGGCACTTTTTGGTTTATACCTGGTTTACATGGTATTTTTCTTTGCCCAACCAGATGCTTTCAAATACAATGAGTTTATTCACAGCAAACACCCCGGATGGACTGCTGTTGAGGTGAATCAGAATTTTTCTGCCGACCCGCTGGGTATTCGTAATTATATCAACACCATCACGGCTTTTCATATTTTGATCTACTTGCTGATAAGTATTCTTCATGTTTTCAGAACAAAAAGGGAGGTCAAAAAAACCCGGCCGGTTATTTATCGCGATTTGAAGAACTCCACATTACACCTCACGATTCTGGTATTGGTTTTTATTGCTACGAAAATCAGCTTCGAGCGTGACCTTGGCGATTATTTTATCACCACCTACGTTACTCTGATGTTCTTTATCACTTCGTTCCGGGCTATGAACCGTTCGGCATTTTTCGACTCAGCACCCTCTTTTATGGATGTTCCATCCCCAAAGTATAAAAAGTCATCTTTGACAGAGAAGCAAAAAAGCCAGATTCTCTCTCAATTGGTGGCCGAGATGGAAGAAAGACACTATTATTCAAACCACCTGGCCTCGTTGTCTGACCTTGCTAAAAGGCTGAACGCCCCGTCGCACCACCTCTCACAAGTTATTAACGAAAAAATGAGCGAGTCTTTCTACGAGATGATCGCCCGTTACCGTGTTGAAATGGCAAAAGAACTTCTGTGCGATCGCGACACACAAAACCTCACTATCGTGGAAATCGCAGAAAAAACTGGCTACAATTCCAAATCCGCTTTCAATACGGCTTTCAAAAAGAATACTGGCATGACTCCATCGGCTTATCGCAAATCAAAAAGCGAATTCTAAGCGTTTTGACCATTTTGTTGATTATCTGAGATTTAACACCATGCGTTCGTACTTCCCGATAAGGAAGAACGTCTTGCCGGATGGCACATACCTCATTTCCTGATGCCGCGCCACATCTTTGTCAGGAATCAAAATAAGCGGCAATGAAGACATTGAACACAGACAAAAGTGAAAGGCAGTATTATCTCGACTGGCTGCGCATTTTACTAATCCTTACGGTCTTTCTTTTTCACATCGGGATGGTCTTTAACAGTTTCGGGTGGCACATCAAAAACAACCAGCTTTACCCGCAGCTTGACACGGTGATGTCATTTCTGCATCTCTGGCGCATGCCCCTGCTTTTTCTCATCTCAGGAGCAGGTACATTTTATGCGCTGGGCAAACGTACTGCCGGGAAATATCTTCTTGAAAGAATTAAGCGGCTTTTTATCCCGCTTTTGGCAGGGATATTTGTTTTGGTGCCGATACAGGTTTATTTTGAACGAATCTCTTCTTACCCTTCCCTGCTTGCTTTCTATCCACACATGTTCGAAGGGTTCTATCCTGAAGGGAATTTCAGCTGGCACCACCTGTGGTTTATTGCCTACCTGTTTCTGATCTCACTGCTCATCTCTCCCTTTTTGAAGTATGTGAGAAAGCCTGCTTATCAAAACCTGCAAACATGGTTGCTAAAAATCGTTTCCCGGCAAGGAGGAATAAACCTGATTATCCTCCCCTTGTTTCTCTCGCAACTCTTGCTCAAACCCTACTTTCCTGAAGAAACTCATGACGTGGTAAACGACTGGGCTTTTATCGTTTACAATATTATCTTTTTCCTGAGTGGCTTTATTCTCTTTTCTAATCCAGGAATTGTAAAAGCCTTAAAAAAACAAAAGCGCTTTCTTCTGGTGCAAGCCTCCGTTATGGCCATAGTCTGGTTTCTGAACAGCAATCAACTACAAGCGGCATGGCCGATAGAGGAACTTATCAGAACTGCAACAGCATGGTCATGTTCAGTGGCCGTATTGGTGTGGACAGCAACACTTGCTAACCGGGATCATCCGGTCAGAAAGCATTTAAACCAGGCCATCTATCCTTTTTATCTGGTTCACCAACCGATAATCATTGCTACAGGATATTTTATAACCCAGTGGCCGCTGTTGGACGGGGTGAAGGCTTTGTTATTACTTTTCCTCAGCTTAATTTTATCAGTGAGCATTTATTGGTTTGTTATCCGGCCCTTTAACTTTATGCGCATCCTTTTCGGGATGAAGCAACATAATAGAACAAGTCAAAAGAACTATCTTTTACAACCTGCTATCGCGATAATCAGCAAACGCAGACATTAGAGTTTCTCTTAAATCGATAGTGAAGGTTTTCTTACGTGTGGTTGGGTAAAGAAGCCTCAAAAAGCCCATCTTTTTGTCACGGATTAATAAGGATCCTTTACCTTTGAAGGAAGCAGGCAGAACACTTTTCTGCTCCGGGTGTTATGGTGTGAAAACAATAAAAAGATAACCGCAAAGCGGTTCAGACAAAACAGTTACCAATGGGCTTTATCCTTCTGATGTATGCATCGGTTGCATTTCTTCTGTTCCTGTTTCCGCCGGTTCTGCGGAAGTATAAGTCTGTGGTACTTGCCCTGTTTCAGACGGCTGTTTTCTCATGGTTCCTTCTACAGCTTCCTGTAGTTTTACAAGGTGATTTTAAAACGGACTCACTGGCATGGGTTCCTGATCTTGGCCTCAACCTTTCTTTCATTCTTGATGGCTTCAGCCTTTCCTTTGCACTGCTGGTTTCAGGAGTTGGAGCGATGGTTTTTTTCTATGCCCAGGCGTATATGAAGAAATATTCCGGCACAGACCGGTTTCTTTTCTTCCTGACGCTTTTTAGTGGCGCGATGCTCGGAATGGTGCTTTCAGAAAACCTGATACAACTTTTTATTTTCTGGGAGCTCACCAGCGTGCTCTCCTTCCTGCTTATCACTTTCTTTCATGAAAAAGAAGTAGCCCGGAAAGCGGCTTTTCAATCACTCTACATTACCGCTTTTGGAGGATTAAGCCTCCTTGCCGGGATTATTCTATTAGGCACCATTCCTGACAGCTACTCGCTCAACGACTGGATTTCCTCCTCAGAGGCCATCCGCGAAAGCGGGCTGTACCTGCCGGGGTTGCTGTTGATTCTGCTGGGAATTGTTACCAAGTCCGCACAGTTTCCTTTCCACTTCTGGTTACCCGGAGCCATGCAGGCCCCTACTCCGGTAAGCTCATACCTGCACTCAGCCACCATGGTCAAAGCCGGATTCTTTTTGCTGGCTAAACTAAACCCGGTGCTTGGAGGCACAACCGAGTGGATGTACATCATTTCTTCGATAGGCGTTATAACCATGTTTATTGGAGTCTACTTTGCTATCACCAAAACCGAACTTAAATCGATACTGGCCTACACCACCATTAATGCGCTGGGTGTTTTGGTTTTGCTGATGGGAATCGATACCCGCTTATCCATAAAAGCCGCTTTATTATTTCTGTTTGTGCATGCCCTTTACAAAGCCACACTGTTCATGGTGGCCGGACTTATAGATAAAAAAGCAGGCACCAAAGAATTTTCATCGCTGGGAGGATTAGCACGAACCATGCCTTTGACTTTTGTCATCACCTTGCTTTCCGCTCTTTCCATGGCCGGAATACCACCCATGCTGGGCTTCCTGGGGAAAGAGCTCATTTATGAAGCGAAAGTCCAGCTTCCCGGGATTTCATCATTAATCCTTGTGGTTGGGGTAGCAGCCAACATTTTGTTGGTCGCCGTCTCGCTTAACTTCGTCTACCGGATTTTTCTGGCGCCACGAACAAATAAAAACCCGGCTCCGAAAGAAGACAGGAAATCATGGCTGCTTTTGGCGCCCGTTATGCTGGCCATCCTGAGCCTGACATTCGGACTGTTTCCTAAAATACTGGGAAGCACCCTCATTGAAAGTGCACTGGCATCAGTCACAAAAGAAACCGGTGCCGTAAAACTCAAATTGTGGCACGGTTTCAATGATGTGTTCTTCCTCAGCCTGTTTACTGTTTTGGCCGGCTTCATGCTGACTTACCTGATTGTTACAAAAGAAAAATTGCTCAGGAATTGGCAGTCCTTCAATGAGCGCTTCGTTCGCTTTAGCCTCAGCGATAAGTTTTTATCGGGAATGGACAGCTTTGTAAATATTGCCAACAAAAAAACAGGGATCATACAGCATGGTTATCACCGCTATTACGTTATGACGATTATCGTTTTGGCGGCCGTGGCGATGTGGTATCAG
This sequence comes from Bacteroidales bacterium, assembly GCA_041694335.1. Classification (GTDB taxonomy): domain Bacteria; phylum Bacteroidota; class Bacteroidia; order Bacteroidales; family JAIPAH01; genus JAIPAH01. Next base: position 4,927 of record JASMTJ010000498.1, read on the forward strand.
TTTTATGACAACGGTGCGCAGCTTACAATCCAAAACACCGGAACTATCCCATACTATATGGCCGGATTAGTAGTTGTTTCGGTATTTGCCGTGGTAATGGCGATGTTTTCGCGCTCACGGCTGGCCGCCATCGTAGCCATGGGAATCGTTGGATATGGCGTGGCGCTGGTATTTATGTACTATGGCGCCATTGACCTGGCTATCACACAAATACTGGCCGAAACACTCATTGTGGTGCTTTTTGTTTTGGTGCTCCAGAAAATGCCGCGCTTCCTTCGACTTTCCGAAAGGAAACAGCGCGTCAGAGACATGCTGATTGCTTTGAGCTTTGGATCTGTGATGACCCTGGTGACCATCCAGTCGATGGATATTAACCTTCAACCGGCCATCTCCGAATATTTTATCGAAAACAGCTGGAGCAAAGCTTTTGGTAAAAATGTCGTTAATGTCATATTGGTCGATTTCAGAGCCATGGACACGCTAGGTGAAATCATTGTGCTGGCAGTGGCTGCGCTGGGTGTTTCAATGCTACTGCGTAAGAAAGGAGGACGAGCATGAATTCGGGAATACTGCAAATCGCCGAAAAATATCTTCGGTGGCTCTTTTTGGTCTTTGCCATATTTGCTTTGTTCAGAGGCCACAACCTTCCGGGAGGAGGGTTTATCGGAGGACTCATGGCGGCCATGGCTTTTGTGTTCCGAGGGTTTGCCTACTCAGCCGATGAAGTGTATCAATCCATGAGAATCAAACCAGAAACCTACCTGGTGGTTGGCTTTACGGCAGTAATTCTGAGTTTTGTTCCGGGAATCATTGCCGGAAAGACTTTTTTTGAAGGGGTTTGGTTGAGTGCTGATCTCGGATTGCTGGGCGTTCTTAAGTTGGGGACTCCACTGCTTTTTGACATCGGAATTTTTATGGTGGTAATCGGGGTGACAGTTTTGTTTTTGTTTTCACTAAAACGTTCGGAATAATGGAAATCATGCTGGCCATATTAGTTGGGGTACTCTACACAGCAGGTGTTTACTTGTTGCTCAGGCGCAGTATCCTCAAATTTATCATCGGGATATTGTTTTTCAGCAATGCCACCAACCTTTTGGTGTTCTTGTCCGCCGGGCTCATTCCCGGTGGGACCGCTTTTGTTGATGAGCAGTCAGCTAACACTACCGCCATGACCGATCCGCTGCCGCAGGCGCTGGTACTTACGGCGGTTGTGATAGGATTGGGTGTGGTGGCTTTCACGCTGGCTTTGAAGTACAAGTACTTCGAAGTGAGCGGAACAGATGATTTGGACGAAATGAAACAGGCTAAGCCTGAAACAAATGCAAAAACGGAACAATGATACTGGCAATCCCCATATTGATTCCTTTGGTGTTCATGATTTTCATGATACTGCGTTTACCTGACAGGGTCAAGCGTACAGCCGGAGTTTCAGGAAGCCTCCTGATGCTGGTGTCAGCCGTCTTCATCCTGATAAAGGTGAAGGCAGAAGGGGTACAGACCCTGTACCTTGGAGCGTGGGAAGCGCCTTACGGGATTACTTTTGTGGCCGACCCCTTCAGTGCGTTAATGCTGGTAGTTTCTTCTCTCATCATGATGGTCATTTCGCTTTACGCGATTCATTTTCTGAGCTCAGAATACCTGTCCGGAAAGTTTTATGTTTTCTTTTTCACTCTGGCTATCGGGCTGAACGGGGCCTTCCTCACGGGGGATGTGTTTAACCTCTATGTTTGGTTTGAAGTGATGCTCTTGTCTTCTTTTGTGCTGATGACCATGGGAAAAACCCAGGACAAACTGCGCGGGGGAATCAAATACCTGGCGCTGAACCTCATCGGCTCGCTCTTCTTCCTTGCCGGGATTGGACTGCTTTATGGAAAGACAGGCACGCTGAACATGGCGCACCTTGCACAAATTGTCGGGAATAGTGACCAGACGCAGTGGCTTAATGCACCGGCCATGCTTATCTTTCTGGCCTTTGGAATAAAATCGGCGGTATTTCCCTTGTTTTTCTGGCTGCCGGCGTCGTATCACAAACCTAACATCACCATATCATCGATGTTTGCCGGACTGCTGACGAAAGTCGGTGTCTATGCCATGATCCGGTTCTTTACCCTGTTTTTTGTTCAGGACCAGGAATTCTGGCACAACCTGATTCTTATCATTGCCGGCTTTACCATGGTGGTGGGCGGGATGGCCGCCAGCACACAGTACGATACCCGCCGCATCCTCTCCTATCACATCATCAGTCAGATTGGTTACATGGTGATGGGTCTGGGAATTTTTACACCACTGGCCATTGCCGGGGCCATCTTTTTTATGATTCATAATATGATAGCCAAAACCAACACGTTTCTGGTGGCCGGCATGATTCAAAAGGTGAAAGGGTCTTTTGATCTGAAAAATGTAGGCGGATTATTCAAGGAAAGTCCGTTTCTGGCAGTTTTGTTTATTATTCCGGCGTTTGCGCTGGCAGGCATACCTCCCATTTCGGGGTTCTTCGCAAAGTTTATCCTGGTAAAGGCAGGCATTGAAAGCGGGCAATACCTGATAACGGCAGTGGCGATACTCACCGGATTACTTACGCTCTATTCGATGATAAAAATCTGGAATGAAGCCTTCCTGAAAAAGGGAGAAACTGACTTAAAAACTAAAAAACTAACACTTGCCGAGGCTTTGCCATCAGTAATCCTGGGATTAATCAGTATTTTGATGGGAATATTTGCGGCACCGGTTTTTGATTTTACATCGGAGGCGGCGGAAGCGCTGCTGGAAAACACAAAATACATTGAAGGCGTTTTAAAGTAGAATTTTATGTTAAGGTTAATAAAAAGAACATATTACGCACTCATTTTTATTGGTTTCTACCTTTTCAAGCTGGTGGAGGCGAATCTGATCATGGCCTGGGATATCCTCACTCCGAAGATGCTCGATCAGCCAGGTTTTATTGACGTAGAGATAAATTTGGAATCAGAAACCGGCATCCTGATGCTTAGCAATCTGGTTTCGATGACGCCGGGCACGCTGGTGGTGGATGCCAACCTTCAGAAAAAACTTCTGAAGGTTCATGTGTTGTACCTGCGCGATGAAGCAAAAGAAAGGGCAGAGATTATGCGGTTTCAAAATATGATAAAAAGAATTACGGATTAAAATGACAGAAAGCATTATCAATACCATCTTATACCTTTCGCTGGGCCTCCTGGTTGTTGCGTTATTCCTGGTCTTTGTCAGGATGTTTAAGGGCCCGACTATCCAGGACCGGGTGGTGGCCCTTGATCTGACCGCGTCCATTGCCATGGGATTTATCCTGATATACGGTGTGATGAAAGACAATGCCATTTATTTTGATATTCCGGTGATTATCGCGCTCATCTCATTTATTGGCACGGTAGCCATCTCAACCTATTTAAAACGCAAAGAAAAATCGTCATGATAACAGCTCTACTCATACTGCTTGGTTCTGTTTTTATCTTGCTCTCAGCTATCGGGCTTATCAGGTATGACGACCTGTACAGCCGGATGCAAGCCACCACCAAAGCCACTTCATTCGGGGTTTTTCTGATTCTTATCGGATCTTCTGTCTGTTTTCATGAACCTTATGTGTATCTCAAAGCCTTATTTATCATCCTGTTCATCTACCTGACTGCTCCGCTTGGAGCACACTCTGTGTCAAAATCCGATAAGGAAGGCCGGCTGGAAGAGTAAGACGAGTTATAAAATATAAATTCCTTATTTTGCAAGTCGATATTTATTGGATAAAGGTTCTGAAATGAAAAAAATCACGCAGCTTTTCACAAAAAGACTACCACGGAATTTCCTTCTCAGAAATCCGGTTTTGGGAGGATTGACGCTGTCGGTATTTATGCTGGGCTTTACGGCGGCGTACCGGCCACTGGGCTCGCATGCCTCGCTGGGTATCAGCTACATCGAAACGATGGCGCTCTACTCCTTTATCGCCGGATTCTCAGTTATTATCGTCATTTACCTTCTGAATCAACTCCCTTATTTTTCTCTTAAATCAAACTGGAATCTGAAAAAAGAGCTTCTGGCCATATTGATTACCCTTTTCGGACTGGGTGTAGCCATCTTTCTTGCGGCCTTCATTGTTGAACCGCCTGCCGACCGGTGGAATTTCCCCACATTTTTTGATTCGGTATTCAATGCTTTCCTTGTCGGGATTTTGCCTTTTATCTTTTTTACTTCCGTGAATATTCCATACCTGAGCGCACATTTCGTGGAGCTTGAACAGCCGGAAAGAAAGGGATATCAAGAAGATGAGCCAACAGAAGAAAGAATTAACATCTCCTCGCAATTGAAAAAGGAATCCCTCAGCTTTTTTCCGTCCCAGTGCTTGTTTGCTGAATCGGATGGGAATTATGTCCATTTTCATTTAATTGAAAACGGAAAACCCCGCAAGGTAACCATCCGTAATTCTATCAGCAATATCGAAGAACAGCTTTCAGAGCATTCTGAATTTTTCCGCTCGCACCGGGCATTCATCGTGAATTTGAAGAAGGTTCATCGGAAGCTCGGAAATTCTGCCGGATATCGCCTGAAACTTTTAGATTATGAAAAAGAAATCCCCGTTTCCAGGCAGAAATCAAAAGAGCTTGATTCAGCTTTGGGAACCTGCTAATTGATTTTTCCTGCTATCGACCCACCCCAAAAAAAATACCATTCACCCCAGAAAATAACAGGTTGTAACAAACCCATTCATTACATCCCATATCTTTGATTTACAGGTTTTTTATGATTCTATTTGCAAGCACAATCGCAATAAAAACTTAAAATCATGAAAGGCTTAACTGAGATCAAAAAAACCGCTGTTACCTTCTTCTTTATCTTGACAACCATCTTTTCTTTCGGACAAGAAAGCAAAGTTATCCAGGGAATCATAAAAGATGCCATAAACGATAAACCCGTTCCTTTTGCATCCGTAGTTGTTCTGAATCCGGGAGATTCTTCAATGATTACCGGAACCGTCAGTGGCCCTGAGGGAAATTTTACTTTCGAGCATCCCGTTAAGGAAAATACCATTCTTCAGGTAAGGCACATGAGTTATCAAACCAAAACACTCAATTGGGAGCCTTCTGAAAATCAAAATGAATTGGTCGTTCTACTGGACAGCAAATCGGTGACCATGGATGAGCTTGTAGTGGTTGGCGAACGTATCAAAGTAAAATCCGAGGGCAGCAAAACCACTTACTTTATGAACAAACGATTGAAAGAAGCCTCACACAGTGGCACGGATGTACTCACACAGCTTCCGGGCATACAAATGGATTTGATGCGCAACCTATCGCTCGAAGGCAATGGAAACGTGGTATTGATGGTGGATGGCCGTGAGCGCGACCTCAATTACATATCGCAGCTCAGTGCAAATGCTATTGATAAGATTGAAATACAGGATGTGGCCGGGGCAGACATGGACGCCGATGCATCGGGCGTGATTAATGTTGTTTTGAAAGAGAAAAACAGCGGCTTCAGTGGCAGTGTGCTTGCCGACATCCCTACCTCGGGTAAAGAGGTTTACCTTTTCCCCAACTACAGCCTTCAATATGAGCACCGCAAAATCAGCCTGCACACATCCTACACAGGAGCCATCAGCAACTTCGACATCATCAACACCAGTAAAACCAGCTATGGGAATTCAATTGTAATCTCAGAACAGCAAAACGTCAGACAGAACAACTGGTCGCACCGCTTCAACTTTGGAATCAATTACGCTTTCAACCAAGAAAACCAGCTTAGCTATTTTGGTTATTACAATCCCTACTCTCAGGAGCTCAACGGAAATGTGATCTTTGAATCGGAAGGTGCTGACGCTGAATCTTCTTACTGGTCGGCAAGAAAGGAAGACACCGACATCAACCGCCGCACTTATCATTCGCTTTACTACAAGCATTCTTTCAGTCCGGGAAACCATCTTGAACTTGACGTGAGCTATTACAACCTGGCAGCCAATAACACGACAAATTATTTTGCCGACAGTCTTTCCGGATCCTATCCTGCAGCATTGAAAAACCAAGTGAAACCCATGCAGCATTCGGTGTTTGTAAAAACAGATTATTCATCAAAACTCTCGGAACACTGGAGTCTGAAAACCGGACTCAAAGCCACTTTCAGGGATATGACTGACGAAACCCGCGAAAGCTACAACTACACCGAGCAGGTCTTAGCTGCTTACGGAAGCACCTCATACGCTTCCGGAAATTTTGGACTGAACGCCGGGTTCAGAGTGGAGTCGGCCACCTCAGAATATCAGCATCAATTTGACTATGAAGACTTGTTCTTTCTGCCTCAAGCTACGGTTACCTATGATTTCACTTCCGCACAAAAGCTCAAGCTCAGCTACAGCCAATCCCTTTACCGTCCGAATGTTTACCAATTGAATCCGGTGGCTTTCAACGAAAACCCGATGATGCTGAACAGGGGTAACGCTGAGCTAAAACCCCAGCATCATGAACACCTCTTCCTCGAACACTCGATCCGTTTTGATAACAACTTTTTAGCCACCCGGATTTTCTATTCGCAAACCAAAAATGCCATTCAGAATTTACTGACATTCAACGGATACAATCTTTTCGAGAGCACGACCCAAAACCTTGGAGATATTACACGATACGGACTTCAACTGAAGGGCTCGCTTAAAATGGGTAAAAAAGTATCTCTGAATCCCTATTTCAGGGTGTTCAGAATGCATGCCGACCCTAATTCGTTTGAGCAGTCCGGTAACCTCAACAGCTTTAACAGGATAGCTTATGCTTCGGGACTTTCAGCCATTGCATCTTTTGCTGATGGCTACTCGGCCTCGCTGCGTTTTCAATACAACAGTCCGAATCCGCTTTTGCAGACTGAAGTTTTTAGCGATGCCCTCTATTTTATGTCTGTGGACAAAAACATCACCGACAAGCTAAAGGTGGGACTAACTACCGCGCTACCCTTCGACAAAAGCTTCAATTATTACGGCAATGAAATCAAACAAAATGCACTCTACAGTCTTTCTGAAGGAACAATCAACACTTCAGGTTTCCCTGTATGGCTGAAAGTCAGCTACCGGTTCGGATCAAAAAAGACCGACAAAACCATTCAGCGCGAAAATGAGAATATTGAGCAGATTAAGCGGAAGGGGTTTTGACATATGATTTTAACCGGTTTTTAACCCAAAAAACTTAAACCGGAATTTTTGCAAAGTCAATTGAAAGCTATTCAACAATAGCTTAAGATTATAATCAATAAAAAAATTTTTAAATTAACCCAAAAGTTCAAACAAACAAATAATTTAGTATAACTTTTAGTACTTTTAGATCTTAATTATTAAGAGGTATTAAATTTTACTTCAAATACTTTAGGAAAAATTAACCGAAACAAAAAAACGATGAAACCTACAATTTTAAAAGCCAAACCAATTTTCCTGCTCCTGGTAACACTTTGCGTAGTTGCTGCTGGAGCAGGATGCGATGATGACGATAATGACAATAATGACGATGATGGAGAATATACAGAACTCGAATTCTTTAAATTTTCTGACTTTGGTTGCGAAAATGATAACCAATGGAACTTGAACTCAGGGTATCATAATGATAATTATGTTATTACCTCCCAGGAGGAATTTGAAGAAATCGTAAATATGAAATGCGCTGTTCAGATTGATTTTTCTAACTACACCTTGCTTATTGGAAGCAAAACCTTTACTACAGGAGCTTCAGTTTTTGATGAAAAAGTAGTAGCAAATAACTATGAGATAGTTTATACTGTTACCTTTTTGCCAGATGAAAGCACTGTTGTTTTAGACGTGCCTTATTATGTTATAATAGATAATTTATCAGGGAAAGACATAAGGATTGAAGAAGTTATTAAAGAATCAAAATAAAAAAACCTAATAGTAAAAAACCATGAAAGTTATATTTACCTCGATCTTAATAATCTTATCAACGAGTTTGTTTGCACAAGACTGTTATTATTGGTACAACGGTGAGAAAATACCTTTGACTGAAAAAACTAATAAAAGATTTATCCTGCTGGAAGATAAAGAAATTGAAAGTTTTTTTAATTCGTTGGATCATTCATGGCAAATTGAATCAAAAGGGGTTGACAATACGGTCACAACATTGATTCCTTATAATAATTTAGGCACTTCCCCCTCTTATAAGTCTACTCTCTATACACAAGTTTTTTTGTGTCGTGAGTAGGTTTAAACTAGGTTTGCAAATCAATAGCTAATAGCCAGCCTGAATATTTTTGAAAGAATATATCCAGCCCATTTTTCATTGTGATGTGGCCTGGCGGCGATTGCGATTCAT
>JASMTJ010000499.1:0-18556 GCA_041694335.1 Bacteroidales bacterium
TCGTGTGCACGAACGCCGCTTCCAAGGCTGGCAGCGTAGTTTCCTCCAACTTTGTAGCGTCCTGTTCCTTGCGGGGCAGCACGGTCTACATCACGCGCAATCTGGATTTTTACAGGATTAAAGCCTTCTTTAAAATAAGGCCCTACCGGCGTTACAAAAACCATAAATAAATACTCATCAGCGGGCTTCACCCCTACCCTTGGGCCTGAGCCAATAAGCAGCGGACGGATGTAAAGCGATGCTCCCGTTCCGTATGGAGGCACATATTTCTCGTTAAGCTGTACGGCCTTAATGATGGCATTTTTAAAAAGTTCTTCCGGAACCGGCTCCATCATAATACCCTTGGCCGAATTGATGAGTCGGCGGGCATTCTCTTCCCACCTGAAAATCCGAATCTTTCCATCCTTGCCCATAAAGGCTTTCATGCCTTCAAAAGCTTCCTGACCATAGTGCAGGGCCGTAGCCGCCATGTGCAAGTTAATGGTGTTTGAGGACGATACTTCCAGCTCTCCCCACTCTCCGTTGCGGTGATAACATCTTACGTTATAATCTGTATCCTTGTATGCAAATGAGAGGTTACTCCAATCTAAATTTGCTTTTTCCATATCTTATTTTATTATAGTTGTGTTTTGCTGCTAAGATATAAATAAAATTTGACATCGCTATAAGAATAAATTGTCTTATAATGCACCCTTTCATCGCAAGACCTTACACTACATTGATTATTTTATTTCTTTTCAGGAATTTACACCATCAAAGTATAAATTATCATATCTACATGTTTAAAATTTAAATTATCAATCTTTTAACTAGCTTTGCGCTGATGAATACATTGCTTGCAGTCGATCTCGGTGTTAAAACAGGGTATGCGCTCTATTCAAATCAGGGCGAGCTTATCCGCTATCATTCGCAGAATTTTGGAAGTGCCCAACGACTAAAGAAAGGAGTTTATGGCATTTTAAAATCATGTGAAAACCTGCAGTATTTATATCTTGAAGGTGGAGGAAAGCTGGAAAAGTACTGGATAAAAGAAGCTGTAAAGCTCGGCGTACGGGTGATTCAGTTGCATGCACACGATTGGCGCAATAAGATTTACCCGGTTGCAAAACACCAGGATAAAAGCAAGCAAACTAAAATTTTCGCTGAAAAGAAAGCACTCGAAATCCTGTCAAAGCAGAACGCCCCAGCCCCCTCTTCGCTTACCCACGATGTGGCCGAAGCTATCCTTATTGGATATTTTGGCTGCCTGCAGCTTGGATGGATAAAACCCTAAGCTCTTCCCGAGACATTTTGTCAGCCATTTGTCATGGCATAAGGTTTGATAAATCGACCTCAGAAAAAATGTCGAACATAAACGAATAGAAAAATGCAGACCGGAAAAATTAATGTTCAAACGGAAAATATCTTTCCCATTATTAAGAAATTTCTTTATTCAGATCATGAGATTTTCCTGAGAGAATTAATTTCGAATGCAGTAGATGCAACCCAAAAACTCAGAACCTTTTCACGACTGGGAAAATATAAAGATGAACTTGGCGACACTTCCATCGAAGTGCTCTTAGACCAAAAGAAAGGCACCCTCACTGTGAGGGATAAAGGCATTGGAATGACCGCCGACGAGGTGGATAAATACATCAACCAGATTGCTTTTTCGAGTGCCGAAGAGTTTGTCAAAAAAGTGAAAGCTGATGACAAAGCAAATATCATCGGGCATTTCGGACTTGGTTTTTACTCAGCCTTTATGGTTTCTGATAAAGTGGAAATCTACACCAAAACATACAAAAAAGGGGGTCAGACCAAACCAGTAAGATGGGAATGTGACGGCAGTCCGAATTATAAAATCGAAGAAATAGAAGACAAGTCGCGTGGTACCGATATCGTGCTGCATATTAACGAGGAAAGCAAAGAATTTCTCGAAGAGCATCGCATCAAGGAAATCCTAGATAAGTACTGTAAATTCCTCCCGGTAGAGATCTATTTCGGCACCGAAAAAGTACAGGAAGAAACCGGAGAGAAAGACAAAGATGGGAATCCGGAAATGAAAGAAGTGGAGCGTCCACGCAAAATCAACAACACCGAACCTGCCTGGACAAAGTCTCCATCAGATCTGAAAGATGAAGATTATAAAGCCTTCTACCGCGAGCTTTACCCTGCTACTTTCGAAGATCCCTTATTCCACATTCACCTGAATGTTGATTACCCGTTTAACCTTACGGGAATTTTATACTTCCCGAAAGTGCGTCAGAACCTGGAAGTGCAGCGCAACAAGATTCAGCTTTACAGCAACCAGGTTTTCGTAACAGATTCGGTAGAAGGTGTCGTTCCTGACTTCCTGACATTACTGCATGGTGTGCTCGACTCACCTGACATTCCGCTCAACGTGTCGCGCTCTTATCTGCAAAGCGACTCGAATGTGAAGAAAATTTCGAATCACATCATGAAAAAAGTTGCGGATAAGCTGGAAGAAATATTTAAAAACGACCGCGAAGACTTCGAGAAAAAGTGGGACGACATCAAAATTTTCATTGAATACGGCATGATTTCCGAAACCAAATTCTATGAAAGAGCAGAAAAATTTGCCCTGTTAAAAAATACAGAAGACAAATATTTCACTTTTGATGAGTATAAAGAACACATCAAAGACAACCAGACAGATAAAGACAAAAAGCTGGTTTATCTATACACTACTGACAAGGAAGAGCAATACAGCTACATTGAGCAGGCCAAAGAAAAAGGCTACGATGTGCTGGTGCTCGACTCGCCTATCGACAGCCACTTTGTAAATCAGCTTGAGCAAAAATTTGAAAACACCAGCTTTGCCCGTGTGGATGCGGATGTAGTGGATAAGCTTATCCAGAAAGAAGAAAACAAGGTTTCCAAGCTTTCGGAAGATGAAGAGAAGAAGCTGAAGGAAATCATCGAAAAAGTGGTGGATACACAGAAGTTCAGCGTGGTGATGGAGAACATGAGCGAAAACGAGCTTCCGATGTCGATTACACAGCCTGAGTTTATACGCCGTATGAAAGAGATGCAGCAAACCGGCGGTATGACCATGATGGGTGACATGCCTGACACTTACAATATGGTGGTAAACAAAAACCACAAAATTATGAGTGATGTGCTTGAAGCAGAAGATGAGGAAAAGCAAAAGCAGATTGTAAACCAACTGAAAGATTTGGCACTGCTCTCGCAAAATCTGCTGAAAGGTAAAGAGCTGACAGCGTTTATCAACCGCAGCGTAAACATTATTGAATAACATTTAGTTAGAGATTAGTTATACTGTCATTCGTTTATTAATTTGTAAAATTCCAAATAACAAATGACAAATAATATTCAATTCACAAAACACAATCATAAAAACATATATATCAAATATTTATCAATTTGATTCGAGCTTGACACCGAAAGTCTTCGGGATTAGAATTTGTGTTTTATTTGTAATTTGTGTTTTGTGATTTGATGCTTTTATACAAAAACTTATAAATTAAAAACAAACGCTATTTAAACATGCTCTGTAAGATTTCTTACAATAAACTCTGTTATCCGGGGTTAATCTTACGGGGCATTTTTTGTTACCAACAAAATCAAAACACATGAAAAAAAGTACAATTACCCTGATCGTCGTCATCGGAATCATCGTCATTATGGTGATGTCGTCGATTTCATCCTACAATAATCTGGTGACGATGGAAGAAAATGTGGATGCACAATGGTCGCAGGTTGAAAACGTTTACCAGCGCAGAGCCGATCTGATTCCCAACCTCGTAAATACCGTAAAAGGATACGCCAAGCATGAGCGCGAAACGCTCGAAGGGGTGATTGAAGCCCGCTCGAAAGCCACTTCAGTAAATGTGAATCCTGATAACCTGAACCAGGAAACTTTGGCCCAGTTCAACCAGGCACAAAAGGGATTAAGCAGTGCTTTGTCGAGACTGATGGTGGTGGTTGAGCGCTACCCCAACCTCAAGGCCAATCAAAATTTTAGAGACCTGCAAGCGCAGCTTGAAGGCACGGAGAACCGCATTGCCCTGGAGCGTAAAAAATTCAATGAAGTAGCAAAAGAATACAATGCCAGTATCCGGCAATTTCCGAAAGTACTTTTTGCCAACACCTTTGGTTTTGACCGCAAGGCTTACTTTGAAGCAGATCAAGGTGCAGAAGAAGCCCCCGAAGTTTCTTTCGATTAATCTAAAAGCAAATCAACTATGTCAGAAAATATGATCAGTGAGCGCACCAGCGCCCGCGACTTTTTTACGAAACAAGAAGAGCAACAAATTCGTCAGGCCATCATGAACGCCGAGCTTGACACCTCAGGTGAAATCAGGGTACATATCGAAAACAAATGTCCGGGAGATGTAATGGACCGCGCGGCATTTATTTTTAAGAAACTGGATATGCACCAGACCAAGCTTCGTAACGGCGTTTTGATTTACCTTGCTGTTAAAAACCGTAAGTTCGCCATCATTGGCGACCAGGGAATCAATAAAGTGGTGCCTGAAAACTTTTGGGATGATGTAAAGCTACTGATGCTTAATCACTTTAGAAACGGTGAATTCACCAAAGGCCTTTCAGAAGCTATTGCCCTTGCCGGGAAACAGTTGCAGGAACACTTTCCACATCAAAAAGACGATGTAAATGAACTTTCGGATGATATCTCATTCGGAAAAAACTAAAGGTATGAACAAAAAAAACATGTGGGGCACCATTTTGCTCCTGGTAGTTTTTCTCTTTTCTTGCAATGGTTTATCAGCACAGGAAAACCTTCCTGCGCCGCAAAACCCACCAAAATTAGTCAACGACTTTGCAGATATTCTTAGCCCTCAACAGGAACAAGTGCTTGAACGCAAACTTGTCGCCTTCAGCGACACCACTTCCAACCAAATCACCATCGTAATTGTCAGCGATTTTAATGGATACGACAAAGCCAACTTTGCCTACGGCATTGGCAACAAGTGGAAAGTTGGGCAAAAAGAGTTTGACAACGGGGTGGTGATTGCCCTCAGGCCCAAAACATCACGCGAAAAGGGAGAAGTTTTTATTGCCACCGGCTACGGGCTAGAGCCTGCCATTCCGGATGCCACAGCCAACCGGATTGTGGATGTGGAAATGATCCCTCACTTTGAAAACAACGATTATTTTGAAGGACTGAATCAAGCTACGGATGTGTTGATGAGCCTTGCTGTTGGCGAATATAACTCCGATCAATACCGAAAAGAGACCTCTTCTGGTGGCGCGGGATTTTTAGTACCTATCATCGTCATGATCATCATTATTGTGATGATTAAGCGCGGAAACTCATCACACCGAAATTATGGCGGTCGAAGCGGTGGAAGTTCCGGGTTGCTGGGTGCCCTTTTGCTTATGAGCATGGGAAACCGCCATACGGGAAGCTGGAATGACTTTAGCTCAGGCAGCGGAAGTTTTGGAGGCGGCGGAGGCTTTGGCGGCTTCGGAGGTGGTAGCTTTGGTGGCGGCGGCGCCGGAGGTAGCTGGTAATTAATTTCGGTAATTAAATACTTACTTTACTTAAAAGTCTGGCAGATTCTTACTTTCAAAAGTTGTCAAGAAGTTTTTTGTTAAGGCTGTGTTAATTTTATGAAATAATTAAGCATTTCATAAACAGTTTTTTTCAATTATTTAGAATCTGTCCAGACAACTTATCCCGGGATTCCTTATCCCTTTCACTTCAATACTTTCAACTACTCTTCCTATTTTTGACCTCATATAGTGGTTACAATCCAAACACGAAAAAATGGATGTGATTTAACTAATTGTTTCAAATAATATCTTAACTTGCTCATTCAAAATCACAAGGTATTTGCTGAAAATAAATCAGCAATATTTTTGAAGCACATGATTAAAGTGTTTCTGCTGTGTTCTTTAGAAAATCAAAAACGTCAGCCGTAAAAGTAAAACTGACGAAAAAAATAAGAAAACCGGGTTTAATCAGAAGAAATATTGAGCACTCCTAAAGACGTCAATATGGACAGAAAACCGAAAATTAGAGAAGCAATCTACAAGCAAATGAAAATATTTACTAGCTCAACCATTTTGAAATCCTGGCTCCCATTTGTCCTGTTTTTTTACCTTTTGGGTGCAGCCAGCCTCCCGCAAGCCTACAGTGCAGGCGATCACTCCAAAAACAAACACGGGTTCTCCGAACTGGAAATTATGAAAGGTGAAAGGCTCTTTAAAGGGCTGGTGCCTTTCAGGGAAGGAACCAACAATTGCGCATCATGTCATTACACTAAAACGAATGAAGAAATCAATTGGAATCCTTCGGCCCACGATTTGGCAGTAGCCTGGAGTGAAAACGACACCACCTATCTTACCGGTGCTTTGGGAAGTAAAAATCCGGGACTCAAAGGCCATGAAAATATTCAACTCACCGAAAAAGAAATCAACCTTATTGAAGCTTATTTCTCTGAGCTGAAAGACAAGGGACTTGAGAAACATAAAGCATATCCGATTGACCTGTTTACCTTTTTTGGGACAGGTTTTTTAATGCTGTTGGCATTGATTGATCTTATTTTCACCAAGAAAATCAAGATAAAGGCCATTCCGGTCTTTATTCTCCTGGTTTCACTGGCCTTTCACATTAAAGTGATTTCGCACGAGGCAATTGCTTTGGGCCGCACCGAAGGGTATGCGCCCAACCAGCCCATTAAATTCTCACACAAGATTCACGCACAGGACAATCAAATCGATTGTAATTACTGCCATACGGGAGTTGATAACAGCGCTTCTGCGGGAATCCCTTCGAACGACCTTTGTCTGAATTGCCATACGGTAGTCAGAAACGGTGAAAACTCCGGGAAATTTGAAATCAATAAAATCCACAGGGCCAAAGAAACTGAGAAGCCTGTAGAATGGATTAGGGTTCACGACCTCCCCGATCATGTATTCTTCAGCCATGCCACGCACGTAGAAAATGGGAACCTCGATTGTGCGGAATGCCACGGCGAAGTGGAAGAAATGCATATCGTTAAGCAGGTTGAAGACCTTTCGATGGGATGGTGTATCAACTGCCACCGGGAATCGGAAGTAGATTTTGAAGGTAACAAATACTACCAGGAAAATTTCGAAGAGCTTCACGAAAAGCTGAAAAAACAAGAGATTGACGCCGTAACCGTTGACATGGTTGGCGGCCTGAATTGTATGAAGTGTCATTATTAATCAACAAGAAAAAAATTATCTCATATGAGCCAGAAATACTGGAAAAGTCTTGAAGAAAAGGAGTTGGGCACTGCAAATATCGACTCCGTAAAAGACGAAATTGATCATAAAACATCTGTACAGCAGCTTATTCAAAACGAACTAGCCGGAAAGACTTCCTCAAGAAGAAACTTCCTGAAGTGGTGTGGTTTTACCTTTACCTCGGCAGCTATAGCTACGAGTTGCGAAAACCCGGTGAAGAAAGCCATCCCATACCTTAACAAACCTGAAGAGGTGACACCCGGCAAAGCTAATTTCTATGCCTCCTCCTACTTCGATGGTTCGGAATATGGCAGCATCCTGGTGAAAACCCGTGAAGGAAGACCAATAAAGATTGAACCTAACGAGATGTCGACGGTCACGAAAGCCGGAAGCAGCGCACGCACGCAGGCTTTGGTATTGAGCCTCTACGACTCTGAAGGGCGTTACCACCACCCGCTTCGCGACAACAAACAAATCTCATGGACAGAGGCGGATGCTGATATAAAGAATCGCCTTGAATCCATTGCCGCCAATGGAAAAGAAATCGCTCTCGTCACTCCCGACATCATCAGCCCTTCCACCAAACAAATCATAAAAGATCTGAAAGAAACCTACCCTACCACTAAATGGGTGGTTTATGATCCGGTCTCTGCTTCGGCCATGCTTGAAGCTAATGAAAATGCTTTTGGCATACGTGCCGTTCCACAATACCGTTTTGATAACGCGGAAGTAATTGTGGGTGTAAACGCCGACTTCCTGGGAACCTGGCTATTGCCTGTTGATTATACGGAGCAATATGTCAAGAACCGTAAAATCAAGGAAGGAGAGAAGCACATGTCGCGTCATTTACAATTTGAAAGTGTGATGAGCCTCACGGGAACCAATGCTGATGAGCGCTACAAATTAAATCCGGCCAACGAAGGTAAATTCCTGGCCGCCCTGCACGATGAAATTGCAAAAGCTACCGGACAAAGCTCTTCAGGAGCCAAAGCCCCCGAAGGTCTTCCCGTTAAGGAAACTGCTCAGGAATTGCTTAGCAATAAAGGAAAAGCACTGGTGGTGTGTGGTACAAATAATGTCGCTCATCAAACGATTGTTAACAGTATTAACCGGATGCTGGATTCGTATAGCAACACCATAAACCTTGACCAGCCATTGCAAACCAAGCAGGCTAACGACGGCGACTTTGACCAACTGGTTACTGACCTGGAAAGAGGAAAAACGGGAGCTGTTCTTTTCTACGATGTAAACCCGCTTTTCGATTATCCTAAAGCAGAAAAGCTTAAAAAAGCTTTAGACAAGGCCACGCTAACCGCCACGATGACTATCGGCAGGAGTGAAACTTCAGCGCTGACAGAATATGTGCTGCCGACGCACCATCCGCTGGAGTCGTGGGGCGATTTTGAGCCGGTAAAAGGAAAGTACAGCCTGGCACAGCCTGCTATCAGAAATATTTACAAAACACGTCAGCTGGAGGATATCCTGCTAAAGTGGAACGGAAATAATGTTTCTTACCATGAGTATCTGAAGAATTATTGGAAAGAAAACATGTATCCGAACCAGAATGGATACGGTGACTTTAGAAATTTTTGGGTGCATACGCTCCAAAACGGCGTTTATGAGCCGGAATCAGACGAAGTCAAAGAGCTGAGCTATTCTGATAAAGGATTAAGAAGCAGCTTTGCGGATGTGAAAAAAGCTTCTCCAAAAGGCACAGCCCTCCTGTTTTATGAAAAGGTGGGGATTGGGAACGGAAAATATGCCAATAACCCGTGGCTGCAGGAACTTCCTGACCCTGTAACCAAAGCTACCTGGGATAATTACTTCTGCGTTTCGCCATCCTTTGCCAAAGAAAACGATTTACACAACGAACAGGTTATTAGGATTAACGGCATCGAATTACCGGTGCTTGTTCAGCCCGGACAAGCAGACAACACGGTGGCTGTAGCTGTAGGTTATGGCCGCACAAAAACTGGTAAGGTAGCCGATGGCGTAGGAAAAAATGTTTTCCCGCTAATGTCCAGCCATAAGGGTCACCGCCAGAACTATCTGGCCAACGTTTCTACCGAAAAAACAGGCCAGCAGCATGTGATTGCCACCACGCAAACGCACCACTCCATGGAAGGGCGTGACCTGGTGCGCGAAGCCAGCCTCGATACTTTCGTGAAAGATCCGAAAAGTATCAAGCAGAAAAAGCACGACACCACACTCTACAAAAAGACAGAGTTTGAAGGGCATCATTGGGCGCTGGTTGTCGACCTCAACGCCTGCACTGGATGTGGTGCCTGCGCAATAGCCTGCCAGGCTGAAAACAACGTACCGGTGGTGGGTAAAGATGAGGTAGTGAAAAAACGTATCATGCATTGGATTCGTATCGACCGCTACTACAAGGAAGACGAAGGCAATCCGAGTGTTGTTCATCAGCCGGTGATGTGCCAGCACTGCGACAATGCTCCTTGCGAGAATGTGTGTCCGGTGGCTGCCACCACGCACTCTAACGAGGGGCTCAACCAGATGTCATACAACCGCTGTATCGGAACGAAATACTGTATCAATAACTGTCCTTACAAGGTGCGTCGCTTCAACTGGTATAAGTATGCCGACAACGAGGAGTTTGATTACAACATGAACGATGACCTTGGCAGGATGGTGCTGAATCCGGATGTTACGGTGCGCTCGCGTGGTGTGGTAGAGAAGTGTAGCTTCTGTGTGCAGCGTATACAGGAAAACAAAGAACAGGCGAAGCTGGAAAACCGCGACCTGGAAGATGGCGAAGTGACACCGGCATGCGCCCAGGCCTGCCCGGCCAACGCACTGATTTTCGGTGACCTGAATGATCCGGAAAGCAGGGTTTCTAAACTGGTAGAAAGCAACAGAAATTATCACTTGCTGGAGCAGTTGCATACGAAACCAACGGTCAGTTACATGACCAAAATCAGAAATATGGGTGCTAAAATAGAAGCGTAAAGAATTAAAGCATTATATTATGTACAAAGAATCGATCAGAGGCCCGCTCGTATTGGGGAATAAGTCCTACGGACAAGTATCTTCGGATATTATTGCTCCTATAGACCGCCGACCACCGGCATGGTGGAAAATCTCCTTTGGCATAAGCCTGGCCTTGCTGGCGCTCGGACTATGGGCTATGTATGTTACCGTTACGAAAGGTATCGGAACCTGGGGCGTAAACAACACCGTAGGTTGGGGATGGGCCATTATTAATTTTGTGTGGTGGATAGGTATCGGACACGCCGGTACGGCGTTTTCTATTTTCCTGCTGATTTTGCGTCAGAAATGGAGGACATCCATCAACCGTGCGGCCGAGGCAATGACCGTATTCGCGGTGGGTGCCGCAGCGCTTTTCCCTGCCATCCACATGGGACGAATCTGGAATTTCTTTTTCATCTTTCCTTATCCCAACACCCGCGGACCACTCTGGGTGAATTTTAACTCACCGCTGTTCTGGGACTTTGTGGCCATTACGGCCTACCTGCTGATTTCCTTCTCATTCTGGTATTTCGGGATGGTGCCCGACTTTGCTACCATCCGCGATAAAGCGAAAAACAAGATTAAGAAATCAATTTACGGCGTGCTTGCTTTTGGCTGGACCGGAAGCACCAAACAGTGGCTGCGCTTCGAAGGCCTGAGCTATGTGCTCGGAGGTATCGCAGCAGTGCTTGTAGTTTCAGTACACTCTATCGTTTCTACCGACTTTGCCGTGGGAGTCATTCCCGGATGGCACACCACCATCTTCCCCCCTTACTTCGTAATCGGTGCGATTTTTAGTGGTTTTGCCATGGTGATGACGCTCATGATTACCATCAGGAAGCTTTACAAACTAGAAGATTTTGTGACAGATTCGCACTTAGATGCCATCGCACGAATCCTCATTTTTATTTCCCTGATCATGGGAACAGCATACGGTACTGAGGTATTTGTTGCATGGTATTCAGGATATGAATATGAAATTTTCACTTTCTTCCACAACCGGATTACGGGTGACTACACCTTTATGTTCTGGGCCATGGTGGTTTGTAATGCCATCATCCCACAGCTTTTCTGGATAAAGAAAGTAAGGCGAAACCTCTGGGCCATGTTTACCATCTCGATTATTATCAACATTGGTATGTGGTATGAGCGATTTAACATCGTTATCACTTCTCTGAGCAAGGATTTCCTTCCTTCGAGCTGGGCATCATATCAGCCCACTTTCGTGGAAGTGGCCATTTACCTGGGAACCATCGGACTATTCCTCGCAGGGGTGCTGATTTTCTTCAAGTTTATCCCGATGATCGCCATCAGTGAGGTGAAGAGCGTGATGCACTCAGGAGACAAGTTCAAAAAGAAAATACAGAAAATGAAAGAGCAAAAGGCACAAAACGAGTAGTTTTTGCCCGTATTGTTAAATATGTAAAGACATGAAAAATAAACACTTAATAGGCGTATTCGACAAAGAAGAGGATCTTGTTCATGCTCTGGAAAAGGTAGAAGAGCAAGAGGTAGCTATTGAGGAAATCTATACACCCTACCCCATCCATGAAGCTATCCATGCCATGGGGAAAAAGTCGCGCTTTACGTGGGCTGCCTTTTTCTACGGATTGGTCAGTGCAATATTGATTCTCTCATTTCTCTATTACACTGCGGTGATCGACTGGCCTATCAATTTCGGGGGCAAGCCTTCGAGTGCCTTTCCTTCGTTCATCATTATTACTATTATCGGGACTATCCTGCTGGTGACCCTGGCAAGTCTTTTCACCTTTTCGGTGAGAGCAAATGTGTATCCCGGCAAGGAAGCCGTGATGCCCGATCCGCGATCGACGGATGATAAGTTTGTGATGATGTTTTCAGAAAAAGAGGATAACGAAGCGCTTCGCCAATTGCTCGAAGAAAGCGGAGCCTCAGAAATAAAGATTAAAGAACTCTAAAACCAATGATAATGAATAAGAGTTTACTATTAACAGCATTTCTTTCCATCCTTCTCCTTTCGGGGTGTGACCGGACCCGTTTAGACAAAGGCCGGGAATACTTCCCTGATATGGCGCATTCGCTGGCCTATGAAACCTATACAGACAATGAGGTTTTTGAAGATGGACAAACCGTTCTTGAACCGGTTGAGGGCACTGTTCCTCGCGGAATGATTCCCTACCCTTATCCGGCAACATTTGAAGGAAGGGATAAAGCCGGGGAAACATTAAAGAACCCTATCGAACTGAACAGCAACGTTCTTAGCCAAGGGAAAGAGCAATATGAGATTTTCTGCGCCACCTGTCACGGCGATCAGGGCGACGGAAACGGGTATTTGTATACCAGCAAAAAATACATGGTGAAGCCCAAATCACTTATCACCGAACAAATGAAAGAAACGCCCGGAGGCGAAATCTATCATGTAATTACCATGGGGCAGGGAGTGATGGGAGCACATGGCCCGCAGATTGAACCGGAAAACCGCTGGAAAATCGTTCATTACATTCAGCAAAAGCTTCAAAAATAAAAAACTACAGCAATGGATACGAAATTCAAACTGACGAAAACCTATAAAATAATATCTGTAGCGCTGATAGTTATCGGCATAGTCAGTGTTGCAATAAGCATTATTCAGGGTGGAGAACGCCTGTGGCCAAACCTGCTACTAAATAATTATTATTTCCTCTCGCTTGCCATTGGGGCCTCCTTTTTTATGGCCCTGCAATATATCACTCAATCGGGTTGGTCGGCCATGTTTAAACGGGTGCCTGAAGCCATGGCTTCTTTCGTTCCCGTTGCTTTTATCCTGATGCTGGTGCTTTTTGCCGGGCTGCACGATATTTTCCACTGGACGCATACCGATGCCGTAGCCCATGATGAATTGTTGCAGCATAAGCAGCCTTACCTCAATATCCCTTTCTTCACTGCACGTTTTGCGGTGTTTTTTGCTGCATGGATTATTATGACGCTCATCCTAAGAAAGTACAGCACAAAAGAAGATACTGAAGGAGGAATGGGAATGTTCAGGAAATCGGAGTTTTATTCACGAATCTACATCTTTATCCTGGCTTTCAGTTTTACCTTTTTCACCTTCGATTGGATTATGTCGATTGATTCGCACTGGTATAGCACAATATTTTCTGTAAAAGGATTTATAACCGCTTTCTATCACGGTACCGCCGTCATGGTGTTGATTATCATCCTCCTCAATAAGAACGGATATTTCCCTGACCTCAGCAAGAGCCATCTCCTCGACTTTTCGCGCTACGTGTTTATGCTGGCCATTGTATGGGGATACCTGACGTTTGCTGAGTTTATGCTGATTTGGTATGGTAATATTCCTGAAGAGACTATCTACTTTGCACAGCGCTTTGAGCTGGGCTACAAGACCTTGTTTTATGTCAATTTCGTTATCAACTGGTTTGTGCCGTTTATCATCCTGATGTCGCGTCACCTCGATAAAAACAGAAATGCAATAATTGCCGTGCTGCTGATACTTATCGTGGGGAACTGGATTGATCTGTTCGTGCAAATCATGCCCGGAACAATTGGCCAGGTAGCTTTCGGACTTGTAGAAGTAGGAACATTTATTGGGTTTGCTGGTATTTTCATGCTGGTGTTTGGTATCAGCCTCAGCAAAAAGAACCTCATACCCAAAAATCATCCTTATCTCGAAGAAAGTCTTTATCATCATGTAGATCAATAAAGAGAAACAAAAGAGCATTTTAAGAATGAAAAAATGGACAGACATGATAGAAAACCTGAGCCTCGACGTAGTTGCCGGGGCTTTGGCTGGTGGCCTCATGGCCACTACTGTCATGGGTGTTCATCCGGGTTGGGCCTGGTGGGTTTGTCTGGCTTTGGGAGTGTGGGTTTTCTACACCGGCGACCACCTTCTTGATGCCCTGAAAAGCGGTGATAAAAATGTGTCTGCCAGGCACTCCTTTCCTCTTAAATACAGAAAACAAATCATTATTTCCCTTGTTTCCCTGATGATTGTGGGAGTTTTTATCGCAATTGAGTTCTTAGCAAGAGAGGTTCTCCTTTTCGGGATATCAATGGGTGTTATCAGTTTCTTTTACCTCATTATCGTATGGCAAAAAGCCAGCAAGAAAAACAAAACAATTACAAAAGAAGCTTGGATAGCCGTTATTTACACCACTGGTATATGGGGTGTTCCGCTGCTTTTCGGATCATTATCCGCACCACTGCTGTTTCTCATCATGCTGTTTATGACCTTGGTCTTTGTTGAAGGTACTATCGCAGCCTACTACGAAACAGAAGCAGACCAAAAGGAAAACCACAGCTCAGTGGTGCTGGCTCTGGGAAAACACAAATCGAAAAGAATCCTTTATCTGCTTTTTGTGATGATTGGGATTGCGGCCGCAGCAGGAGGACTTACCACGCAATCGCCATTGAACGTGGCCTTTGCCATTATTTTGTTGATGAATGTGATGCTTTTTGCGATATTCCATTATCAGAAATTATTTGCAAAAGGGCTTTACCATAAAGCTGGCGAAGCCGTGTTTATACTGCCGGCAGCAATGGTGATAATTTAAATTGGAGGAGAATTATGATAAAACAAGGTTTTTTAGTAATCGTTTTAACAACCGTCTTTTCGCTGACCGCATTTTCGCAGCAGCAAGGGCAGCTCGAAGACCAGGTCATTCAGCCTGAAGACAGCCAGATTCCCGATGGAGACGTCGGCGTAACCGAACATTTAAATGAATTCATCCCTAAAGATGTGACATTGGTCAATCAATACGGAGATACGGTGAATATCATGGAGCTTATTGATAAGCCAACAATGCTGAACTTCGTTTATTACCGTTGTCCGGGAATATGCAGTCCGCTCATGAATGGCATTGCAGAGTTTGTGGATAAGCTGGACATGAATATCGGGGAGGACTACCAGATTCTTACCATTAGTTTCGACCATCGTGAAGGGACAGAGCTGGCAAAAAGAAAGCATGTCAATTACATGAAGATGATCGAGAAAGATATTCCGGAAGATGGCTGGACCTTTTACACCGCCGACAGTGTGGATATCCATAAAATTACGGATGCCACAGGCTTTAAGTTTTTGCGCACAGGCAATGACTTTGCCCACTCTGCCACCCTTATCATGCTGAGCCCGGAAGGAAAAATCACAAGATACCTCCACGGAACATATTTCCTTCCTTTCGAAGTAAAAATGTCTGTCGTGGAAGCCGCTGAGGGCAAGGTAGGTTCTACTATCAACCGCGTACTGCAATATTGCTACAGTTACGACCCAACCGGGCAAAAATATGTGTTAAATATCACCAAGATTACCGGAACTTTCATTATGATTGTAGCGGTAATTATTTTCCTGGTGTTGATAATCAAACCAAAAAATAGTAAAGAAAATTCTAAAAAATAATCATAGATGAACCAAGTGAACGAAGAGAGAACAGAGAAGAGCTACCTCGAGATGGAGACCAAATATAAAGGGATCTTCGCGTGGATCTTCTCTACCGATCACAAAAGGATTGGCCTTTTATACCTGTATTCCATCGCTGTTTTGTTTGGTGTGGGGGCCATACTCGGGCTTCTGATGAAGTTTGAGCTGATTGCACCGGGCAAAACCATAATGGATGCACAAACTTATAATGGCGTATTTACCCTTCACGGTATTATTATGATCTTCCTGATCGTGGTGCCCGGGCTGCCCGCCGTCTTTGGTAACTTTATGCTTCCTTTGATGATTGGAGCGAAAGATGTGGCGTTCCCCAAGCTGAACCTGATGTCGTGGTGGATATACATTATTGGTGCCATCGTTGCTATTTCTTCTCAGTTTTTGAGCGGTGGGGCTCCTGATACCGGATGGACGTTTTATGCGCCCTACAGTTTTCAGACCGACACCAACATGCTACCCGCAGTGTTGGGGGCGTTTATCCTGGGGTTCTCCTCTATTCTTACAGGTCTGAACTTTATTGTGACCATGCACCGCATGCGGGCACCCGGTATGGGATGGTTTAAGATGCCTCTTTTTCCGTGGACCCTCTACGGAACCGCATGGATTCAGCTGCTGGCCACTCCTGTTGTAGGTATCACCCTGCTGATGATTGTGGCCGAGCGCGTACTTCAAATCGGTTTCTTCGACCCTGCTCTTGGTGGTGACCCGGTTCTCTATCAGCACCTTTTCTGGATATACTCACACCCAGCTGTTTACATTATGATTCTGCCGGCCATGGGAGCCATCTCTGAAATCATTCCAACTTTTGCCAGAAAATCTATATTCGGATACAAAGCCATTGTGGCTTCCACGATGGCCATCGCTTTTGTGGGATACTTCGTTTGGGGACACCACATGTTTACTTCAGGAATGAGCGGAACCGCACTCTACACGTTCTCCATCCTCACCTTCCTTGTGGCTATTCCCAGTGCGATAAAAGTGTTTAACTGGGTTTCTACCCTTCACAAAGCTTCTATCCACTCTTCGGTGCCTTTCCTTTGGGCAATGTCATTCATCTTTGTGTTTATGATTGGTGGTCTTTCAGGTCTCGTGCTTGGCGCATTGGCTACCAACGTGCACCTGCATGACACCAACTTTGTGGTAGCACACTTCCATTTTATCGTATTTGGAGGTACCGGCTATGCATTTATGGCAGCTATCCATTATTGGTTCCCTAAATTTTACGGTAAGATGTACGACAAGGCATGGGCAAAAATAGGATGGGCAGTATTCTTCATCGGATTCCTCTCGCTTTACCTGCCCATGTTCTACCTTGGTATTGCCGGAATGCCGCGAAGGTATTATGATTACCTTCCGGAGTTTCATGGTCCGAACATCCTCTCCTCATTGGGTGCTTTTGTAATGATCACCGGACTGGCTATCATTATTGTCAACCTTATTCGTTCGGCGCGTCATGGTGAAACAGCACCAAAAGATCCATGGAAAGGACGGACGCTGGAGTGGACTGTGGATTCTCCTCCAAGTCTGGAAAACTTTGATGAGATTCCGGAGGTAAAACACGGGCCTTACGACTACTCAATTGAAGAGAAACAAAGCGGAGAAGTTAACTAAAACTGAAGACTATGACTATGCACAGAGACGACGAAGCGTCGAAAATAGGAATGTGGCTCTTTATCTTTACGGAGATACTGCTCTTTGGGGGACTGTTTGTGGTGTATTCGGTGTACCGGTACATCCATCCCGAAGCCTTTAAGCTGGCAGGAGAAGAACTCGACTGGGTTTTAGGAACTGTCAACACGGTCATTCTCCTCATCAGTAGTATGACCATTGCCATGTCGATAAGTGCCATACAGAAAAAAGATAAAAAACTGGCTTTAGGATTGCTCTATGCCACTTTTATCATGGCGCTGGTTTTTCTGGTCAATAAGTATTTCGAATGGAATGTAAAATTTGAACACGGGTTTTACCCAAGCTCTGGTGTTTTAGAGGAGCTTGGCTATGGAACAATCCTCTTTTTCGGGCTTTATTTCTTTATGACAGGACTCCACGCCTTTCACATCGTGGTAGGAATGGTGTTTATTGGTTTCCTGATATACTACGTGCATAAAGACCGGATTACACATGACAATCACCAGTTGCTCGAAAACGGTGGCCTTTACTGGCATCTTGTCGACTTAATCTGGATTTTCCTGTTCCCATTGTTCTATCTAATACACTAAAGCTATGAGTAAAGAAAATCATCATATTGTTCCTTATTGGGTTTATTTTGCTGTGCTCGGAGCCTTGCTCTTTCTCACCCTCATAACGGTGCTGATTACCCGGGTTGAGCTTGGAGCATTAAATACGGCTGCAGCCATGCTGATTGCATCTGTAAAAGGGTTAATCGTTCTTCTTTATTTTATGCATTTGAAGTTCGATCAGAAAATCTACGGAATAATGGTAGGCTTGGTGATGGCGGTATTTATTGCCGTGATTATCATCACATTTTTCGATTACTTTTACAGATAAAAACATCAGATACAGCCTCAGAAGTTGTTCGAATATGGGGCGGTAATCTGAACAAAATAACAGGGAAGACCTGTAAATACTTCATCACCGAAAGGCTTTCGGTGGTGGAAAAGAAAGAAAAGAAATTTTAAACAGTTGAAAGAAAACTATGTACTCAGGAGCATCTAATTTTGTTGAAAGTGTTGATACTGCCTTTGTGGTTATATTGGGGATCTCGTTGTTCTTCCTTGTCAGTATCACCATCACTATGATTTATTTTGTGTGGCGATACAATAAAAAGAGGAATCCCAAAGCAGCCAACATTGAAGGAAACACAAAGCTGGAAATTGTCTGGACAGCAATTCCAACGGCACTGGTTCTGGTGATGTTTTATTTTGG
Source organism: Bacteroidales bacterium (assembly GCA_041694335.1). Classification (GTDB taxonomy): domain Bacteria; phylum Bacteroidota; class Bacteroidia; order Bacteroidales; family JAIPAH01; genus JAIPAH01. Next base: position 18,485 of record JASMTJ010000499.1, read on the forward strand.
ATGGGCCGGATGGAAGCCGCAGCAAGATCTCCCTCCCGATGCGATGGAAGTGAAAGCCATTGCCCGGATGTG
>JASMTJ010000500.1:0-28931 GCA_041694335.1 Bacteroidales bacterium
GTACAGATAAAGAAAAAGGCACCGGGTTAGGACTTACGCTTTGTAAGGAGTTTGTAAAGAGGCATAACGGTGATATCTGGGTTGAAAGCAAAGAAGGGGAAGGCAGCCTTTTTGGATTTAAAATTCCGTTGAAGCAATCAAACGTGCCGGTATCTCCTCGCTAGTCCGGAAAAGCCGGAACCAATCAATAGTTTTAAAAATCTCAAAAGACAATTCGTTCAGCCCTTCTCAGTGTTGCCTGGTGGTTGGTAGCTCATTTCCACGGGTTTTACCCGCGGTTAATGCCTTTTATCCACTTTTTGGATTTTGTTATGAGTTTGTCCTGATTGTTTTGTCGAATGAATCAAAACACTTGATGCCGAATCAGCCGCATTCACGGGGTATGCATTTCCAATTGGTATGTTATCTTTGCAGGCTCAAAGAATCAACTTTGTTTACGCTGTTAGCCGGAGTATTCAATACTTCATCATATTAAGTTACAGAAAAGAATTATTAACCAGAAGGAAACAGAATGAAACCATCAATACCTAAAGGAACACGCGATTTCTCTCCTGAAATCATGAATAAGAGGAATTATATTTTTGATACCATTAAGTCGGTGTACCGGCTCTACGGTTATCAACCACTCGAGACGCCGGCCATGGAAACTCTGAATACCTTGCTCGGTAAGTATGGTGAAGAAGGTGATAAGCTCTTGTTTAAGGTGTTAAACTCAGGTGATTACTTATCCAAAGTGAATCAGGCGGAACTTGCTTCGGCCGACTCCGGTTCTTTGACTACAAAAATCTCTGAAAAGGGGCTTCGCTATGATCTTACCGTGCCTTTTGCCAGGTATGTGGTTCAGCACCGCAATGAAATTTCTTTTCCTTTTAAGCGCTACCAGATACAGCCTGTGTGGCGTGCCGACAAACCTCAGAAAGGACGCTACCGCGAGTTTTATCAGTGCGACGCGGATGTGATTGGCTCCAATGGATTGCTTAATGAGGTGGAGCTGGTTCAAATCATGGATGAGGTTTTCCGCAGGCTGGGTATTGAAGTCACCATACACCTCAATAACCGAAAAATCCTTAGCGGGATAGCAGAATTTATTGGGCATCCCGATAAGCTCACCGATATTACGGTGGCCATCGATAAGCTTGATAAGATTGGCCTCGAGAAAGTGATTGCTGAGCTCAACGAGCGCGGAATTGACCGTGGGGCCATAGAAAAGCTAAAGCCGGTTCTTTTACTCGAAGGCGATAATCGCGATAAGCTAAATGATTTAAGAGAGATACTTCAGGATTCTGAAACCGGACAAAAGGGCGTGGAAGAAGTGCAGTATGTTCTGGAAAAGTTGAAGATGATGAAGGTGTCGACCAAAGTCGTGCTTGATCTTACGCTGGCACGCGGACTGGATTATTATACCGGGGCTATTTTTGAAGTGAAGGCCAACAATACTGCTATGGGTAGTATCTGTGGTGGTGGACGCTACGATGACCTGACCGGTGTTTTCGGATTGAAAGATGTTTCGGGTGTGGGCATTTCGTTTGGTGCCGATCGTATTTTCGATGTGATGACCAGCGAAGAACTTTTTCCTGAAGAAGTAGCCACCACAACGAAGGTTTTATTTGTCAATTTTGGAGAGCAAGAGCAGGATTACTGTCTGCCCGCGCTGCAAGGCCTGAGAAAAAGTGGCATCGCAGCAGAGATATTCCCTTCATCTGCAAAAATGAAAAAGCAGATGACCTATGCCAACAACAAAGGAGTACCCTTTGTAGTGCTGGCCGGAGAATCAGAGATTGAGAATAAAGTGTTCACGCTCAAAAACATGGATACCGGTGAGCAAAAGTCGCTCACAGAAGAGGGATTGATTAAAGAGCTAAAAAGCATCAACGAATAAAACGTTTTGTGATGAATTGGATTTTGGATTACCTCATTTGCATGAACAGGCAGGGAATGTTTTCTTGCTTGTTCAGAAATTCATTATGATTCTCTTACCGGAATCCGAATTGTTTGTAAACCCGATTAGTCAAGTGCACATTTCAAAACAAAAATCATGAATCAAGAATATATCATTCAGCCCGATCATAAATTAACTTTCGAAAAGGTTTTCGAAATCCACAAAAACAAATATCAATTGCGGCTATCGCCGGAATCGGAAAGCAAAATCAATCGTTGCCGCAATTACCTTGATGAAAAGACCAAAAGTCAGAAAGAACCGATATACGGTGTTAACACTGGTTTCGGCTCCTTATGCGATGTTAAAATTTCCGACGAGGATCTCGGTAAACTCCAGGAAAATCTGGTGATGTCGCATGCCTGTGGGGTGGGCGATGAAGTGCCAAAAGAGGTGGTGAAGTTCATGCTTTTCCTTAAAGTACAGTCGTTGGCCTACGGACACAGCGGTGTGCAGCTTCAAACCGTTCAGCGTTTGTTGGATATGTATAACAATGAAGTGCTTCCGGTGATTTATCAGCAAGGGTCCTTAGGTGCTTCTGGTGATTTGGCCCCATTGGCTCATCTCGCCTTGCCGCTGCTCGGGAAAGGCGAGGTGTATTATCGCGGTAAGCGCCGCCAGTCTGAAGAAATCAACAATGAATTAGGATGGGAACCTATCGCCTTGCAGTCGAAGGAAGGGCTGGCCTTGCTGAACGGCACACAGTTCATGGGGGCCTACGGTGTTTACAGCCTGATTAAGCTTTTCCGACTTTCTCAACTCGCCGACATCTGCGGCGTGATATCTCTCGAAGCGTTCGATGGCCGCAAAGAACCATTCAACGACCTCGTGCATCAAATCCGCCAGCAGTCAGGGCAAATAAAAACAGCCGAAATTTTCAGGGATCTGCTCAAAGGCAGTGAGCTGATTGACCGTGAAAAAGCACATGTGCAGGACCCGTATAGCTTCCGCTGTATTCCGCAAGTGCATGGTGCTTCTAAAGATGCGATGAATTATGTGGCTAAAGTATTTTCGAACGAGATGAATGCCGTTACCGACAACCCTACCATTTTCCCGGAAGAGGATTTGGTAATCAGTGCCGGAAACTTTCACGGGCAGCCGCTGGCTATCGCCCTCGATTATCTGGCAATTGCTACCGCAGAGCTGGGCAGCATCTCCGAAAGAAGAACATACCAACTTCTCGAAGGAAAAAGAGGGTTGCCCTCATTTCTGGTGGCCAAACCCGGACTGAACAGCGGATTTATGATTCCGCAATATACTGCAGCTTCTATCGTCAGTCAGAGCAAGCAGCTGGCTTCGCCGGCTTCTATCGACAGTATTGTGTCCTCGCAGGGGCAGGAAGATCATGTGAGTATGGGAGCCAATGCCGCCACTAAAGCATACCAGGCTATTCATAACCTGGAACGTATACTGGCTATTGAATTGATGGCAGCCACACAGGCACTTGAATTCAGAAGGCCGGCCAAGTCTTCGCCTTACATTGAGGAATTTGTGAGTCAATACAGGACACATGTGCCGTTTATTAAGGATGACCAGGTCATGTATGAGCACATCCAAAAGTCCGTTGCTTTTATCCGTGAAGTAAAAATCTCCATCCCTGATGGTCTGATTGAGGATGTATAGATGTTAAAATCCCAAATTCCAAAGCCCAAATACAAAAACGCGAATTACGCGGAAATCAGAAAAAGTGTATCGTTAATTGGTGATTTGATAATTTGTAAGTTGCAGATTATATGATAGATGCAGAGCATTAAAGAAGTCTATACCCCAATCTTAAAAACGCGATTTATCGCGTCTCATATACGATATGTGCCACCCCTGATGTTTTAGAATCCGGTGGGATCAGCAGTCAGCGGCCAGCGATCGGAAGTCAGAAACTCAGAATCCGGAACTCGAAACCTTTAGCTGTTTTATTGGGGCAAAACCAGGGCGCTATCCCCTCCGGGGATTTCAACCCTTCCGGTCAAAATACTTCATTGTCAAGCGCTGTTTGCCAACCGCCAACTTTTCTTAAACACCTAAACACTTTACAAACCATGAAAGCTATTGCACAGAGACCGCCAAGAATCTCAGAGTTGTGGCATAGATTATCTTTCTCTGTGAGAATCTGTGTTCCTCTGAGAAACTCTGCGGAATAGTGCTTTCCGTCCCTTTACGATTTATTGCTTCTTGCTTCATATTCTGATAGAGTAAATCAATGTATTTTTTTACTTTTACAGGCAAACTCTAACAAAAACTAAAAACTATGGCAATAATTATTGATGGTTCAGGGCTTACTATCGAAAAGGTTGTGAAGGTGGCCCGTAATCACGAAAAAGTTGAGCTTCATCCTGATGCTGTTTCTCGTATCAATACTTGTCGCGCCATGCTCGAACGCAAAATCGAAAAGCATGAAATTATGTATGGTGTGAACACGGGTATCGGAGAATTTTCAGAAGTAGAGCTAAATGATGATCAGGTTAAGGAATTTCAGAAATACCTGATATACAATCATGCTGCCGGCATTGGCGACGCCATGCCCATAGAACATGTCAGGGCCGCTATGCTGGGCCGCATCAATGTGCATGCACATGGCAATTCGGGTAACCGTGTAGAGATTACCCAAACTTACGTGGATATGCTCAATAAGGGCGTCACTCCGTATGTATGTGAAAAAGGTTCGGTGGGAGCTTCGGGAGACCTGGCTCCCATGTCGCAGATAGCTCTTTTGCTGATGGGTGAAGGTAAAGCGTTTTACAAGGGAGAGCTACTGGACGGGAAGGAAGCGCTCGACAAAGCAGGTATTCCTGTTCCCGGGCTCAAGGCCCGCGACGGGCTGGCTGCCATCAACGGCTCAAATGTACTCACTGCCATGAGTGCACTGTTTATCCACGATGCAGAAAATTTTCTGAAACAGGCTGAAATAGCTGCGGCGATGTCGCTGGAGGCACTGAAGGCCAATATGGGGCCATATACTCCAAAGCTTCATGAGGTCCGGGGGTTTTCGGGGGCCGTCCGTAGTGCAAAAGCCATCGGAAAACTGGTGGAAGGCGGAGATTTGAAAGCCAAGCGTATTAAGTGTAAGGTGCAGGATGCTTATTCTATGCGTTCCACACCACAGGTGATTGGCGCTGCTCACGATGCAGTGGCTTACGCCCGATCGCAGGTCGAGATTGAACTGAATGGTGTGGGAGATAACCCGATTTTCTTCCCTGAAGAAGACATGCAGCTGAGCGGGGCAAACTTCCAGGGCACACCCGTAAGCTTGCCAATGGATATGGCTGGCGCAGCCATTACGATGGTTTGTGTGCTTTCCGAACGTCGTATGAACCGCCTGAATAATCCGGCATTGAGTGTGGGATTACCTGCATTCCTTACCAAAGGTGCTGGAATGTTCTCAGGGTTGATGCTCAGCCAGTATACCGCCGATATGCAGATTGTGGAACAGCGGATATTGTCAGCGCCGGCTTCTGTTCAATCCATTCCGGCGGCAGCCGACCAGGAAGATTTTGTGTCGATGGGTATGAATACGGCTTTAAAGAACAATCAGATCATGGATAACGCCTACGGAATTCTGGGTATAGAATTTATGGCGGCAGCCCAGGCCCTCGATTTCAGAGATTATAAATTTGGTGAAGGCGTTACCAAAGCGCACGAAGTAATTCGCCGGCATGTGGATTTCCTGGATATAGACCGTCCGCTTTATGATGACCATAACACCATGAAACAGCTGGTTAAAGACCTTGAAATCCTGCGGGAGGTAGAAAAGACTGTTGGAGATATGGGGTAACAGACAGGTTTTTAATATCTAAAGGCTATAAAGCCGCTGGCACAATGCCAGCGGCTTTATTTTTATTCAAAGGCCATTTTATAAATCCTTTCGGTTTGTTCGGTCAGCTGATGTTCTGAAATGTATTTGCTGTTTCTGAAATATTCGCGACCATCCATAAACAATATTATGGTAGGATTAGAAAAGACACTGAAATGTGCGGGTACATCGGGGTGTTTTTCAGAGTTAATGAACACCAGTTTGAGTTCCGGAAATTTTTCGTCGACCATCTTAATCACTTTAGGTCTGAGACTTATGCATGGCGGGCAATGGTCGTTATAGAAATATAGCATCACTCCCATATGTTGTTTAATTTCATCCTTAACCTCTTGCAGCGTATATAATTCCTTATACATATTTAAATTATTAAATTTCGAAAACGATTTTGTGATTTTGCAAAATTAGTACTTTGTTTTCTATTCATCACCTAAAACCAACACCTTACGGGGTATCTAATATTACTTTAATGTTAATCACGTATTTTTTTTTTGTTATTTTTGTGTTGTTGAGTTGATAATTTTTTATAAATTGCGCTTGATTATGACTAATGAGGCAGGAATAATCAAAAAATAAGATTTAGTCGCTTAACTAAAAACTAAACTAAAACTATCTAAACTATGAGAAAATTTACGATTTTGCTCGCACTCATGGCTTTTCTGGGCCTTAATGCAGTGTTAGCGCAAAGAACAATTACAGGTACTACTACTAGTGCCGAAGACGGACAGGCAATCCCTGGTGTACAGGTTGTTGTGAAAGGAACAACCATCGGTACCACCTCGGACCTTGACGGTAATTATGAGCTTACCGTAAATGATGAGGCTGAAACGTTAGTCTTTAAGTTTGTTGGTATGGTTACCAAAGAGGTTGCGATTGGTGATAAGTCTGTTATCAATGTAGCTCTCGAGCCTGAAGTAATGGACATCGAAGGGGTGGTCGTTACGGCATTGGGTATTTCAAGAGAAAAGAAATCCCTTGGATACTCTGTTCAAAACCTTGAGGGAGATAATCTGAATAAGGCTACGCAAAGCGATGCCATTAGCTCACTGCAAGGGCGGGTATCTGGTGTACAGATTCGCTCCTCAGGAAATATGGGCGGATCAAACAAGATCCTTATTCGTGGTGCCTCTACAATTACAGGTAGTAACCAGCCTTTGATTATTGTGGATGGGGTGCCGATGGACAACTCCAACTACAACGGTGTAAATACTGAAGCAGGTTTTGGTGGGCGTGATTATGGTAACATGTTAAACGACATCAATCCTAGCGACATCGAAAATGTCTCGGTTCTGAAAGGGGCTGCTGCTGCACTTTATGGTTCTCGTGCGGCAAATGGTGTTATCCTTATCGAAACTAAAAAAGCAAAAGCTGGTAAAGAGAGTTTCAATGTTACCTTAACTTCTTCAGTAGATTTTGAAGAAAAGTATCTCCACCCTGAGCTTCAAAGAAAGTATGGCGGTGGTGCGATTATTTCTGATGATGCAGGTGGAACAAATGGTTTCCAGACTGTAGATGTTGGTGGACAAACCGTTTTGGTTCCACAATTCGCTGTGGATGAGAGCTGGGGTCCAAAATATGATCCAAATCTGATGGTTGCTCAGTGGGATGCCTGGGGACCCGATGGTGAGTTGATTGGTGACCCGCGTCCATGGGTGGCACCTGAAAATGATGTGCTTGACTTCTTTAATACAGGAGTAGCTTACAACAATAATATCGGTATTTCAAAAACTGGTGAAAGCTACGGTGTACGTTTTAATTATGCTAATAGCACGGTAGATGGTACGATGCCAGGTTCAGAGCGTTCACAGAACAATTTTAAGCTTTCAGGAAATGCACTGTTGGGTGAAAAAATTAAGGTAAACGCTAACTTGAATTTCTCTAATACTTATACAGAAGGGCGCCCCGAGATTGGTTATGGTGACAACAGTGTTGGACAAAAGTTTTATCAGTGGGGTCAGCGCCAGTTAGATTATGGTATTCTGGAAGATTATAAATATGATGATGTTACTCAAAGAACATGGAACCGTATTGCATATGATAATTCAACACCAAAATATGCTGACAACCCTTACTGGACAGCATACCAGAACACCCCTGAAGATGAAAGGAACCGTTTCTATGGTAGTTTAGGCGCGTCTTATCAAATTCTGGACAACCTGAGCGTTGAAGGAAATATTTATGGTGATAATTATGGCTTCTACGTTCGTGAGAAGGTAGCGGTTGGCTCACAGGCTTTACCTTATTTCCGCGAAGTGATTCGTTCACGTGCAGAATACAACTACGAAGGTAGAATTAACTGGAACACCAAAGTAGATAAGCTTTCTATTCAGGCTATAGGTGGTGGTAACATTCGCGAATATCGCTATGACCGCAACACCAGTGAGACATCAGGCGGGCTCATTGTTCCTAATGTATATAACGTATTAAACTCAAGTGGTAATCCAATTATTGACGATTACACCGAGTTAAAGCAGGTTAACAGTTTGTTTGCAAATGCATCATTTAGCTATGATGGCTATCTGAACCTTGATTTATCTGCAAGAAATGACTGGTCTTCTACATTACCTGAAGATGAAAACTCATACTTCTATTATGGTGTTTCAGGTAGCTTTGTATTCTCAGATCTTCTGGATATGGATGTGATGGATCTTGGTAAGATCAGAGCTGGATACTCTCAAGTAGGTAACGATACAGATCCTTATAGTATCTTATCAACTTATTCATACAATGGTGATGGAACATTTATGGGTGCACCTCGTTTGTTTATTTCCAACGATTTGCCCAACGCCGCATTGCGTCCGGAGCAAACAGCTACTACTGAATTTGGTCTTGACCTGATATTCTTACAAGACCGTGTTAATTTGAGTGCTACTTACTTTAATAAAGTAACGACCGATCAAATTATTCCATTGGAAGTTTCTAAAGCTACAGGTTATCAGACGAAGATAATCAACGCAGGTGAAATGGCCAACACAGGGGTAGAGGTTACCTTAGGTGGTGTTCCTATCAAAACAAGTGATTTTGACTGGAGAATTACTGCGAACCTGACCAGCACAAAGATGACTGTTGAAAAACTTTATGAAGGACTTGATGCCCTTGATATCGTTAGAGCACCTTTTGGTGGTGTTTTCTTGCGCGCAAGTGAAGGAGACGAGTATGGTCAGCTTTGGGGTTATGACTTTTTATATGACGATAATGGAAACAAAGTTGTTACACCAGGTGGTGCATACGCACGTACACCTAATTTAACACCGCTCGGATCTGTTTATCCGGATTATAACTTAGGTATTTCAAATGATTTAAATTACAAGAATTTTGACTTGTCTTTCCTTATTGATATCCAAAAAGGTGGTATTTTCTATTCTTTGACTCACATGTGGGGTATGTACTCAGGTATGTTGAAAGAAACTGCAGGAGTAAATGCTGATGGCAATGAAATCAGAGAAGATGGTATTGCACTTGACGGTGTTCAGGGTGATGTAACCTTCAATGAGGACGGAACCTACACAGTTACCAACACATCTGAAAATGACGTAAAGATTTCAGGTCGTGCTTATGGTGCTTACGCTTATCACGGATATGGTACGCCTAGTGCACAGAGTGTATTTGAGGCAGATTATATCAAGTTGCGTAATTTCTCTTTTGGATATACTTTGAACCAAGACCAACTCAAGAGCCAACTTTTCAAGAGTATTCGTCTCTCAGTTTACGGACGTAACCTCTTCACTTGGGGCTTAGATCAGGAAGGATTCGATCCTGAGATGACTGTGGCCGGTTCTGGTAACATCCAGGGTATTGATGGTGGTCTTCAGCCAATGGGACGCACATATGGTTTCAAAGTAGACATAAAATTATAATTCTTGAATCAAAAAAATATTACGACAATGAAAGTATTTAAAACAATCATAGTATTAGCATTGCTGGCGTTCACTGCGTGTGATGTGGATTATGAAACGAATCCCAACGAGCCGACTACGCCACCTTCTTCTGCAGTATTCAATCATGCAGTAGATCAAGTTATGACTGACACCCGGGATGTTTGGTTCTCTGGCCGTTTTACAACGGTAACCATGCAATACTGGCAACAATCCGAATACGGTGACGAGGACCGCTACGGATACCGTGAATCCATGCGTGAAACATGGGAAGATTTCTATTACAACCTTGAAAACCTGAGAAAGGTTATCCAATTAAACACTGATCCAGCTACTGCTGCTGATATGCAAGCATATGGAAGCAACAACAACCAGATTCAGTGTACACGTATTATGATGTCTTACACCTTCAACCTGATGGCTGACACATGGGGAGACATTCCTTATTACTCTTATGGTGCCGATAATGCAGAATTTCAGGCGCTAAACTTAGGTGACACACCAGAAGAAGAGCAGATTCTTTCACCAAAGTATGCTCAGCAGGCTGATATCTATGCTGATATCCTCAATGAACTTCAGGAAGCTGAAGCTGCATTGAATGTGAATGAAAGTGGCTTTACTCAAGGTGATAATATATATGATGGTGATATTGCAAAATGGAAAAAGTTTGCGAATTCACTGCGCCTGAGGATAGCTCTGAAGATTCGTGGTGCTAACGAAAGCCTGGCTAATCAGCACATCAACGATGCACTTGATAAAGGTGTGTTTGAATCGAATGCAGATAATGCTGGTTTTACATATGAAGGAAACGCCACCAATGGTGCACCTATGTATACCTCCTGGAATGTAGATAATCGTTCTGACTTTGCCTTTGGTTTGTCTTTCGCTCAACTAATGAAAGGCGAGAATGTGAAAGGTCATGACAATTCTGGTGATGTTACAAACAATCCATTCTTTGGTATGATGGACCCAAGAATCCATATTTATGCTCAACCTAATGGTGATGGTAATTATATCGGTATGCCAATTGCAGAAAGCTCTGATGAGGCTGCGACAATTACGTTCGAATCTCTTCCTGGTGATGTTATTATTAACGAACCTGCATATACAGAGTATTTAATGGAATATGCTGAAGTTCAGTTTATCATGTCAGAACTTAACGGATGGGATCAGGCATATTACGAAGCCGGTGTTCGCGCTTCTATGGATCGCTGGGGTGTGCCTTCGGCTGATATAGATACTTATATCGCTGCTCTTCCCGCTGCGAATGAAGAAAATGTTTTAACTCAGAAGTACATTGCGCTTTATATGCAACCTCATACTTCATGGGCAGAATACAGAAGGACAGGATATCCACACACATTGATTCCTCCTTTCACTGATTATTCTGTAACAAATCCTGCCGAAGGAACTACATTTAACTTTACGTTTAATCCAATTCCGGCAGAGATCCAGAATACTAACGATCTTCCTTATCGGATGAAGTACCCTGATCAGGAATATACCTTGAATGGGGATATGATTCAGGAAGCCATTAGTAGACTTTCGAATGGCGATACGCAGAGTTCAAAACTGTGGTGGGATAAAAACTAAATTCTTTTATCAGATTTAAAAAGGGCACTGAAAGGTGCCCTTTTTTATTTTTTTCGAAATAAGGACATTAATTATGCTGGATATAAGAAAACCCTGAGGTGATAAGCTAAAACAAAGGGATTAAGAAAATTTTTTGAAAGGTTGTAGCAGATTAGAGGTGTTATGTTTTCGAATTGTTGCCGAATAAAAAATAGCTGTTGTTTGGTGGTCGTAGAACTTCGGAAAAAAAGTCTGGTACAATTAAGGATCAATGATAGTATTTATACACACAATCATGAAAAAGCGGGAATTCACAAAATAAGCCACACCCTTCAAATCATGAAAGAAAACCTCAGGCAAGGGTTTATGGCTACTATACCAAAAGCGGATTTATCATAACAGATACATGCACCTGACTTTAGCAGGAAAATTCATTTCAAGAGATTAACCATAAATCAAGTAATTGAGTCCTAAAAACTGGATAATAAGCCTTTCCTAAAACCCCCTCAGCCGTTGTCTTTTCATTTCTGTTTTTTCCTCCTTTGAAGCGGCGTAGTTGTAGTTGATAGCTGCGGCATCCCAGGCGCCGTACATGGCGTTAGGCAGCACAATAAAGCGCTTGCCGAAGGCGTCTTTCATCGAATCGGTTTCCTGAAAACGTTCTACAATGGTGCCATTCTCAAACTCTCCCGAAAAGTCATCAAGATTGTCTCCCATCAAGAAGAGAATGTGATAATCCTTTTCGATGGCTTTGCGGCGTTCCACTTTACTGGAAGTAGTGGTTTTAAGAAAAAGGTGCTTTTCATTCGCATAAGGAAACCCGAGATTCTTCAGGTTTTTAAGTGTTGGCTGCCGTAAGGAGTCGTGGCGGTTCGAAACATAGAATATTTCCACGCCTTTCTTTTCGGCGTATTTAAAGAATTCGAGGGCGCCGGGCATGGGCTCGGCCTCTGCAAGGTTGCACCACTCGGCCCAGTAGTCGGGATAGGCAGCGTCATTTAGAATCAGTTGCGCCTGGTGCGGACTGTTATCCAGTACGGTTTCGTCGATATCAACTATTACCGCTTGTTTTTTGGTAAGTCCGGCCACGCGCAGCGACTGGTCGAGACGGTAGCGCGCGATGTTGTACGCCTGGTAGGAGAGGGCACGCATTTCAGCGGCAGTTTGATGGTAAACAGTGGCTTGCAATGCAGGGTGAGCTCCATCCTTACTGCGATATTGGTTTTCCTGGTTGTTGGTGGTTGAGCTGCTTGAGCATCCTGCCAATGCCAGGGCTGTGATTAGTATGAGTATTTGGTTTTTCATGGTTTTTAGGTTTTGCAAAAAATTTTGTCGATCTGTTATTTTTCTGTGGATAGTTCTTTTTCCCATTCTACAATCTTGTGCTGAAAAGCGGCAATAGTAGCTGCGGTAAGGGTTTCCTGCACCTCGCCTTTTCCCGTCCAGCCATTGCCTTCATTTACATATTCGGTCTCGAGCATTTTTTTCAGGTCTTCCAGCGTAAAATCGTCCATCTTTCGCTGCTCATCCACGTAAGTGCAAACATTTTCAAAAACCTGTTTGTACTTTTCCTCCAGTGCTTTATCGTTTATGGTCATAATTATCTTTTTTCTTTTGGATAACAAAAACATCAAGGCATTGTTCCCGGTGAATCCGGACAATACCTTGATGTGGCAAAAATACTATAATTACTTTTTTTTAAGACTTACAATCTATTACCTGCTTACAATTATTGTTTTCGAAATAATTGTATTATCCATTAAAACTACTTTTAAAGAATACACGCCTGATTTAAGGCCTGCAATATGAATCACGTTTTTATCCGGATTCAGCTTCTGATAACTGATTTGACCAAGACTGTTTACGATTTTGATCTGTTTTGCCTTGCTCTTAAGTTTGATATAAAACGCTTTACGCGATGGATTAGGAAATACCAATACTTCCTCCTTGTCGGGATTGTCAATGTGATCGCTGATAAAAGTCACCGTATCCGTGTTGGAAGGGCCTGCCAGGCATCCACCATCATATTGAGCGAGCACCCAGTAAGTGTAAGCAATTTCGTTGACCGGAACAGGAAGATATTCATCAAGATATGAATAAGTAACCGGGAGTTGAAAAACCATGGTGTCGCCTAAGGAGCTGGCGCGATAAAGATGATAGCCCATCAGTTCAGTAGCTGCTGCCAAAACTGCACTGCCTGAGGGTGCCTCCCATTCGATAAGTACATCTGATTCATTGTGATGCTGCGCTGTCAGATTACTTGCCGGAAGCAGCGTTTCTATTCCGGCCAGTGTTTCTATCCCATCCGATTCACCGGTGGTGTAGATACTCGTCACCTCATAGGAGTAAAAACCGGGCGGCACATCCATATCGGTGTAGGTAGTGTCTGTTATCGGAGTTAAATTCAGCAATTCGTTATCCCGGTAGATATTAAATCCCGTAAATGAACGGTTTGCATTACCCTGAGGGCTCTCAGGCTGGTATTCCCAGGAAAGGTGAACATCATCGCACTCGACTGAGGACATGATATTCTCCGGAGGAATAAGGCTTTCTGTTAACATAATTTCATGAATGTAATACGGTTCGCTAACTTCTAGGTAGCCAGAGTAGATTTCATACCCATCAGCGTAAACATTGATCGTGTACAGATCCATTGGAAGAGCACTAAAATTGAGTGTACAAGGAATATCGGTGACTACCGAGATTGTTGTATCACTACCTACGAGTTCAACAATGGCATCCTCAACAAGTTCTCCGCTGTTCGTTGAAATACTGATAAGTACGTTTGAGTACATGCCTTTCTCCAAAGAGTTGGACAGAGCCGCCTCTGAAGTACTGTCATTGTAAACTGATTTTATTCCAAACTGATACACTCCGTAAGGTAAATCCTGGAAGCTGGAATCAATGTAGGAGGTGGTTGCAACAGAGTCGCTAAGTAAACTCCACTCACCCGGATTATTCAAATGCTCCTCGTGGAACCGGTAAACCATGTAATGAAGCAGCTCCCTGTTTCCCAGAGGAGAATTCCAGTTAATAAGGGCTACGGTTTCATTATTGTTAAGTTCTGCTATCACCTCTCCCGGTGGAAGAATCAGTTCCTCGAGTTCAGAATCTACCGTGGTTGCTTGGTCGTGAGCAATCTGAATATTTTCGATGGTGTCGTTTGCGTATCCGGTAGCCGATACAATCATCGTGTAGGCTGATGAATCGGGAAGAACAGGGAGCTCTGTGCTGTAGTGCCCATCTTCATCCGTAAAGGTAGTATAATCAAGCATTTCATCCTGCCATGGCCCGGTCAGTTGTATTTCTGCACCGGAAATCGCAGAACGGGAATTTTCAGAGGTGACGAAACCCTCAAGCGTTCCAAAACCATAGATGCTGAGGGAGTCTGTTTCCATGATAACAGATTCTCCTTCATCATAAATGGCAGATACCCCAAAGGCATAATCTCCGGGTTCCAGGTCCAGGACATCGTACTCGGTGATGTTCACAATTTCCGTATTGATTTGCTGCCCGTTCTGATAAACGTTATATCCCTGCAGCTCCCTCTTGCGGTTGAATCCATGGTTCAGTTGCAGCTCCACATCATCAATGGCCCAACCTGACCCCCAACTGCCATTGTCATCGCTGTGAAAGGCGATGCGCACATCAGTATTTGAGGGAACAGCATATTCTGACAAATCAAGCTCAACCGTCGTCCACTCATTCGTGGCATCCAACTCATGTATTACCTGGTAATACTGACCACCATCCGTAGAGATTTCCACGTATGCGCTTTGATAAAACATACCTGTATAATAAGATGCAAACTGCAGTGTAGCATTTGTCCAGTTAGAAAAATCCTGTGATGGCATGACCAGGTAATCCTCAGAGCCATCCCCATTGTTAAGGTCATCATTGGAAATCGCATAGCAGGTATGTGGAGGAATGTCAAAATAATCACTACTACCGTCATCAGTTACAAACCATCCGGCATTTTCGCCACCATATGCTGATGTCATAATCCAACCTTCGGGGAGCGTGCAGTCTTCAAAATCTTCGGCTACAGTATGAGTAATGTTTTCAGGCGTTTCCCAATTCAGATGGACGTTAACAAAATCGAATATTTGAGCCTCTATAAAATTAGGAGGGAGCAATAGGGTAGTAAATCCATAGATTACAGACTCTGAGGCTCCGCTGTTGTTATAAGCAATGACTCTCCAGAAATATTGCTGATTGGGTTCAAGATCTTCAACCTGCAGGCTGTCTGTTTGATTGTCATCGGCAAAAACCACATCCTGTGGCGGATATTGGGTGTCGAGGAGCACTTCAATGCTATCGGTAAATGCACCCGTTTGCCATGTAAGCAATGTGGAAGCGTTGGTGCCTGTGGCGCCATCTTCCGGCGAAAGTAGCATGGGCTCATCAGGCAGCGGGAGGGCAGACTGATTAAAGGTGATGGAATAGTCGGGGATAGCAGTATGGCCTGCAATGACCAGGTAATAAGTTCCGGGATTTACTTGCCAGTCAGAAATGGTTTCTTCGCCCTCAACTATCGGAACCAGGTTATCCGGTGTTTCATTGTTTACATCGTTTTCTGTATAAATTTCCATTATCGGGTACATCAGCGGGTTATCCGTTTCCACATCCAGGATGCATTCTTCTGTAATGGTAAACTGATACACCACATCGCCAAAACCGTCAGATAAATGATAATTATCACGCATCGGGAAAGCAACGGAGTTGTTGTCGGTAAATTCATCTTCTTCATCAAAAACAACTTCTATAGGATTGCAAAAAACATCTCCGGTTACTGGCTCATAAGTATTGGCTGTAATGAGATGCTCACGTGTAGTGTCTGAGTCAATAACAATCAGCTCAGTCTCCAGGTATCCGATGGAGTCGGAATCCACAAAAACATCCACTTGCAGCGGATCATCATAACCCACCGTGATGGGCAGGTCGAAATCATAGCTGAGCTCAAAGTGGCTGTTCTCCTTCAGGGAAATATCATAGATTGTTCGCCAGAATCCTTCCTGGCAATAGATTTCAAAAGTACCGCCTTCGTGCCAGCAATCCACCGGTGTATCCGACAGATGCAACTCTTCCGGCTCAATAATCAGCGGGTAATCTTCGGGGATGACGGTTGTTTTAAACTTGAACTTATCGTTGCCACTAACTACAATGTAATAAACACCCGGATCCAAGGTGATGGGTTCATCGTTATAGATATTGTTTTCTTCCAGCACCTCAATGCCTGCCTCAAAGAGGGCCAGGTCTGTGATGTTCTCAAAATGATCAAAGGTTACTTCTGATTTCCCAAAGAGGTTAATGTAAAAAACCACATCGGCAGTTGCATTGGGGTCAAGCTGATAATCATTTACATAATTTGCGAAACTCCCGGCAAGGTCGTAATCAGGGTCGTTGTACCAGTCTTGTGAGAATCCATGTGATCCAACAGCTTTGTTTTCACCAACGCCTGGAGCTCCAACCCTTCCCTCAAGTGGAGTTGTTCTGAAATATCTGCCAATATCATCTACTGTGACCAAAAGAGTGTAATAATCTCCAGAACCATCAGGATTGAATACCACCTTGAAATCAAATGATTCATTTGTTTCAACATAAGGGCCTTCAAGCGTATATGGAAGAGAATTAGTGTCAATGCTTTCAAAAAGATGTGCATGACCTGAAAAGAAATAAGGCGGTTCAATTACATTAAAACTAACATCTCCGTCATTTTGGATAGAATAGTCGGCCGTGTCAGGGATAAAACCTGTATCATAATCACCCTGAATTCTGCCAAACGCATAATAGTCAGGCACTAATTCAAAACGGGGTTCTGCTTCCCTGTTTACTCTCTGCTTTTTAATGTTCAGGGAAGGGAGGCTTTGCTGTGTCTGAGTGAATCCAAAGTAGAATATGGAGAAAAGAGTTAAAGAAGTAAGTAGTAGTTTTTTCATAACCTGATAGTTTTAGTTGCTTTTCGATTTGTCGGGAGCTTACATAATTTCATTAATTGATAATTACGTGTTACCTTAAGAAGACAAGTCATATTGATTTTGCCCTTATTTGATATCAGGTTAATTTGCTGGTAATGTGTCGCGGACAAAAAAAAGGCACCCCAACCGGAGTGCCTTTGCAATATATCTGAAAGAATGTTTATTCTTTGCCGTAGTCTTGGTCTGCAAGACGTTTGTAGCTGTTGTAGCGCCATTTGGCGTCTTCCTCTGCCTGAACAAAGAGTTTCTTGGCCTCTTCGGGGAAACCTTTTTTCAGTGAAGTATAACGCACCTCGCCGTTCAGGAAGTTCTGGAATTGCGTCCAGTCAGGCTCTTTCGAGTCGAGCGTGAACGGATTCTTTCCTTCAGCTTCCATTAGCGGGTTGTAGCGATACATCTGCCAGTAACCTGCTTTCACTGCCTTGTCTTCTTCGGCTTGCGATTTGCCCATACCCGAACGGATACCGTGAGCAATACAAGGAGCATAAGCAATAATCAGTGATGGTCCCGGATAGGCTTCTGCTTCTTTCATGGCTTTGAAGAACTGCGACTGGCTTGATCCCATGGCCACCTGCGCTACATAAACGTAGCCGTAGCTCATGGCCATCATACCGAGGTCTTTCTTACGCACCTTCATACCAGAAGCGGCAAACTTAGCTACTGCACCCACAGGCGTGGCTTTCGAAGCCTGGCCTCCGGTGTTGGAGTAAACCTCCGTATCAACCACCAGCACGTTTACATCGTCGCCCGAAGCAAGCACGTGGTCGAGTCCGCCGTAACCGATATCATAGGCCCAGCCATCACCACCAACAATCCAGTTCGATTTCTTGATGAGGTACTGTTTCAGGTCCATGATTTCCTTTGCGAAAGGCTCTTTGTTACCTTGAAGAGCAGCAATCACTTTCGAAGTGGCTTCAACCGACTTGTCAGCATCTTCCATGCTTTCAATCCATTCTGCGAATACGGCTTTCAGCTCTTCTGTAATGCCATTTTGCGATGCTTTACGCATGATGTTGGCAATACGCTTGCGCTGATTGTTCACGCCAATAGCCATACCGTAACCATACTCTGCGTTGTCTTCGAACAGTGAGTTAGCCCATGCCGGACCGTGACCGCTCTCTTTGTGCTCGCAATAAGGAGTAGAAGGAGCAGAACCACCGAAGATAGAAGAACAACCTGTGGCGTTGGCAATCATCATGCGTTCACCATACAGCTGCGTGATTGCTTTGATGTAAGGAGTTTCACCACAACCTGCACAAGCTCCTGAGAACTCAAACAATGGCTGAGCGAATTGAGAGTTTTTCACCGTACGGTCTTTTGGTACGAGTGTATCTTTGTATGAAACATTGTTAGCGAAGTAATCCCACTTCTCGATTTGCTCTTGCTGTTCATCGAGTGGCTCCATAACCAGGGCTTTTTCTTTGGCAGGACATACATCCACACAGTTGCCACAACCCGTACAGTCGAGTGGTGCTACCTGAATTCTGTAGTCATGACCTTCGAAGTTTTTACCTTTAGCCTTGAGTGTCACTGTACCTTCCGGCATGTTTTTCTTCTCTTCTTCGTTGATGAGCCATGGACGGATAGCAGCGTGCGGACAAACAAAAGCACACTGGTTACACTGGATACAGTTGTCAGGCTGCCATTCAGGAATGTTAACTGCAATACCACGCTTTTCATACTCGGTAGTACCGGCAGGGAAAGTTCCGTCTTCGCGGCCAAGGAAAGCACTCACCGGAAGGTCGTCTCCCTTTTGTGCGTTCATCGGCATCACAACATTCTTAACGAAGTCAGGAATGTCAGCATCCACGCTGTTGTCTTCCGGATTAAGTTTCGCCCATGCGGGATCCACCTTCACCTGGTGTAAATTATCTGAACCTTTGTCAACAGCGGCATAGTTCATATTTACGATTTCCTCACCTTTCAGCCCGAAAGTCTTCTTAATGGCTTTCTTCATCTCGTCGATAGCCTGCTCGTGAGGAATGATGTTGGCAATGCTAAAGAAGGCCGACTGCATAATGGTATTGGTGCGGTTACCCAGACCAATTTCGTTGGCAATCTTAGTGGCGTTAATGATATAGAACTTGATATCATTATCAGCCATAAACTTCTTCATTGAATTTGGAAGATGGTCAAGGGTTTCTTTCTCATCCCAGATAGAGTTGAGCAGGAAGGTGCCCCCTTTCTTCAGTCCTTTGAGCAAGTCATATTTGCCAAGATATGCCGGCACGTGACAAGCCACAAAGTCAGGAGAGTTTACAAGGTAAGGCGAGGTGATAGGGTGGTCGCCAAAGCGCAGGTGCGAAATGGTTACGCCACCCGACTTCTTAGAGTCGTAAGAGAAATATGCCTGGGCAAACTTATCTGTGTTTTCACCGATAATCTTAATCGAGTTCTTGTTGGCACCTACCGTACCATCCGAACCAATACCCCAGAATTTCCCTTCGAAAGTACCTTCAGGAACAACTGAAATATCTTCACCTACAGGAAGTGAGAGGTAAGAAACATCATCAGTAATACCGATGGTGAAGTTGTTCTTAGGCTCGTTCATGCGCAGGTTGTCGAATACGGCTACAATTTGTGCCGGAGTGGTGTCTTTTGAAGACAGCCCGTAACGCCCACCAATGATCAATGGCTGTTTTTCTTTTCCGTAATAAACGGCTTTCACATCCTGGAAAAGCGGTTCGCCCGGAGCACCCGGCTCTTTGGTTCTGTCAAGAACAGCAATACGCTTCACGGTTTCAGGCATCGCCTTGAAGAAATATTTAGCTGAGAACGGACGGTAGAGGTGAACGACTACGAGACCTACTTTTTCGCCATTCTTCACTTTATGATCGACTACTTCTTTCATGGTGTCGGCACCAGAACCCATCGCGATAATCACCTCTTCAGCTTCGGGGTGACCGAAATAATTGAACGGGTGGTATTCGCGGCCACAAATTTTGCTGATTTTCTGCATGTACTCTTCCACCACGTCAGGAATAGCATCATACATGTTGTTAACTACTTCGCGTGTCTGGAAGTAAATATCAGGGTTCTGTGCTGTACCGCGTGTTACCGGGTGTTCCGGGTTCAGTGCGTTTTCGCGGAATTTTTGTAATGCTTCGCGATCAAGCAGGTGTTCAATATCTTCTTTTTCGAAGTATTCTACTTTCTGAATCTCGTGCGAGGTTCTAAAGCCATCGAAGAAGTGAAGGAAAGGAATACGTGTTTTGATAGCTGCCAGGTGAGCGATACCTGCAATGTCCATAATTTCCTGGATGCTGCTGGTGGCCATCATGGCAAAGCCAGTCATGCGGGCGCTCATTACGTCAGAGTGATCGCCAAAAATCGAAAGTGCCTGGGCTGCAATCGAACGGGCACTTACGTGAAATACGCCCGGTAAAAGCTCTCCTGAGATTTTATACATGTTGGGGATCATCAGAAGTAAGCCCTGTGAAGCAGTAAATGTACTTGTTAAAGCACCTCCCTGGAGAGCGCCATGAACAGCACCTGAAGCACCGCCTTCAGACTGCATTTCTGATACTTCTACTGTTTCACCGAATATGTTGGTGCGGCCGTTTGCGGCCCATTCATCGACGTATTCTGCCATATTTGAAGATGGCGTAATTGGGTATATGGCCGCCACTTCACTAAACATATATGCTACATGCGCTGCAGCATAGTTTCCGTCACAAGTGATAAACTTCTTTTGTTGTTGCATAGAATTATTATTTAGAAACGCCTATAAATAAGGCTAATATATTATTCAGAATTTCATTGCGAAATTAAGAAATATTGAGGTCGTTTTCTTTCTAAATAGCTCCATACGCGTAATTTATAACGATTTTAGATTGACTGCAAACGATTGTGTAGATGATGTGATCTCTTCAAGAGAGTATTGTGATTTACGGTAGGTTATGCGTTAAAATCACTGTTGAAAAGAAATGAAAAGCCGGCTTTGACCTCATAGGAATCCTTTGTATTTTTGTTCATGGTGCTAAGTAGTATTCCTGAAAAAGTGTGAGGCATTCACTTGCTGCAATATCAGAGTTTATCTGAATGGCTTACCCTTGCACGGATTATTAAAATACAGAGAGATGAATAGAAAATGGACGTTTTATAGTGTTTTGGGCTTGTTTATGATGCTCATCCCCACTGGTTGCTCGGAAGATGTTACCCCACCGGTGGCAGCTTTTACTTTTTCGCCGCAATCGGCCACCACTGCCGACCCTGTCACCTTCGACGCCAGCGAAAGCGAGCCGGGAAGCTGCGATGGTTGCTACATCGTTGAATACAAATGGGACTTCGAAAATGATGGGGTGTGGGATCAGATTAGTGATAACAGCACGATTAGTTACCAGTTTCAGACTTCAAATATTTATGAGGTAGTGTTGCAGGTACGCAACAACCAGGGCTATACCAGTGTAGACAATGCCACTCAGACGGTAGAAGTTGTTACTTCTTCGTCGAACGGAGCTCCCTCCACGCCTTCGGTGTCTTATCCTTCTAACGGAAGCGTGGAAATTGAAGTGGTGCCCACCCTCACATGGTCTTCTGTAGACCCCGAAGGGGATAACTTAATCTATGATATTTATCTCGGAACCAGCGAAAGCCCACAGCTTATCAAATCCAGTCATGAAACCAATACCTACACCCCTGATGCTCCTTTGGATGAAAGCACCACTTATTTTTGGAAGATTGTTGCAAAGGACACAGACGGCAACCAGACCACTGGCCCGGTATGGCAATTTACCACTACCGGAGCTGGCACCGGAGCCAACCAGCCTCCCAATAAACCTACAGCACCCTACCCTGAGACACTTAGCGCTGATCGCCCTTTGAATCAAATAATAGAGTGGGAGGGTAGCGACCCGAACGGTGATGAGCTCAGCTACGAGGTGTATTTTGGAACATCGGACAGCCCGCCCTTGGTGGAGATCGATTATTCAGGAAACACTTACAACCACGGAACGCTCGCATCGAACACGACCTACTACTGGCGCATCGTGGCCTTTGACCCGGACGGGGAGTCCACCTCAGGTGAGCTGTGGCAGTTTACCACGGGGTCGAATGACCTGAACTGCCCCGCGGAATTTACCGATACAAGAAATAATAAAACCTATTCCGCGAAAGCGTTTGGCACCCAATGCTGGATGACAGAAAACCTCGAGTACGGCGAGATGATCAATTCCGGTGATCCGGCAAACAACACCACCACAGAAAAATACTGTTACAACAACAATGAAAATAACTGCGACACCTACGGGGCGCTTTACCAATGGAATGAAATGATGCAGTATACCCATGTGGAAGAGGTGGGGGGCATTTGCCCGGAGGGATGGCACATCCCCTCCGAGACAGAATGGCACCGTTTGGTCGAGTATTTCGGCGGCAACTTTAAGGCAGGTAAACGCCTTAAGAATGGCGGGACGTCAGGCTTTGATGCGTTGCTGGCCGGAACGCGTAACACCTCGGCCAGTTTCGAAGGGATGAACCTCAAAGGATATTACTGGTCTTCAACCGAACTTGATAATAACCAGGCACTTCAGATTCACTTTGACGGTGACCTCGATGGTGTTTATTACAATTATCGCGATAAAGGTTTTGCAAACTCCTTAAGGTGTGTAAAGGATTGATAATACGGATGATTGATTACGGGCTTTTGCGAAACAAATTTTTCCTGAGCATTTTCCTGCTGCTTTCTACTTTTTCAGGAGGGCTGATGGCTCAGAATCAGCTTGGCACGAATACCCTTACCCTCGAAATCGCAGGTTACAATAAGGATAAAGTCTTTTGGGCGGCGCTCTACGGCGATGATTTTAATATTATTGATACCATCCGCGGAAGCGAAAACAAGTTTGAATATGATATTCCGGCCGGAACTTTGAGTGGCGTTTACCGTCTTCTTTTTGATGAAGGCGAAAAGCAGTTGGATGTGGTGTACCACAACGAGGATATCCATGTTTATACACACTACGAAGCTATCCTGAATAATCTGGTGATTATAAAATCGGATGCAACCCGGAGGTATCACCGTTTTATGAGGGCGCGTGGATATGTTAATTACAAACAGCGTACGCTGAATGATTTTCTATCGCGTTACCCCGAATCGGATCCTTTTTATGAGGAGGCGCGTTTACAATACCTGCACTTGTCGGAGGAATTAAATGACTCGGTGGATGTCATTATTGCTAATGACCGCTTTTTGGCAAGACTGCTGGCGAATGAAAAGGAGCCGGTACCCGAGAAACTGCTTTCCGATAAGGAATATGATGAATTTATGAAAGCCCGCTTTTTTGCGGGAAAGGATTATGGCGACCCCTTAATTCTGCGTAGCCAGCTTTTCCCGGAGCAATTGCTGTCTTACCTGGGCTACTACCGGAATCCGGAATTTACAGAGGAGCAGCAGGAAGCGGCTTTTGCGACTGCGGTGGATAGCATTATCAATTATACACGTGAAAATCCGGAGGTGTTTGATTTCACCATTAATTACCTGATAGAGGGCTTTAAACGATTTGGATTTGATGAGCTTGTAAACCATATTGCTGAGCGTACGGCTTCAGAAATAAACTGCATCAACGAAGAACGTCGCGAGGAGATGCAGGAGAAGCTCACGCGCATACAGTCCACCGCCATTGGAGCCAAAGCGCCGGCGTTAGTGATGGAGAATATAAAAGGGAAAGAAGTGGCGTTGCACAATATTGAAAGTGAAAAGATCCTGCTGGTTTTTTGGGCAAGTTGGTGCCCTCATTGCATGGAGATGCTGCCAAAGCTAAAGAAATTTACCATGGAGATTCCGGAGTTGGCAGTGGTGGCAGTGTCGCTCGACGACGAAAAAGCACAATGGAAAAAAGCAGCTTCCGGCTACAACTGGATTCACCTATCCTCACTCAAAGGATGGGAAACACAGGCGGTAGATGATTACTTTGTGTACGGAACGCCTTCTTTCTTTTTGTTGGATACCGATAAAACCATCCTCCACAAAAGCGGCACCCTGCAGGAATTAATGGATTTTTTGGAAGGAAGATAGGGATCTTGTTTTTGTTGATATTTATTTGTGTTTTTAGTGGTAAAAAATGCAACCACAATGGGCACTAAGAAAGCACAAAGCGCGCTAAATATGTATATTAGTGATCCTTGTGAAAATCCTTGTGCCCTTCGTGGTTAGAAAAGAGCAACCACAATGGAGCGCAAAGCATGCACGAAGCGCACAAGACCGATGCGATTTCTGTTTACCTCAGCCTTACCACTGTAACCCCATGACCGCCGCTGTCGGCGTGCTGGTCGCGGTATTCTTTTACTTCGGGATTGGAAGAGACCACATCGCGGACTACTGAGCGCAGGATGCCTTCGCCTTTGCCGTGGACGATCTCCACTTCGTTGATGCCCAACAGCAGGGCTTCGTCGAGATACTGCTGAGTGGTGGTGTACACTTCTTCGGCTTTTTGTCCGCGCACATCCAGCGTCCGGCTGAAGCTGGCAGCTTTGGCGTTGATGTTGTCCATGATGGTGCGATAGCCTTTCGAAGCACTGCCTTTGCCTTTTGATTTGGGCGCCTCGGCAGGTTCCAGCTCGTCTTTGGTGGTGGTGAAATTAAACGACTCAAAAGCAACTGTCACTTTGTTCTTATCTATCTCACTTACCTGTCCCACGGTGTCCTGCCCTTTGAGTTTTACATAGCTTCCTTTCCGGATTTTTTTCTCTTTGGCAGGATCTTCCTTTGGTTTTTCAGGTGCTTTCTTCTGTTTCTGCTGTAAAGACACCTTTTCCTTTTCCAGCTTCTCGCGCGCATTTTTTGTTTTTTCCTTGTCGGCCTTGTTTTCTTTTATTTCCCTGATGGTTTTTTCAATCAGCCGGTTGGCGCCTGAGAGAATCTCTTTGGCCTCGCTTTTCGCTTCGCGCAGGATTTTATTTTTGTTGTTGGTTAGCTCTTCCTGCTGCTTCTCATATTTATCGATCATCTCCGAAAGGAAACTGTCGGCCACCTGCACTTCGCGGCCTTTCTTTTCCAGCTCACGTTTTTCCACTTCCAGCTCCTGAAGCTGCCGGTCGAAATCCACCTGGCTGCGGTTAGTTTTCTTTTTTGCCCGGTTGAGGATGTTTTTCGGGATACCAATCTTTTCGGCAATCTCAAACGCAAAGGAGCTTCCCGGTGTTCCAGTCTTCAGGATGAAGATAGGCTTCATCTGTTTGGGATCGAAGAGCATGGCGCCGTTCATCATGCCTTCCTGCTCGTCGGCCAGCTTTTTCAGGTTGGCATAGTGGGTGGTGATGATACCAAAAGCCTGCTTGCGGTTGAGACTTTCGAGCACCGCCTCGGCAATGGCGCCTCCAAGTTGCGGCTCGGTGCCCGTACCAAACTCATCAATCAGGAAAAGCGAGGTTTTGCGCACTTTCCTGACAAAGAAATTCAGGTGCTGCAGGTGCGAGCTGTAGGTGCTTAAATCATTTTCTAACGACTGTTCATCTCCGATGTTGACAAAAACGTCTTGAAAAATCCCCAGCTTAGAGTCGGGGCTGGCAGGTACCAGCAGTCCGCACTGAAACATGTACTGGATAATGCCCACGGTTTTGAGGCAAACGGTTTTCCCGCCGGCGTTGGGTCCGGTAATGGCCAGAATACGCTCTTTCTCATCCAGTTTTACGTTGAGTGGCACCACCGTTTTGTTTTGCTTTTTATGATGCAGGTAAAGCAACGGATGATGTGCATTTTCGAGGTTTATGTATGGTTCATGAACGATTTGCGGCTTCTCCGATTCAGTCTCAATAGCATAGCGGGCTTTTGCCCGGATAAAATCGAAGAGCCCCATAAACCTGTAAACGTTGAGCAGGCTGTCAATTTCCGGACGAATTTGTGAGGAGAATTTGGTAAGAATATTGATGATCTCGCGTCGCTCAGCACCTTCCAGCTCGCGAATGCGGTTGTTCAGTTCAAAAACAGCTGTGGGTTCAATATAAACGGTTTGTCCGGTGGAAGACTCATCGTGGATGAATCCTTTGACCTGCCTTTTATGGGTGGCCGGAATGGGAATGACCGAGCGGCCGTTACGCAGGGTGGGAGAGACTTCGCTATCGGCCCAGCCCGCGCTTTTGGCTTCCTTAAGCGTTCTGCTCAGGGTGCTTTCGACTGAGTTTTTGCTGCGACGCAATTCACCCCTGATCTCTGCCAGCTTTGGCGATGCACTGTCTTTAACATCGCCTTTGGCATCAAGGATTTCAGAAATGCGTTTCAGGATACTCTCTTCGAAATGAATATTTTCTGCCAGTGAAGCAAGTTCGCTTAAGTCCTGGTTTTTTTCTTGTCCGAAGAAGCGATTAATCTTTTGTGCTGTTTGAAGTGAGAGGTTCAGTTCGGCCAGTTTATCCAGTTCAATAAAGGTTCCTTCAATACGCAGCCGTTGCAGCTCCTCATTCAAGTCAAAGTAGTCCTGTTCAGGAAATTGCTCCCTGAACTGGAGTACATCTTTAAATTCGCTTACTTGTTGCTGCCACTTTTCAACTTTTTCAGGATGTGAGGAAAACCTTATTTTATCCACATAGGCTTCACCCATACTGCTGATGCAGAAATCTCTTAAGCCCTCTTTTATCTGCGCAAAGCCAATCTTCTCTTCAAAATTCTTCGGATATATCACGGACGTTTTTTTTGCAAAAATAAAGGATGCATCCGAAACAGAGGTGGTTGCTTATGATTTGATTTTGTATCGCCACAGAAGGAAAAGTATCAATAGAACAAGCCCTCCGCCAATCCACCAAAGTATTGAAAGGCTGCTTTGCGTATGGTTGAGGGGTTTGGCCGGCCCGATATTTACAAAACTGGCCCAAAAGTGAGGATGTGCTGTCAGCATGTCGGTGTTTTCAAGAAAATCCAGCTTCGCTTTTCGGAGGGCGTCATCTTTTTGCATCCCTTCGGCAAGGTTTTCATAGAACTGTTTCATAATGTCGGCCGTGGCGGCATCTTCAATGGGCCAGAGCGTCATTACAATGCTGGGTACGCCGGCATAAAGAAAACCACGGGCGAGGCTCATGATTCCTTCACCACGCTGAAGCTTCCCGTAGCCAGTGTTGCAGGCGCTGAGCACAGCCATTTCAGCATTCAGGCTCAGGTCAAAAAGCTCATAAGTATTGAGCAGGTTGTCTTTTTCCTGACCTTCTTCCTGATAAAACACAAGCTTAGAGTACATCGGGTTTTCGTCATTGACGATTGTGTGCATAGCCAGGTGAAGGATAGCATATCCGGTGGCTTTTTCGGTGAAAATGCTTTCGGTAGCATCTTTGCCCGTCCATCTATCCGAGCGGAAAATTTCACTGATATTTTCAACCTCTTGCCTGGCACCCGGAATAGGCATAAGCAGTGTGGTTTTTTGCCTGTGGTTAAACAGACTATCAATGGGAGTTCGGCTTATGTTGTCATAAGATGGAGCCATGGCAAAAACCTTTTTCTTTGAGGGTAATTCCTTCAGATCGGCTTTATGCAAGAGGGTAGAGGAGTAGGCATACGATACAGGGTGTTTCTTAATTAAGTAGGGCAGCGACTTGTAATTCATGTAGCCCTTTTCAGTATTGAAATTATCCGTGAGAAGGAGTTCCATGGGGATAAAGCCCATCTTGCCATCAGGAATAATTACTAACCTTTTGTTTTCAATTCTATTTTCCAGAGGTTTAATAAGACTGTTGTATAATTGGTGCGTTTCTTTAACAAAAGAGCGAAACTGCTGACGATCAAAATTAACGAAATCTTTAACAATGAGATTGTTACGTATGCTTTCTATCATTCTGTTTATTTCGTTTTCCGGCGTTTTGCTGATAAATAACTCCTGGTAGTCTTTCGTAATCAGCATAATAAGAGCTCTGTCTTCAAGCAGGCTATATTCAAGGATGGCCTGGTCGTTATCAAGTTGCTTGATAGTTTCTTCAAGCGAGAGCGTTTCCGGGCTTAACCTGAGCTTAAAATATTCCGGGAAGTTGTTTTTGATGTATTCACGTTGTTTTTGATATTCTTGTTTTATTTCGAAGACCATGCTTTCCCATTCCGAAATCTTTTCAGTATCTGTGTTACCGGTTCGCTGACTTTCATCGAAAATCAGTTTTTTCAGTCCGTTCATTCTTGAACGGAGATATTTTTCTCTGCTGAGAACGCTGTCGGGGATGTTTGCTGATATCTTTGCTTTTGAATCTGTGATGGAGGCAAGCAACACAGCGGCTTTGCTCCGCTCCATGTAATCAAACAGGCTGGCAAGGTATTTTTTATTGCCTGTTTTTTCATAGAGCTCTGTCAAAACATTCAGCATCATGTCATAATCCGATTCAGCCTTTTTAGTAAGATTGAGCTGGTTGCTTTGATACTCATACTCGAGTCGTTTCTTTTCAATGATTTGCAAACCAATTTTGAATGCTTCATAAGCATTTTCAAGATCGGTAATGTTATTGGTTGCGAGATGTTTCTGGTAGAATATTCTTCCTTTTTGTAATACAGCATCCGTGAGAATATCATCACTAATTAAGCTTTCAGAGTCAGGATATTTAGTGAAATCCTGATTATCAAAATCCTTCACCAGCATGGTCAGTACTTTGTGAGCCTTTTGAAGAGCATCATCGAAGTTCTTTTCTTTGACATCTACCATGGATAAACCGTACCAGATTAATGCAACATCTCTATGATTTTCTCCAAAAATCTCATTAAATAGATTCAACGCTTTCGTTAAATACGCTCTTGATTTTTTAACCTGATCCTGGCTGGACAGGAATTTTCCATAGCTCAGGTATGATAGACCAAGTTGCCTTTG
>JASMTJ010000501.1:0-1540 GCA_041694335.1 Bacteroidales bacterium
GAAAGGATCCAAATGCAGACTAAGGATTTTATCCATGAGGGTCAAGTTGATAAGTGCAAGGCCAATCGCATTG
Organism: Bacteroidales bacterium; assembly: GCA_041694335.1. GTDB lineage: Bacteria > Bacteroidota > Bacteroidia > Bacteroidales > JAIPAH01 > JAIPAH01. The sequence goes on from JASMTJ010000501.1 coordinate 74, forward strand.
ACCATTTCTTCTCGTCATTTAATATAGCGACGATTTTGAACAGATGTCGAATACGTAAAACTAAGGGTTTTGCAGCAAAAGATATATTTTATACACTTTTCGCAGTCTCTTTCTTTGGAAATAGTTTTTACCATGACGTCATTGACAACAAAGACATAGAATTTGGTAAAGATGCCGTTTATGATTTTTTAAAGCGTGAGACATTTAACTGGCGTAAGTTTATTCTTTGCCTTGCTGTCCAGATTATCCTGTTCTTTGAAAAATTGACCAGTAAGCAAAGAGAAAAAGTCTTGATCGTTGATGACTCTACCCTTGAAAGGCCCAGGTCAAAAATGGTTGAGCTTTTAGCCAGGGTCTATGATCATGCCGAACATAAATATCTCAAGGGCTTTCGATTCCTTTCTGTTTGCTGGTCAGACGGAGCAAGCTTTTTGCCTTTGGATTTTGCCCTATTATCTTCTGCCAAAAAGAAGAATAGATTGCAGGAAGTAACCAAAAAGATGGACAAAAGGTCCTGTGGCTATAAACGTCGGATCGAAGCTCAAAGCAAAGCTACAGACCTTTTGGAGCCGATGATACAAAGAATCCTGAGCATGGGCGTTCGGGCCAATTACCTGCTCATGGACAGTTGGTTTACCATGCCTGCCACCGTAGCCAAGCTCAGAAAGCATATCCACGTAGTCGGCATGATCAAAAAAACGCCCAAAATCCTGTATTCTTTCAAGGGCAAGCGCCGAACTGTGGACGGCATTTATCGCCTTCTCAAAAAGCGTCCAGGCCGGGCAAAGCTGCTGGCCAGTGCTTTGGTGACTATGAAAGATGGAAGCCCAGCCAAAATCGTCTTTGTCCGGGACCGCCGGAAGAAGGATTGGTTGGCAATTTTGACCACCGATATCCATCTGCCGGATGAAGAGGTGGTCAGGCTCTACGGGAAACGCTGGGACATCGAGGTCTTCTTCAAGATGAGCAAGCAGCATCTTGGCCTAGAAAAAGGCATCCAGACCAGGGACTTCGATAGCCAGATCGCCCATACTTCCATTGTCATGGTCCGCTACATGTTCTTGGCCTTGGAGCAGCGTCGTCAAGATGATCCCCGGACATTCGGGGCCTTGTTTCGGGCCTGTTGCGAGGAAATGCAAGACCTCAGCTTTATGATGGCCTTGCAGCGCATTCTCGAGCTAGCCATAGCCAAGCTACAGGCAGCAGGTGACTTTGTAGAGGAAATCTACCAGACCCTAATTTCCGCCATATTCGGGACAGCAATCGACTTTTTCGGCCTAAATAAGGAATTATGTCAAAGATCTTAGGTTCTTGAATCATATAAAGTTACACCGAAAGCTGAGTTTGTATATTTAAACGAGCAATAATATAAGTAAAAAGGTGAATACCCAATGGCATTGATTACAATAACATCAAATATTGGATCTGGTGGTATTAATGTGGCACGGTTGGTATCTGAGCGTTTAG
>JASMTJ010000502.1:0-3315 GCA_041694335.1 Bacteroidales bacterium
TATAAGTGATTGTGGCGGGAAGGAAAATTACAATGGCATGACTCTATAGACACTATTTAAACATGCTCAGCGCTTTTGTTTACAATAAATTAATGTTAGTGAAACGTACAGTACACACTGCCGGAATATATTTGCCTCAAGATATATTAACAAAAATCATTCATTATCAATATCTTAACCAAATTTCACACTATGAAAAAACAAAGTTTTACTTTTTTAATGGCTGCTTTGCTACTGGTGCTTTCTGCCGGTGTTAATGCGCAAACCATCAAGGGTATCGTAAAAGATGCTCAAACATCTGAAGGCCTTCCGGGCGCAACGGTTTCTGTAAAAGGAACGACGTCCGGAGCTACTGCGGATAACAATGGTGCTTTTACCCTTGACGTAGAAGCCGGTGAAATGGATATCGTGGTTCGTTACCTGGGATACAACACCCTGGAAATGACAGTAAATGTTGCTGAAGGTGAAACCAAGAGCCTCGGAAGCATCTACCTTGAAGCAAGCGCTTTTGGCCTTGCAGGTGTTAGTATTATTGCCGACATCGCGAAAGAGCGTGAAACTCCGGTTGCATTTTCTAACATCCAGTCTGAAGAGATTGAAGAAAAGCTGGGTTCTCGCGACATTCCTTTGGTGATGAACACTACCCCTTCTGTTTATGCTACTCCTCAGGGTGGTGGCGCCGGCGATGCTCGCCTGAACATCCGTGGCTTTGACCAGCGTAACGTAGCTATTATGATCAATGGGGTGCCCGTAAACGATATGGAAAACGGGTGGGTTTACTGGTCTAACTGGGACGGTGTAGGTGATGCTACCGAATCTATCCAGATTCAGCGTGGTTTAAGTGCCGTTAACCTTGCCACCCCGTCTATCGGTGGCACGATGAATATTGTGACAAATCCTGCTGAGCAAAAAGAAGGTGTGGAACTGAAACAAGAATTTGGTTCTGGCAACTTCCTGAAAACAACTGCTTTTGCACACACAGGACTCGTTGACGGGAAATACGCTATCAGCGCAGGTATGGTAAGAAAAACCGGCGATGGTGTGATTGATGGTACATGGACAGACGCCTGGGCTTACTACTTTGGCGCCGCTTATAATGTAGACGAAAACAACCGTCTTGAGTTTTATGCCCTTGGCGCCCCTCAGCGTCACGGTCAGAACCTTTACAAGCAAAATATTGGTGCTTATGACCACGAGTTTGCTTCTGAACTCGATTCTTATGATCAGGCTGCACTTGATGATTACCAAGAATCAGAAAGCGGAAGACTGTATAATGAAAACTGGAGCTGGGTGGATTATACTTACGACGGCCGCCAGAACTGGAATGGCAAGACAAGAGATCGCTACAGCGAGAACTTTATCAGCGAACGTGAGAACTTCTACCACAAACCACAGGTGAACATGAACTGGTACCACCAGTATAACGAAGACATGAGCCAGTATACCACCGTATACTATTCTGGTGGTGAAGGTGGAGGAACCGGAACTTATGGTGATGTGGTTTGGGATTACGCTTCTGAACCTTCGCGCATAGTTGATTATAATTCTACCATTGCTCAGAACATGAACGCTGATACTGCCCTCGGTATCCTCAGAAACAGCCGTAACAATCAGTGGACGATTGGTGCTATTTCCAAGCTTACATACAATGTAAACGAAAACCTGAAAACACAATTTGGTATTGACTGGAGAACAGCGGAAATTGAGCACTACCGTGAGGTACGTGACCTTTTGGGTGGCTCTTACTTTATCAAAACTTCTGACGCTTTTAATCCTAATGCAAAGGTTGGTTTGGGTGATAAGATTGCATACAACTTCACTAATACCGTTGACTGGGGTGGCCTTTTTGCCCAGGCAGAATACAAAACAGAAGCGTTTAGTGCTTATGGTATGTTAGGTGCTTCATCCATTAAATATACTCACGTAAACCACTTCATGATGGCAGAAAATTCTTCAAATGAACTGGAGAGTGAGTCAGACTGGATTAGCGGTTACCAGGCCAAAGGTGGTGCCAACTACAACTTCACCGAAACACTGAACGGTTTTGTAAATGTTGGTTTCGTTTCTAAGGTGCCTATCTTCGACGGTGTTATCCGCGACTCTGATGGTGTTTTGATCGATAATCCGGAAAACGAAAAATTCACCTCTTTCGAAGCCGGAGTTCAATACCTTAACCTTGATGAAACTTTCAACTTCAAGCTTAATGGTTATTATACTATTTGGCAAGACCGTGCTATCACTGTCGGTGTTGAGAATGCAGCAGGTGATGATGCCGTCATTTCTCTCCTGGGTATGGACCAGACACATGCCGGTATTGAAATGGAAGCTCACTGGCACCCCGTTTCCTTCTTCACGCTTGGTGCTATGGCTTCTTTCGGCGATTGGAAACACACTTCTGATGCAAATGGTACTTATACCGATTACAGTGACGGTGGAACACCAACCTCTGTTGAGTATAACTACTACGTAAACGACCTGAAAGTAGGTGATGCTCCTCAAACACAAATGGCTGTTGCAGCTACATTAAAGCCCGTGAAAGAGTTGCGTATTGAAGGTGTGGTTCGCCATTATGCTGACCATTATGCTGCATGGGACCCACTCGGACGCCAGAATCCTGATGACAGAGCCCAAAGTTGGGAAACACCTGCTTACACTGTAATTGATATTCATGCTGATTACACTCTTCCTGTGCAGATTGACAACGCCAAAGTGACTGCTTTTGCACACATCTTCAACCTGCTTGATGAGGTATACGTTCAGGACGCTACTGATAACAGCCGTTACAACGGATTTGACGGTGACCATGATGCGGATGATGCTGAGGTATTCCTCGGTCTTCCAAGAATGGTAAATGCCGGTATCAAAGTTAGCTTCTAAAACTATAATTTTTTAAGAAAAAGCACTGCTCTTTGAGCGGTGCTTTTTTTTGTTTTACAGACACTTACAAGCATAAACAAAAATTTAACAAATTATTTTTAAACTTTTTTTAATGGATATTAGGATTATTAAATTTTTCGTTTGTATATTTGTATCTCTTACCAAATAATACTTTCCATTATAATTAGGGGTTATGTTGAAATGCCGGGGTGATGCCCGGCATTTTTTTATTTACACCGTATCGCATTCTGTTTTTCACAACCTAATAGTCTGATTTTATACTGCTTACAGAATAAACAAAAAATATTTTAATTAATTTTTCAGAAAAAGTTGGATCTTTTAAAAAGCTGTTATACTTTTGTATCTCTTACCAAATAATACTTTCCATTATAATTAGGGGTTATGTTGAAATGCCGGGGTGATGCCCGGCATTTTTTT
>JASMTJ010000503.1:0-4070 GCA_041694335.1 Bacteroidales bacterium
GGCCAGGCTGAGGACGGTATCTATCACACAAACCCATTGATCGGCCTGACCGAACTGGCACCGCCAGACGACGGCAATGAAGAACACACTATTTTGGCGACAACCCTATGTAATACCGCCATGCCATTGATCCGGTACGACGTAGGGGACACGGCAGTACCTCATGAATACGAGAACAGGCTGACCGGCAACCCCAAAATAGCGGCATTCAGCGGAAGAAAAGACGATTACCTGGTAACCCCCTCCGGCAGAAAAATAGGGAGGACCGGCGAAATTTTCGGCTACTTCCCGTCAGTGAAGGAAGCCCAAATTATCCAGGAAACACCAGAGTTTTGCCGTTTACTGATTGCACTTGAACCCAATGCCACACTGAATGAACAAGCGGTGATAAGCCAATGCCAGAAAAAATTATCCCAGGAATTACGATTTGTCATTGAATACACCGATCAGGTTCCCCGAGGTTCCAATGGCAAATTCAAATCCGTAATAAACAAAACAGGTTCGTAATCCAATGCCCAGAATTATGTTTGTTGGTGATATCAGCCTCGGCGAATATTATACGTCGTTCGGCCATGGCCCACGAACCTACCTGGAAAACAATAACGTATTCGAAAAAGTCCAGGATATATTCAGTCAGGCCGACATGGTCGTAGGTAATCTGGAAGCCCCATTGACCAATGCCAACTTCGATCCCAAAGAGCCTGAAAGCATGGTCTTGAGGGGAGACCCCAAACATGCGAGCCTTCTTTACCAGGCAGGATTCAGGGTCCTGCAGGTGGCAAATAATCATACCGTTCAACACGGGCAGGAAGGCTTCGATGAAACTGTCAAAGTGCTTGAAGCTTCGGGTATCAAGGCGATCGGCCTGAAGGATCAGGGGCTAACTGTCATCACCGTCAAGGGTGAATCAGTGGGATTCCTCGCGGCTTCCGATGTGCCCGATAACACCGATAAAAGCCAAACCTCTTACCAACCGCTTGACCAAACGTTCACCGAACGAGTGCTCGCATCAGTCGACAAAGTTGACCATTTATTCGTCCTGTTACATTGGGGGCTTGAAGCCTCCACCTCACCTTTGCCTTATCAGCGGGAATACATCGAGGAGCTTTATCGCGCGGGCGTAAGAGGAGTCATTGGCAGTCATCCTCATTTATTTTATGAAATATGGAGAAAGTCAAACTTTATTGCTGCACCTTCCCTTGGGGACTTTGTCTTCGACCTCGGGTGGGATGAACGACTGTTACAGTCAGGTATTCTGGATGTTTCATTTCACAAAATCTTGCTCGATGCTAACGTCTGGCCCGTTCACCTGGAGCATAATGGGTGCTTACCCAGCCCAAGAGAACCGTTGAAACTGAAAGAATCAATCACTCTGTATCACCTGGGCGACAATATGAACGGGGAGTTACCACGGAAGCTCCTTTATTTTTTGAAAAATTTCCATCTCGGAAACACAAAACTAAAAATCAAATTTTTCATGAGAAAACTATTCCCCACCACCCGAAGATAACTTCCAAACATTATGCAAAAAAAACTTGCCTGCTCAATAATATTGCCCGCCTATAACGAAGAGGAGCATATTAAAGCCTCTCTGAACGCATTAACCAACCAAACTCTGCCTCGCGACAGCTACGAGATTATTGTGGTTGACAATGGGTCAGAGGATGCCACCAGGGAAATTGCAGCATCCCTGGCGGACAAAGTGATTGACGCACCGGATATCAAGGTAGGCCAAGTGCGCAATACCGGCGCCAAACAGGCTGCGGCAAACCTGTTAATATTCGTAGATTCTGATTGCTCAGTTAATGAAAAGCATCTTGAAACCGCACTTCAACTAGCGGAAAGCCAAGGGAAAAATACCGTGCTTGGTGGGTCGATTTCATCCTCGGAAAAACCGCCCTTTGTAGAAAAATACTGGTTATTGAAAGGCAAACGGAACGACTATCAGCAAAGAGATTTAATGGGTTGTTCAATAGTAATTGACAAAGACGTTTTCTTTTCAGTGAACGGTTTTCCACCGCACCTTTCTTCTGGCGAAGATTCAGCGTTATCACAAAAACTGAAAGAAAAAGGGTATAACGTCAAAATAAAAAATGAAATCGGCGTCATTCACCTGGGTAACCCAAAAACAATAACCGAGTTCATCGCTCGTCAAGCATGGCATGCCCAAAGCTACATTGATAACTGGCCGGCACCTCTGCGAGATAAGGTATTTTGGTTAGTTATCATCTACCCGGCACTGACAATATTCGCCCTCGACATGGCTGCCACGGGAAACGAGTATTGGATTCTGGCGCTTATCGCCACCCAGATGCCACCGGCAATTCTCTCACTTAAAAGGATCATAAGGGCAAGATTTATTCCTAAACCCATTGATGTGCTACCAATATTGTTCGTCGATAATCTATACCTTATCGGAAGAGCTTACGGTTTCCTGAAAGGGTTGTTTACAGCACTTTCACCAAGATAGCATTTACTCAACCGTTAAGCTGAGCGGGGGATTGGGTGCCTCTGATGAGCTAGCGGTTTCCTTCAGATGAGAAGGAATGTCATTACGTATTACAACATCATCGATAGCATACCAATCCTCAAATCTTTTATCATTCGGGTAGGGTTGGAAGTAATCATTGCCACCAATGGCGATGTAATTCCATCCAACCACTTTATTATCAATATTGGTCCCTATCCACGGCACTGCATCCTCAACTTTTATTCGCTGGTCATTAATCCATTGCATCATGACGCCATCGGCGACCCCAGGAGCTGAGTTCAACTTTACGTAGAAAGCAACCTTCGTCCAATGCCCTGCGGGGCCGAAAAGTTGATCGTGTGTAATAAAGTCATACCGATCGATATCGGCCAAATATCCTCCATTTATCTGATCCAGAACTTTCGGGTTTTCTCCCCCAGATGACATTCCAATTGTACTACTGCCGTAATTACTAACTGTAGTCAGACCAGCGGCATTTGTATCCATCATATAATTTTCACCCCAGGGACCGCCCCTGAAAGCCTGGATATTTATCATGCCATATTTATCACGCTTATAATCCCAAAAAAATACAGGGCCAATTGCATCGAGAGCTCCATTAAATATATCACCATCCCCACTCCATGACCCAACTCGAAAAATTTTAGACGTGAAGCTGGACTCGTGATCCCTACCGTACCAATTTTCTGAAAACGATACCCAAAACTCAACATAAATCTCGGAATATTCCCGGCCTAGCAATTTAATTAACTGACTGTCGGATGCCCAGTTATTCCAGCCCCGGCTGTAAGACTCACGCCAATTTACCGCCGACTTCCCGGATCCACCAATCGCCTTATCAGAATTTGATTCAAGAATTTCGAGAGACGCATGGTTATTGGGATAGCCGGTTTCGGGCGACCACTGGGTACCTTGATAGAGTGCGTCCCACCCCTCGGGTAATACCCGCCCTTCCGAGACTTTTTGGCTGGCGACGGTCGCATGCATAGTTGATGTAAAATCTGCCTGGTCATTAAAATTTTCTTCAAAAATTACTTCGGCACTAGCCAGACAAGGTATTACTAACATAGTTATTGTCAGGGCATTCCTAAACGCTCGAACGTTAAAAGAAGTCATAGTACTATCCTTCCATCATATTGCATCTCAGGGTATAAACCTTAGCCAATCCTCCATACCTTTTCCGTGATGCACCTTTGATTTTATTGTAACGCTATGTGACATATTGTTAAAAAGGGTGAGTCTGGACTGAATTCATGGGTTCAGGTTGCCAGAATAACCGGAAAACTTTATTTTAGCGGATCTTCAAGCGATATCACAGCATTTACCTCCACTAATCGAGCTTAACTATAAAATAATCTTTAGAAAACCCTATACCTCGATCGATAACCGCCACTACCGAGTTACTGACCATTATATCCCAAAGTGAGCTTTCATATCTTTTTTTAAAAATCTAAACCTTATCAGCATCTTTATAAACTTTTTGAATTTTTTATAAAATGTATTGCAATATGCGTCATTACTTATATTTTCCCCATTGTCTCTAACGTACATTATAATGCGTTCCTCTGGAACTACAACG
>JASMTJ010000504.1:0-13565 GCA_041694335.1 Bacteroidales bacterium
CCTCTCTTCATCCCATAAGTGTACCTGGTCACTCATTGGACCCATCAGCTCAATACACCGCTTATGCAGTTTCTTGATGTCCCGAAGTTCCTTTGGTGCTTCCTGGTAATTGTTGCTCTCCGGGTTCTGAAATTCCAGGGGCTTTCCGTAATACCTCCAGGTGTTTTCCCAGGTCACCCCGGAAATCCTCCGGTGATTGAATGCCAGATCACTTAAATTCGGATCTCCCATCATACATTGAAAAGCCAGTCGATTGATATAGTACCGTGAATCGTGATCTGCATCGACATCATTGTAAAGAATATCAATGAGCTCTTTCGGTTTGAAATACCCTTCAGTGGTGTAAGGCGGTATTTCATACTTCCGGATTAAATCACTGATTTTACCCAAAGAGGGATTGAATGCTTTACATCCAAATCGAAGTCCCCTCGCCAGGTCGTCCATAATAGACATGTACTTATTGGTAGGAATCATCTTCTTCACAAGAAGCCAATAAGAGAAGTTATCCGAAAAAGGTTTTAAGGTCGTTTCATTATGTTCGTTAAATGGAAGGAAGTAGATTCCTGTTTCTTCTTGGAACTCACTTACCAGGTCCATTGACATTTTAATCCTCTCGGGATTGTACTTTTCCTTTTTCGATCCGCTTCTCTTTGCTTCTGAATAAAAATTCCAAAGCATATCCGAGGCATCGAGTTGTGTTGAGAATCCCAGGGCATTGTCCGTAACTTTAGGTGTGTGGAATTCCTTGTAAACTCGTTCATTGGTAGGTTGTTCGCCACGGTTCATTACCGCAGTTACTGCATTAAGGACTTCTGATAATACAACGGATACCTTCTCGTTGTTTTCGATATCGTCCTTCCTGGTCTTGTTTGTGTAAAAGAAAACAGGCTTCTTATCGTACTGATAGCGGATCGCGATCTCTTCCCGTTTTCCAACGACTACTTTCTTTATTACTCCCATAACTTTAATTACTGTAATTAGGTACTAAATCGTAAATTTAAGGAAAAAATTTGGGGTGATCATTTTATTTTTATCCTTATATTCGTAATGAATAATAAGTGAGTCGGAATGAACAGAGGAATTCGATTATGAAGATCCTTTGAGGGGTGAAAAAGAATTGTCAGTTTACCGATCCGATGATTCAGGTTATTTATACACATTTGGGAACTATTCGTCAGTCCCGAAAAATGCCTGAAAAACTTGACAAATAAAAAGCTGACTACCAGTATATTAGGTAAGTCAGCCTTTAATTTCAGTGCCCACGAATGGAGTCGAACCATCACGACCCGAAGGTCACTACACCCTGAATGTAGCGCGTCTACCAATTCCGCCACGTGGGCGAGCACTTATAATCTTTTGAGAACCTTTTACACCTTAGTGCGTCTACTCCCGAAAATCTTAGATTTTCGTGGATCCTCGTAAAAGTATGAAATCACAGATTTCTGCTTTTTCGGGACAATTCCGCCACGTGGGCGAGCACTTATAATCTTTTGAGAACAAAAACCCTGAGAATATCAGGGTTAAATCACTGGTGCCCAGGGCGAGAGTCGAACTCGCACCAACTTTACGTTGACATGGCCCTCAACCATGCGCGTCTACCAATTCCGCCACCTGGGCAATTCAATATTTTAAGAACAATGCTATACCATGCGCGTCTACTCCCGAAAATCTCGGATTTTCGTGGATCCTCGTAAAAGTATGAAATCAAAGATTTCTGCTTTTTCGGGACAATTCCGCCATCTGGCCATGCTCTTTTTAAGAACTCTTTTGCTTTGCTTGATTGCAAATGCGGATGCAAATTTAAAAATATTTTATAGTTCAACACACGAATACCATAAAAAATCAACAATCTTTTCTAATTTTGGGTCTGAAACCTATAGAAAACCAATTTTGGATATGATTATTAAGAAAACACTTTTCCCATTCGTACTCATTTTAGCGACTGTTTTATCAACGATTCAAACCCAATCGCAAGAAAAATTCCTGCGTTTTCCTGCTGTCAGTCATGATGGCAGCACTGTATTGTTTACCTACCAGGGTGATATCTGGAGTGTTGAGTCGACAGGCGGAACGGCCATCCGCCTTACCACTAATCCTGCCAACGACAGCCGTCCTGTGTGGAATAAGGATGGGCAGTCGTTCGCTTTTAGCAGCGATCGCAACGGAAACTATGATATTTTTATCCTCCCGCTCAATCAAAACCCTGTAAAACAACTTACCTACCACTCTAAAAACGATGTGGTTACTGACTGGACCGGGGAAACCATCCGGTTTACGTCTTCAAGATATTATGCCCAGGTGGAGCGCGAAGACGACATGCTGGCCATCGATGAAAATGGCGGAACGCCGCACCGCTTCGTCGATGCCGTTGGGTTTGAACCTGTGGCCTCCCCTGATGAGAAACTCATCGCATTTGTCAGAGGCTCATGCCGCACCTCGCGTGAAGCTTACCGCGGATCAGCTAATCGCGACATCTGGGTTTACAACACAGAATCCGAAGAGTTTTACCAAATCACCGGTTTTAAAGGAAACGATTTTCAGCCGCGCTGGAAAAACAATCATGAACTGGTTTTTATCAGTGCGCGCAACGGGAAATACAACCTCTTTGAAACTGCCTTAAAGGAAAACGGTGAGCGTGACGGCGACATCACCGCAATCACTAACTTCAAAAAAGACGGAGTACGGTATTTTACCCTTTCAGAAAATGGCAACACCATTGCTTTCGAAAAAGGAACAAACATTTATTTATGGAAAGACGGCCAGTCAAAACCTATCGAGGTAGAGATTACCAAAGACTTTATTTTTCCTGATAAAGAGTTTAAATCTTTTTCGAAAGGAATCTCAGACTATAAGCTTTCCCCATCCGGGAAGCAAATTGCATTTGTTGTCCGCGGAAATTTGTTTGTACGCTACAACCACAAAAGCGCCATGAAGGCCAGAACGGTAATTAGCGGAAGCGCCAGGGTAAAAAGCTTCGACTGGCTCAACGACAGCACCATCATTTATACCAGTGATAAGTATCAGCAATATGATATCTTTTCGGTGCAGCCCGCTGAAAGCAAGTCTACGCTTTTTGAATCGCTGACTTTTAAAACCGAACGCCTGACAAAGAGTGACGAGGATGAAAACGCCCTGGCTATTGATGCTGAATCCGGGAAAATCGCCTGGGTAAAAGGAAGAGGCACCTTGATAACCGCTGAAATAAGCGCCGAAAAGATTTCAGGAGAAAACACTCTTCTGGATGGCTGGTCCACTCCTTCGGAATTGGCCTGGAGCCCGGATGGCATCTGGCTGGCCTACTCGCAGCGCGATATGAAAGGGAACCGCGAAATCTTCATCCATAAAGCCGATGGAAGCCGCGAGCGGGAAAACATCTCGCTTCACCCGCGCAATGATCATTCGCCACGGTGGAGCCGCGATAAGCTGGCCTTTATTTCGGAGCGGAATAACGGCGACCAGGATGTGTGGTTTGTGTGGCTGAACAAAAAAGACTGGGAGCGCACGAAACAGGAATGGAAGATGGACGAGTTCCTGAAAGATACAACAGACCAGAAAAAAGGTGACCTCGTCATTGATTTTGAAGATATTTACAAGCGCGTGACCCAGGTCACCGGTCTTCCGGGCAACGAATCCAGCCTGCAAATCAGTCCGGATGGGGAGAATTTCTACTTTGTGACCAACCGCGATGATCGCAGTAATTATAAAGCACCAAACGAAATCTACTCAGTGAAGTGGGACGGAAGTGAATTAAAAGCTGTATCGAAAGGCAAAAAGCAACCCTATGGTTTACGCATCGACAGCAAGGGCAAAAAACTTTATACCCTTTATCCGGGAGGTCAGCTTACACAGATTGATATCAAAACGAAAAAAGCGCAGCCTGTTTCCTTCAAGGCCACAGCCACTATCGACTATCAGAAACAAAATGAGCAGAAATTTGAAGAAGGGTGGCGTGCGCTCAGAGATGGATTCTACGATCCGGATTTTCATGGTCAGGATTGGGTGGCGCTGAAAAAGAAATACAAGCCTTGGTGCATGGCTGCTTCCACAAACAGCGATTTTACCTACGCTTTTAACCTGATGCTCGGACAGGTAAATGCCAGCCATATGGGGCTGCGGAATAATCCTGAAAGGTATGAAACCAATAAAACAAGAACCGGACTGTTGGGCATCGACATCATTCCTGAAAAAGGGGGCATCCTGGTAAAGGAAGTCTTAGCTCAAACACCTGCCAATCGCGATGCCAGCAAACTGATGAAGGGTGATTTGATTAAGCGCGTGGACGGCCTGGAAGTGAACCTGCACCACAACTTTTATCATCCGTTGAATAACAAAACCAACGAGCAGGTCATTCTATCTTTGGAGCGCGATGGCCAGGACCATGAAGTAGTGATAAGGCCCACCGGCAGCATCCGCTCACAACGCTACAACGACTGGGTTGAGGAGCGCCGGGAGCTAACTGATAAGCTATCGGAAGGCCGGCTGGGTTACATTCACATCCGCGGAATGAACTGGAACAGCTTCGAAGCTTTTGAGCGTGAACTTGCCGCTTCAGCCTACGATAAGGAAGGACTTGTGGTAGACGTACGATTCAATGGCGGAGGCTGGACCACCGATTACCTGATGGCTATCCTTGATGTGCGTCAGCATGCCTACACCATTCCGCGCGGGGCCACAGACAACCTGGAAAAGAACAATGAGAAATTCAGGGATATTTACCCTTTCGGGGAAAGACTTCCGTTCTTCCCGTGGACGCGCCCTTCGGTGGCACTCTGTAACCAAAACAGTTACTCTAATGCCGAGATATTCTCCCATGCCTTCAAAACCCTCGACATCGGCACGCTGGTTGGCACCCCCACCTTTGGCGCTGTAATTTCCACCGGTGGCGTCGGCCTTGTGGATGGTTCTTATGTGAGGCTTCCATTCAGAGCATGGTATGTAAAAGCCACAGGAGAGAATATGGAGCACGAACCGGCCGTGCCGGATGTTATTCTTGATAACGCTCCCGACAGCAAAGCCAAAGGAGAAGATCCGCAGCTAAAAAAATCTATAGAAATATTGCTTAAGCAAATCGACCAAAACAAATAACCATGATAAACCTCAGCGATCGCGATTTACAACAACTGAAAGAGAAAAACATTGATAAAGAAAAAATCGATGAACAAATATTAAACTTCGAAAAGGGATTCCCGTTCATCCGGCTGGTGCGCCCGGCCACCATCAGTGACGGAATCTTTAAGTTTTCTGAAAAGGAAACCGAGGATCTTGTAAACTACTACGACGGATCGATAAAAAACTTCGATACCATCAAGTTTGTGCCGGCCTCAGGAGCCGCTTCACGGATGTTTAAGGACTTGTATGCCTTCATGCAAAACTATACCGGCTCGGATGAGGACCTTGAGGAACTTGATAACCAAAAGGGATTCAATTCCGTGAAGTACTTTCTTGATCATATTGAGGAGTTTGCTTTCTACGGTGAGCTGAAAAGAGCGATGCGCCATTCAGGCCACCAGCTTGAAGAATGTCTGAAAAAACAGCATTTCAAACTGGTTCTTGAGTACCTCCTCACCAGTAAAGGCCTTGATTATGCCAACAAGCCCAAAGCCTTGCTGCTTTTTCATCAGTATGAGGGTGGGCCACGACTGGCATTTGAAGAGCACCTTGTGGAAGGTGCCAATTACGTGAAATCACCCAAAGGAAAAGTCAAGGTTCATTTCACGGTGTCACCCGAACACATGGATGCCTTTAAGCACGCTGTAAATCAAAAAAAGATAAAATACGAGAGTAAATTCAGAGTGAGTTACCACATTGATTACTCTATTCAGAAACCATCCACCGACACGATTGCAGTAACACCTGAAAATGAACCATTCAGAAATACAGAAGGGTCCATTCTGTTCAGACCCGGTGGTCACGGAGCGCTGATCGAGAACCTGAATGACCTCGAAGAGGATATTGTCTTTATAAAAAACATCGACAATATCGTTCCCGATCGCCTCAAGCCTCACACCTACACGTATAAAAAAGTCATTGGCGGATACCTTCTTAAAATCAAGGAAAAAATTGATGAGTACCTGGAGCTGCTAAATGAGGGCAGCGCCACAGAGCAAGAGCTTGAAGAGATGCGCGCTTTCGCGGAAAAAGATCTGCTTATCAGCAATACTAAAGAGTCTTTCAATAAGAAGGAGTACATCGAGCGGGTGGATATCCTTTTCAATCAGCTCAATCGTCCGGTAAGAGTTTGTGGCATGGTGAAAAACGAAGGAGAGCCCGGCGGTGGCCCGTTCTGGATTCAGGAGCCCAGCGGAAAGGAATCACTTCAAATCATTGAAAAAGCACAGATTGATTTTGACAATGAAAAGCAGGCCTCCATTGCCTCACAAGCAACCCATTTCAATCCGGTAGACCTGGTTTGTGCACTGAACGACTTCAAGGGAGAGCCGTTTAACCTGAAGCAGTTTGTTGACCCTACTACCGGGTTTATCAGCGAAAAATCGAAGGACGGGAAAAAGCTCAAGGCGCAGGAGCTCCCGGGATTGTGGAACGGAGCGATGGCCGACTGGATCACGGTTTTCGTCGAGGTGCCAATCATCACGTTCAACCCGGTGAAGATTATAAACGATCTGCTTAGGGAGAACCACAAATAGAACATTTTCTTTTCTGTAAACAGAACTAAGCGCAGTAAGCTGAAAAACTTTTTATCAGAAAAGGTTAGGAAAAGCTTTTTTAAAAAAGTATTTTTGATATTAAAATAAACAAGATAATTATGGCAAATTTAACGACAACCTACCTTGGACTAAAGCTTAAGAACCCTCTTGTAGCAGGAAGCTCAGGGTTTACAGATTCTATCGACAAACTAAAAGCTATTGAAAAAGAAGGTGCCGGAGCGGTCGTTTTAAAGTCGCTGTTCGAAGAAGAAATCATTCATGAGATGCAGGAGACTTTTACGAAGATGACCGCCGAAAACTTCTTATATCCAGAAACATATAACCATTTCGAATATGAGGATATCGAAGATACGCTGGCTAACTACATCAAGCTGATAAAGGACGCGAAAAAGGAGCTTTCCATTCCGGTCATCGCCAGTATTAACTGTGTTACCAGTCAGAAATGGACCTATTTTGCAAAAGAGCTGGAAGATGCCGGGGCCGACGCCATCGAGCTGAATGCCTTTGTTCTTCCTTCGGATTTTAACAAATCCACGCAGGACAACGAAAAGCTTTACGAAGACATTATTAAGGAGGTGCAAAAGCATACCAAGCTACCGATTGCGCTGAAGCTTAGCTATTATTTCTCAAGCCTCGCTCCTACACTGCAAAAACTCAGTAAAACCGGCATAGGCAGTCTTGTGCTCTTCAACCGCTTCTACAGTCCGGACTTTGACCTGAAGACCATGCAGGTGGAACCTTCCAATGTGCTTAGTAATCCATCGGACCTGACGCAGTCGCTGCGCTGGATAGCGATCATGGCTGGACGTGTGGACTGTGACCTTTCTGCATCGACGGGTGTCCACGATGGTAAAGGCCTGATTAAGCAATTGCTGGCCGGAGCCGATACCGTTCAGATTGCATCGACACTGTATAAAAACAGCTATGATGTTATTGGCGAAATGCTCAAAGAGCTGAACAACTGGATGGATGAAAATAATTTTGCAAATGTGGATGAATTTAGAGGCAAGCTAAGCCAGGTCAATGTGAAAGACCCGGCCGCTTATGAACGCGTTCAGTTTATGAAGTATTTTAGCGAGAAATAGCCTGAGAAATAAGCGAATCCAAACAAATAATAATCAGGCCGGAACAAAGGCTTCCGGCTTGATTTTTATTTCAGAAAGAGTTTAAATAACTCACTCTTTTAGGTTATTTGACAACAATATTTAATTTTGTTTCGAAAAGGTATTCTTAAAAACCAATCAAGATGGCAGATCTATCAACAAGTTACATGGGGCTGGAATTAAAAAACCCTATGATTGTAGGAAGCTCAGGACTTACAAATTCAATTGAAAAAATTAAAGAGGCAGAGGCAAATGAAGCCGGAGCCGTTGTTTTAAAGTCGCTGTTCGAGGAGCAAATTCTTTACAGCATCCACCAGGCGAAAAACGAAAGCATCCCTTCAAACTATCCTGAAGCAGCAGATTACATCAGCAACTACACACAAACACAACACGTTGACAAGTATTTGCAGCTCATCAAAGAGGCCAAAAGCCAAACATCACTGCCGGTCATTGCCAGTATCAACTGTATTTCGGACAATGAGTGGACGAGTTTTGCATCAAAAATTCAGGATGCCGGAGCCGATGCTTTGGAGCTCAATGTTTTTGTACTGCCTTCAGATAACAAGCGCACCGGAGCCGACAATGAAAAAATCTACTTTGATATCATTGATAAAATCCTCAAAGAGGTATCCATTCCGGTAGCCATCAAGGTGAGTTATTACTTTTCGGGATTGGCCCGTTTTATCACGAAATTGAGCTGGACAGGAGTGAAAGGCATCGTGTTGTTTAACCGCTTCTTCTCTCCGGATATTGATATTGACAATTTCAGTATTAAGGCGACAAATGTCTACAGCACTGAGGATGAGCTGCCAATATCGCTTCGTTGGGTAGCCATGCTGAGCGATAAGATTCACTGCGACCTGGCAGCCAGCACAGGCGTGCATGACTCTGCCGCACTCATCAAGCAACTATTGGCCGGAGCCAATGCCGTGCAGATGAGCTCTGTGCTCTACAAAAAAGGGTTTTCTGTCCTTCCGGGGATGAAAAAAGACCTTGAGGCCTGGATGGAAAAACATGGCTTTGAGACCATCGACGATTTCAGAGGAAAAATGAGCTTTAAAAAAGCCGAAAATCCGGCCGCATACGAAAGAGTGCAGTTCATGAAGCACTTTAGCGGTATCGAATAATAGAAACTTTTTAACGAAGAAGCCGGAATGCACCATGGTGTTTTCCGGTTTTTCTTTTCGGAAACATTATGAATAGCAACACAAAGCTTTTTTTGTGCATCCCATTGCTCGATGAGGAAGAAAACATCCGATCGTTTATGGAGGTTTTGCAAAACCAGGAAACCAGCCATCCTTATGAAGCCATCTTTTGTGTAAACCAACCTCACAGCTGGTGGCATGACCCTGACAAAAGAGATGTGTGTGAGCGGAATCAAAAAACGCTGGATTTCCTTGCACAATCTTTTGATTTCCTGGTCACGGTTATCGACAAAAGCACACAAGGCTGGGATGAGAAGCATTACGGTGTGGGATGGGCCCGGAAAACGGCCATGGACAAAGCCGCTGAAATGGCAGGAGGTAGCGGTTTTATTTTCAGTATGGATGCCGACACGTTTTATCCTCCGGATTATCTTGAAAAAGCGACCCGGCAGCTTCTCAGGCATCCTGAAAAAATTGCGCTGGCGATACCCTACTATCATCCCTTGCCTGAAAAAACCGATGCTGCGCGTGCTATCCTCAGGTATGAAATTTACATGCGGCACTACGCACTGAATATGTGGCGAATAAACAGCCCGTACAGGTTTACGGCACTAGGATCGGCTATTGCTGTGAAAACGGAGGCTTACCAGAAAGTGGGTGGCATCACGCCGAAAATTGCCGGAGAAGATTTTTACTTCCTGCAAAAGCTGGTGAAAAGCGGCGATATTTTGTTTTACACAGCTGCCAAAGCTTTTCCGATGGCCCGATTCTCCGACAGAGTGGTTTTCGGGACGGGCCCGGCGATGATGAAAGGCGCCAGCGGTCAATGGGAGAGTTATCCCATTTACCATCCTTCAGTTTTTGATGAGATTTCAGAAATCTATGAAGCGTTTAACCGTTTTTATCGCACTGAAGAGATTCTTCCGGCCCTTGGAAGAATGAAAATCATCATCAAAAACCTGGACTGGCTGCAAAAGCTCAAACGAAATTCAAAATCCGAAAAGGAGTTTGTGAAAAAATGCCATACCTACTTCGATGGTCTGAAAACGCTTCAATACCTCAAGCAACGTCAGAAAACCATTCCCGCAAAGGAAGAAGAGATTCTTTCGGAATACCTTTTAAAACACTACCCAGACAAGGCTTTTCCGTTTAAGGAGGTGCTTCATTCGCTTGACTTTGCAAAAAGCTCAATAGCAGACCTGAATAATATCCGTAATCTCATGGCTGCAATTGAAGATGATACACTGAAGGGAAGCTAATGCTCCGGCCTTTTGTATACGCATCCTGTTAAAGCCATGAAATTATTTCTTATTTTGTACTCGGAAAAATAAAAAACAATGATAACAGTACTTGGGCCCACAGCCACGGGCAAAACCAAACTGGCAGCTTCGATTGCTTACTGGAAAAACGGAGAAATAATCAGCGCCGACTCGCGCCAGGTTTACAGAGGGATGGACATTGGCACGGGTAAAGATATCGAGGATTACTACCTGCACAACACCTATATTCCTTACCACCTCATCGACATTATGGATCCGGGAGAAGAGTATAATGTTTATGCGTTTCAGCAGGATTTTCTGAAGGCTCATCAGAAAATTGCTTCGAAGGGAAAAACACCAGTGATGTGTGGCGGCACAGGGATGTACATCGAGTCTGTACTGAACGGATACAGGCTGCAAAAAGTTCCGGAAAACAGTGGCTTGCGCCAGGAACTATTAAGCAAACCAGATGAAGAGCTGAGAAACATGCTTCTGGCGCTTCGACCTAATCAGCACAACAACACCGATTTAAGCGACCGCAAGCGACTGGTAAGAGCCATCGAAATTGCCCGTTACGATCAGGAGCACCCTGCCGAAGACAAGTACTTCCCGAAGATTGAGAACATCAATTTCGGAATATATTTTGAAAGGCAGGTGTTGCGTGAGCGTATCACCCTGCGCCTTAAAGAACGGCTCAACAGCGGCATGATCGAAGAGGTGCATTACCTTTTATCGCGTGACATCACTCCCGATCAGCTGCGGTTTTATGGTCTTGAATACCGTTTTCTTACCGATTACCTTAGCGGACAAATAGACTATGATGCGATGTTTTCAGGTTTAAATACAGCCATCCACCAGTTTGCCAAAAAGCAGGTGACCTGGTTCAGGCGCATGGAGCGTAAAGGCCATATCATCCATTGGATTGATGGTCAGCTTCCGCTAAATGAAAAACTTGAGGAAGTGGAAACGATTCTTGCGAATCTCAATAAAACCCCGAAACAATAAAATCCGGTTATTTTTTTGGAACGCGATAAGAGAAAGCGTTGATACTCATCCCTGCACCAACAGACACAAAAATCAATGCATCTCCAGGATTAATCTGATGTTCCGGCATTTCACCATTCAGAATGAGATCATACATTATCGGAATGGTGGCAACAGAGTTATTGCCCAGCCACTCAAGTGTCAGCGGCATAATCTTTTCAGGAACCTTACGCTCGCCATAAAGTCTGAACACACGCTTGACCATCGCCTCATCCATTTTTTCGTTTGCCTGATGAATGAGTATTTTATTGATATCGGAAGCCTTCATGTCGCTACTGTCAATCACATCACGAACAAGAGGCGGCACATTGTTGAGCGCATACTCGTATAGCTTTCGTCCATTCATCTTGATGAATTTCCCCTTCTCAGAATACCCTTCCTTGTTGGAAGGCCCCATTGAAAGCAAATCGACGTAATCAACCGCGTCAGTACGTGTTTTGTGTGCGATTAATCCCTCTTGCTCTGTGGATTCAACCGCTTCAAGAATAACCGCCCCGGCACCGTCAGAGAAAATCATGCCGTCGCGATCGTATGGATCAATAATCCTTGAAAGGGTTTCTCCGCCAATCACCAGTGCTTTGGAAGCATCTCCTGACTTAAGATAGTAGCTGGCCTGAATAACGCCCTCAATCCACCCGGGGCATCCGAAAGGAACATCATATGCCACCGCATAAGGATTTTTGATGTTCATTTTTGCTTTTACGCGAGAGGAGATTGGGGGCAGAATGTCCATCTGACGATTGCCATAAGGAATATCCCCGGCATTATGGGCTACAATTATATAATCTAAATCTTCGGCATCAATACCTGCATCTTTCACCGCCTTCTCTCCGGCTACTGCTGCTAAATCTGACAAAACATGCTCCTTATCAGCGTATCGGCGCTCGCTTATTCCGGTAATCTGCTTTAGCTTTTCGATAATTTCCTCATTATCCTTATCTAGCTTTACTCCATCTTCTCCATAAAACTCATTGTGAAGGAAATCTTCATTCTTAACAACATTATCCGGAATACATCTTCCTGAACCACTGATAATTACATTTCTCATACCGAAATCAATTTTTTTCAATTTAAACCGCGTAAAGATAATGGGATTAAAAACACATGCAACAAATTATTCCAGGGCGCAGTAGCTCTTTCGAGTTACCTAACCTGAAAATAGCCTTTATCTTTTTGTTTCCCTGTCATTTACGCCGGCATTCTAAATTCTTCTGTGACTTTTAATTTTTTTACGCAAAGGTTTTAAACCAAATAACCTATGAATAATTCTGGTTAAACTCTGTTCTGATATCTTCTTTAAGAGGATATTACATTTTAAAAATTTTTAAGATATAAATCGAACAAAAAATCAACATTCATCAATTATTGCGTGTTGTAAAAGTAATAAAAACAAATATTATGAGAAATATAAGCAAATTTACAGCGATACTTTTTATTTCAATCTTTACGCTTTCGGCATGTAACAATCAGCAAAACAAAGAAGGCGAAGTTGAGAAGGAAGCAAAAGACTTAAAAGAGGCTGTTCAAAAGTCGCTTGAGAAAGACAAAGAGCAATTGACCAAAAAAGCTAACGAAGAGTTGGATGAGGTCAATGAGAAAATAAAGCAGTTAAATAAAGAGATTGAGCAGCAAGAAGAAGCATTGAGCGAGAAACAAAAAGAGGCGCTTGATGAGCTTAAGGAGCAACGTGAAAAGGTAAACGAAGAAATCAGGCAAATCCAGACAGCTTCAAAAGAAGAGTTTGAAGAGCTGAAAAAGAAATTCAAGAAAGACATGGATAAGCTTGAAAAAGAAGTAAACGATATTCTGGAGATGTTCTAGAAAAAACCATCGATTGAAAGGAAGCGGGCAACAACAATTGTCCGCTTTTTTTATTCGGCTTTATTCCTTTGCATGGGGACAAAAGAGAAAGATCCATGATGTTCTTCCGCTATATCCCCGCCTGATTTTATAAACCTCTTCATTTGCTGGACAGCCCCTTTCCCGTAAGGGATGACAATAATTCCCCCATCGCGCAACTGCTCAAAAAACACCTCCGGAATTTCGGGGGCTGCCGCAGTAATCAATATTTTATGAAAGGGAGCATAAGCAGGCAATCCGGCAAAACCATCACCGTAAAACAGATTGATGCCCTTGTATCCTAACGTACGAAGCTTTTTCTCGGCAGTCTCTTTCAGGCTCTTAAAGCGCTCAACAGTATACACCCTGGCCCCCAGCTCTGCCAACACCGCTGCCTGGTATCCCGAGCCGGTGCCGATTTCAAGCACCCGGTCGTTCTTTTTTATCTCAAGAAGTTGTGTTTGGATGGCTACGGTGGTGGGCTGCGATATCGTCTGTTCCTTTCCTATC
>JASMTJ010000505.1:0-3528 GCA_041694335.1 Bacteroidales bacterium
TAAAGTTGTAGGGGTGAGAAGTGTTGTGCGAAATGATTAGGTCAATTTCATTTTCGTCCACCCATTTTTTGATAACCTCTTTGGCATAATTGGCATGCTCCAGGATCATCGGCTCAAGATCGTCGGGTGGATCTTCGTTAAACCCTTTAATGAGGGTTTTGTGTATATCATTCTTGTGCCAAAACACTTCGTCGGTAACGGCATTAAACCGTGGTGAGGTGTGGGCCGCAAGAAAGAAGATATTTCCCAGTTCCACGTCGAGATAATCGACCATAGCATTCACCGTTTGGTCAATGACAATGGAAACACCATCGTTTTTCCCGACAAGGGAGTGAATTATACCTATATTCAGGTGATGAATGTTCATTTGTTTATCACTTTCTTTAATTGTTGCAAATCTGTTATAATCAAATCTGGCTTCAGGCCGTTTACCTTATCCTTCCTCCACCTGAGCGAACGCTGGTCTCCGGCAAATAGTGCGGTTTTGAATCCGGCCTTGTTGGCGGCATAAACGTCGTTTAGCATATCATTGCCAACAAAAAGAACCTCGGATGGTTTGGCGTTGTATTTCTTTTTTAATGCCGGAATCAGACTTTCGTATAAGAAACTATCGGGTTTTCCTTTTCCAAGTTTAAATGAAAAAACGGTTAAATCCGGATCAAACGGTGGGATCGCTTCTTCACCTGATTCATTTTTTAAATAATGATTCATGATGAGCGGTGTGTAAAACTGTGCATTAGAAACTATTCCCAATGGGATATTCAATTCTTTTAAATGGTCAATGATTTGTTGCATCCCGGGCATGGGATACACTTGGTTGCTCAATACTTCGAAAGTAATGACGAATTGCTTCACGCATGCGTGTTTCCCTTTTTCTATCCAGACTTTTTTTTCGGCCCTTTCCAGCACATCACTCCAGACTTCACTAATATTTATTTCCGGAAAGGGAATCCCTTTGGCTTTTTTCTTTTTGTGATGCTCCAGAATCGTGTACTTAAAATCATCAATCATAAATTGAAAAGCTCCTTGCGGGATATCATCAAATATTATGTAGCCACCTTCAATTAATGCGCGCTGGATGTTATTAATATTAAAATCTGATTGATCCACATCGCCAGACGACGAGACCAGCAGCGTGCCATAGATATCAAAGATGATCACTTTCAAATCCGCAACGCTGGTGATTTGCTCTTTCACTCCTGTTTCAAAAGGTAATACCGGATTTTGTTTATCCAGCAATTTCCCGATATAGTTTCTCAAGTCTTGCCCCATAGGATGCAATTGAAAATTTGTTTTTTATTATTTCCTGATTTTCACTAAGGATGTTCTGCGTGACTGGCTGAAACATCTTTTTTAAGTGTGAATTGGATACAAAAATAATATTCGCAAGCATTTTATCTTCAATAATCTGGTTGATTACTTTTTTCTGCTGCTCAAGCTTCAGCTCTGCAAAATCTACCAGGTCGCCTTTTACAGGAACACGAATAAAGTTGTATAATCCCGGAAAGGAGATGCCTTCCTTGATCAGGTCTTTAGTGATATTTTTCAGGTTACGCCCCATCACCGGTGTCGACATCATCCACGGTTCCAGAAAAACCATTCCAAACCCTTCACGAACACTGGTGGTGATACAAAAGTCTGAAGACGTGATAAGATTGATAAAATCTGTCTTTTGTCCGGCTTCAAAAGTTACCGGAATTTGCTTTTCATCGCAAAATTGCTTCCAGCGATCATACTGCTTTTTTTCCGCAGGGTTTTCGGGTGGAAGGGTGATAACGAAGTTGGCGCGGTTGCCAAACATATGAGCCAGCAGAATGAGCTCCCCAATATTTTTTCTGCGGATGCCTCTGACAGGGTAAGTAACAAGCCCCTTGCTGTTGTCAAGGCCAAGATCGGCATACACCTGATCCCTGGTTTCATTGGATGAGGCCGGGATTACTTCTTCCTGGCTGATAGGGTTAGGGAGATAATGAATTTGTTTTTCAGAAGTACCATTCTGTTTTACGCGCTCATAATCGTGGCGCGTTAAGGTAGCGATATGATAGTTGTCGGCCCCCGGGTACATCACCTGTTTCACATCCAGTCCGGCATGCTTTTGAATAATCTGGTTGATGAAATCCTGGTTTTCTTTCCGATCTTCTGAAAAGTCGTGGGTATGGTTAACAATCAGATAGCCCTGCCCCACCAATTCATTGATGGCGATCATCCAATACGGATTCTTACCCAGGTTAAGGTTATGAAAATGGACAACACGATCCTTTTCGAGGAGCTTCCCGGCGACCTCTTTTACATTTTGAATGTTTTGGCGGATCGCATTTTCGTCTTTTTCTTTAAAATCAGCGTAGTTTAAGGCCTCATCAACAATCAATTCTACACCCATCTTTTGGTAGGTCTCAGGGTCGCGGCATTCACCACAAAGAAGTCTAATCTCGAAATCCCCTTGTTTTTGCAGACTTTCAATTTGCGACTGAATGATTTTCGTTACTCCACCGGGCTTTAGGTGGTAGTGAATAATGTCTATTTTTTTCATATTCGTAAAGATGAGAAAAATAAATGAAACGCGCAAAAATAGATTGAATATATGTCCTGTTACAGGCGGATTTAAGATGCAACCGTTTGCGAATAGAAAATCTTCATAGGTTTATGTATAGAAGTGATCTAAATAGCATCAGGGCAAACAAAATTCATAAAAACTCGTTATCTTTGTCAGGTTCTATAACACAGTGTTTCTTCAGGGCAGGGTGCAATTCCCGACCGGCGGTCACAGTCCGCTACTCCCGGTTTTTCCGGGACTGAAACGGTGAAATTCCGTTGCCGACAGTAAAGTCTGGATGGAAGAAGAAGCAATATAATAGCAAGACCGGCATGGGTTTATTGAACCCGGAAATGATATTATAATTGGCTGCCCTGAAAAGACATCGGTTCTTTCAGGGCTTTTTTTATGACACAAGACGAGAAATACATACAACGCACTTTTGAGCTCGCCCGCCGCGGGGTAGGCAAGGTAAATCCCAACCCGCTGGTGGGGGCTGTGATTGTTAAAAACGAAAAGGTCATAGGCGAGGGCTTTCATGAATATTTTGGTGGCCCGCATGCCGAAGTGAATGCCGTTAGTGACGCCGCTGAACCGGTGCAGGGATCGACCCTGTATGTTAATCTTGAACCCTGCTCGCATCATGGCAAGACGCCCCCCTGTGCCCACATGATAGCAGAGAAGGGGTTCTCGCGGGTTGTAATTGCCATGCGCGACCCTAATCCGCAAGTTGCCGGAAGGGGGATTGAAATATTAAAAGATGCAGGAATAGAAGTTGTTGAAGGAGTGCTGGAAGAAGATGCTTTAGATCTCAACAGGGTTTTTGTAAAATATATTTCAACAAAGCAGCCTTATGTGGTGATGAAAAGTGCCATGACACTGGATGGGAAGATAGCTACACGAGTGGGCGACAGCCGCTGGGTAACTGGAAAACCAGCCCGCCGGATTGTTCATGAGCTTCGTAATGAGTACACGGCTATCATGGTGGGGGTGAA
>JASMTJ010000506.1:0-7944 GCA_041694335.1 Bacteroidales bacterium
TGTACGTCGAACTTGCCTCGAACGGCGTGGTGCCATCCGGTCGCATCAGCTCAACGGCTGTGCCGTCCGAGGCTGCAACCGTATACACGTTATTCACCAGCGAAAGCGTCGCCAAACCGTCGCTCTCGACAAGAACTTTGCCGTCGCCATCAATATCCAGGTTTAATTCCGCTTCGCGATC
The DNA here is from genome assembly GCA_041694335.1 of Bacteroidales bacterium. Lineage (GTDB taxonomy): Bacteria > Bacteroidota > Bacteroidia > Bacteroidales > JAIPAH01 > JAIPAH01. The sequence goes on from JASMTJ010000506.1 coordinate 182, forward strand.
CAGATAATTTTCTCCGGAGGTGCGACCCGTCCAATCGACCAAGGTCCCGGTTTCATCGAACCAGCGCAGGCTCACGGTCTCATCCGGGAAGTTCATCACCGCCACAAAACCGCCGTCCGACGTCGGCTCGGCGTGTGAAAAGCTGTACGTCTCGCTTGCCTCGAAAAGCGTCTCTCCATCAGCTCGCTTTAGCTCAACGGGATCCCTATCGGGCGTAGAGACTGTGTAAACGTCATTAACCAGACTAAGTTGTGCAGCCCCGGATTGTTCAATGTAGACCATGTCATATCCCTTGTATTATTTACTGTCTGTTTCACTACGACCTGAAGCACCTACTTGGCTAGCGCCGAATTGGCACCAGCTTCCAAATATAGCCAAACTTCAGCAGAATTACCTGCTATAAATCAATTCTTTCACTCGCTTAAGAGCTTCACCCTTTGGATTTAACGTAAGGGCCTGATTTATCGCATACTCAGCCAATTCCAAATACCCAAGCTTATAGAGTGCTAACGATAGCTCCCGCAAAACAACATGAATTGCTACACCTCTTTCCCGGCACTCAGCCAAGAGTTGGTCACTCAAAACCTGCCCTTCTCTACGAGTCCGATCGCCAGCCGCCTCTATTACGCTAGCTAAAAGATCAAATGCCACGGGCTCAAGGGAAGCATCATCAACTACCCCCAAGTACACCCGCTTCATTTCATCTACAAGCTTTGATGCCAAAATAAACAAATCCGACTCTTTGGCACATGAAAACCCAGATGCAGGAGCTTCTTCCAGGCTTTGGCCCAGCCGACTCTCCATCCACTCAACTTCCGAACTATATTTTTCTAATAACGGCGACATTATTGCAGGGCTAAAGCGGAATTTTTCCCCCTCCAACCGGCGAGCGACTGAAACCAACTCATTATTCTCAGCCGCACTCAAAGGCATTAAATGACGACGCATTCTACGATAGTTATAAACGGCTGATAACGCCGCCATATTTAATGACTGGTTATCTTCTATGACCCCACCAGGAGCCTCTTTTATTCCAACACGTTGAAAAAAATCAATTACAACATCCTTACCGTACAACTCAGCTCTGTCGAACAAAACGTACTCTACCGAATCTCGACCAAAAACAGCCTCAAGCTGCTCAAGTCTTTGTCGGTATTTCGGGAAATGTAGCTCAGGCTTAAAAAACGTACCGCCATTTTTTATAACTTCCTGAAATGCGCTTTCGGTGTAACTTACGGGACGTCTTACATACGCGATGACATGAAAATGCTGAAAATAAGGAGAGAGTGCTGCTCTCAATTTTTCAAGTACTTCCTCCCCACCCTCCAAGGATAGGTCTTCCCCAGAAATAATGAGATTTCGTTTTGCTCCTTTGACTTGCTGATAAAACTCACTTAACCATTTATCTCTATACTTTTGGACATCTGGTGGTGAGGTATAGCCTTTACGCTTCAGAGCTGGATGGCCCATCGGATCCGACCCAAATAATGTTCGGATCGGCACCGAATGATTTTCCCGATCCATCAAAAGATACTGGAAATCTACACTTTCAAGCCGAGACAGAGCGGCCTGGATCGATGTAGAACCAGTTTTGTGAATACCCACATGAATAATACACTTCATTATACTGCCTCAAAAAAGCGGACTTCCAGTACATAAAACAGCCACTGCGATGGAACACCAAAATAACGCAAATTGACCGTACAACGACAGCCAACAGCCAAAACTCCCTCAAGCATTCCTGCAAGCCAACAAAAAATCAAACAAAACCAGTCACCAAATAGAAATCAAAAAAAGCCATCATGAAGCCCTCAAAACCTTACTTATAGAAACGTCTTTATTTAGTTCTTTGCCGCCGTAAAATGCCTTTACAGATCCAGCATCAAGCCCTGGTATGTAACCAGCCATTCCAAAACATTTTTTATAACCATTAAAATTCCGTCTCTCGCCAATCAAGCTCTCAAAGTAATGACGGTTTTTGCTTTCAAGAACAACCTTTTTTTCAAGATATGATGACCTTACCCAAAAAAAGTTATGCCAGGCCCACCCATACCGGGAGGGGAATAAGCAAGCCTTTTGAATACGCCTATCCTTAAAAATTTCATCCACAGGAGAAGTCAAAAGCAGTTTCATATGAAGCCTGAACGTACTCATCTGCAGGGGCCGACGATTAAAAATACCCTTAGAGTGCCCATAAAGAACAAGTACATCTTCAGAGCTCTGACATGAAAAATCCTTCATCGCCCTGAAACCGGGGTACTCAAACTTATTCTCTAAAAAAGTCTCACCCCCGTATATTAAAAACCCATACTTGCTAGCCACCTCCTCAACAAAACCACTTAAATAGTCAGGCACTGTCGGCACCAAATAAAAAGACGCATCAACATCATGAAATTTTATAAAGTGGTACATGTACGAAAGCTGGCATTCAAGATAGCTAAGCCTATCCAAACAAACAGACTCGGCATCTAAACTGGTCCCTATAAACACTTGAAAAAATAGCGCCTTTTTAAAAATACCTGAGCCCAACTACGCATCCCTCCAAGCCCTGAGCCAACGAATACTAACCATTCATAATTAAAGGTGAATTTTTTAAATCAGAGCCTGTAGTTCGCTCCCTCACCGAGATAATATCGCGCTCCGACAACTCAAATAGTTCACACTCAAAGGCGCAATCCAATCCAAATTTTTCGCGCAAGTCACTCCGACTATTGTTTGCCCAAGTAGAGGTGAAAAAGGCACCGTTCAGAAACACATCGAGAAGAACTGGCTCTTTATTGAAACCAAATCTTGCCCATCCAAACAACTTGCCGTTGTGTATGCCATCTACCACGCCAACAACCTTTTGACTATTTCGAGAATTTTTAGCCTGACGATACAGCATCACATCATGCCGAATAAGAGGGTAGATCGCATCGATCAGCACATCATTTGATACAGTGAGGGGGCTCTCAGTTACCTTTCGAACATTCTTACGAGGAGAGGTTGAAGGAGCGCCTATACCAGCTGCCAAGCATATGCGCCGGAGGTCATCTTCAAAACTTTCGAGAAAACCATAATCATTCATTCCTTGAATATTTCTGATTGCTGAATCTACATCACCCTCCGTCACAGCTCCGGAATCACGATCTCTAAGGTAACGAACCTGGGGATTATCCAATAATGCGAATTCAACAGGCTTTAAGCTATCAACCAGCCTCTTAACATCTTCACTGCAGTTAAAGTCGACGCTATATAGCTTTTCCGCCAGCTCCTGGATATATGGAGGGTGGGCCCAAAAATCATCAGCATGATCGGGTTCGCGCAATCGGCGGATCCAGGCTAAGTGAGAAATAACATGAGCAAACGGGTCTCGCAAGAATGTGAAAACAAAAAATTCGCACAAGTCCAACTTCTTTGAGAAATCTGCGAATGTCCGGTGACCCGAAATAAACACTTTATCTGAAACAAGAGATTTCCTTGGAGCCTGCTCAGTCCACGCGGCTTCGCTTTCTACGTGCACCAAACAGTGAGGGACCCCAAAGGCATTCTGGAATACAGAGTTAACCGATGTCCCTGCTGTTTTCGCAATGTGTACAAAAAGATATTTCATTTAGCGTCCAATCGAAAAATCTTCGCGATCACGAGTCAAATTAGGGCTATAGTTCGGATCTGAATCCAAAACACTGCCCCAACGCTCTCTCATATAATCCTTTTCCTTCTGGAAACGACGTATTTTTTCAGGAGAGTCTTCTTTACCGCGACTGATCGATTCATAATGATAGAGTTCCGCATAAGGCGTCCAAAGATTTCGGTAACCAGCTTCTACAACCTTAAGGCAAAAATCCACATCGTTGAAGGCGACCTTTAAATTAACTTCATCTAGCCCACTCACTTCATCAAAAACCTCCCGTCGCACCAGAAGGCATGCTGCAGTCACTGCAGAAAGATTCTGGGTTAGAAGCAAACGATGAAAGTAACCAGGATGCTTACGATCAAAGTGTTTGTGTGAATGCCCGGCGACACCGCCCAGGCCAAGAATAACCCCCGCATGCTGAATTGTATCGTTGCTGTAATAAAGCTTGGCTCCTACACAGCCAATATCTTTTCGACACACATGACGCACCATCTCAGTTAGCCATTCAGGGTTAACCACCTCAACATCGTTATTAATCAATCCGACTACGCTACCCTTGGCCTCACTGACCCCAAAGTTATTAATGCCAGAGTAGTTGAAAGGATAGTCATACCCAATCACCCGCACGCGAGCATCCTCACTTTGAATCTGGTCGAAAAATGCCAACGTGTCGGCGTCTTCACTTCCGTTATCCAAAATCAAAATTTCAAAATTTTGATAGGTACTCCTATCCAGGATACTTCGAACGGCAACTTCCACCAGATCCTGTCGATCTCGCGTAGGAATCAGTAAACTAACCAATGGCTCCGGCGATGGGATCGGCCACTTAATGTGGTAAGTATTTGTGACAAAACCCTGCTCCACCTCAACATTTGCGGGTCCATGAGTCTCAAAATAATCTTTTAGCGCACGAAGCCCCGCCTCGGTAGTGTAATCCTTTTGACCCGCAGACCTAGCAGTGGATCCCTCAATAGCTCGCCAGTGGTAAAGCACCCTTGGAATATGGACAATCTGCTTATCATCAACGTGAGGCAGACACCGAAGGAGCAAGTCTTGGTCTTGGCTGCCCTCAAACCCTTTTCGAAATCCACCGATGTTTCTTAAGAGCTTTGCACGATAGACTCCAAGATGGGAAATATAGTTCTGGGAAAAGAACAAATCCGGGTTCCATTGACTCTTGAAGTGGGGATCATACCGCTGACTATCAGCATCCACCTTATCTTCATCAGAGTATAAAATAGCTGCATCAGTTTGTTCATTGAGAGCTCTCGCCGCAAACAGTAAAGCATGCTCCGAGAGCAAATCGTCGTGATCAAGCAGTGCCACAAAATCGCCTTTCGCTACAGATAACGCACTGTTTGAGGCTTCGGAAATATGACCATTCTGCTTTCTAAGCACTACTTTGATACGATTATCAAGCGATTGATATTCTTCTAATACCTCGCGGACATAGGGTTTCGGTGAAGCATCGTCGGCAACACACAGCTCCCAGTAAGGGTAAGACTGGCATAAAACCGAGTCCAGGCATTCACGCAAAAAACGCTCATCGGGGTTATAAACTGGTACAAGCACAGAAAACAAAGGCTGCTCGGCCATGTCTTCCAGCAACTCCGCAACCTGCCCCGGTGAAGGCAATGACGGAATCTCCACTTCCTTAATCCAATCATTATATTCGAGGGCGTTTGGGGGCTGAATAAAGCTTTGCTGATAAAGCTCATGGACAAACCCATCTAACTTAGCCTGTTCATCCTCGGCCCGACGTTTCAACTCGTCCAAAAGGGTGTTTTGCTGATAAGACGAGAATTCCTCAACCGCTTCAGATATCCGCTTAACGCAACGCTGAATTGCCTCAATCGGATCCACTGGTGTAAATGAAACGCCGTCCACTCTCAACAGGCCTTTCCTTTCCTGCGGATCAAACCTGACCGCTCTGGCACCCTCAGAAAGGTATACTAGCCGTTCAGCCACCTTCCCGCTTTCGAGAACCAGATTAACCGCGTTGTCCTCAGAAAACCCGGTACCAATGTCGAAATAAAAACGGGCCAACTGCATACTGTCACGCTCATAAACTGCATGAACAGCGCAAAGGTACCACCCTGGCGCCAACGCCAGATCTTGGCCATCCTGAATCACCCGGAAATAGGGGTCACTACCCACGGAAATCCAATGAAAGCCACTAGTGACGCACCGCTCCAAATCGTTTAACGGCTCGAAAAAGCAACCGTAATGGCCGGCCTCAAGGTCGAAAAAGCCTCGCAACCAGGGCGCATCATCGCTAGATTCTTCAGGGAGCTCCTCGCTCCAGCAAACCACAACTCGATCAATTTCGAATGTAACCTGATGAATAGCCGGGTCCAAGCGCAGGCCGGTCAGCCCCCCAGGTGAGCGAAAGCTGACCCGCACTTTGCCCGAACCTTCCACGCTCCGCGTAACCACGAGATCAGTCTCATACCCTTCACCCCGGTTGAGATAAACCTGATGCACCGTTGGTTCATCACAAACGAAGTCATACTCAACGGTCAGCCAGCCAGGCTTTGAGTAAATTTCACCATCTGGAACATTAATATAAAACTGAGGATCATCACTATGGCACGACCAACGACTATCGGAATCCGTCGTTAAAGGTCTAAGCCCTTGCAGTGGTACAAGCCGGCATATACCTTGATCCGCACCTTCCCAATGTGCCGGAACCTTCCTTTTGCGTTTACCAAAAAATTTGGGAATCAGTCCTTTCATTTTTTTGCCTAGTACCGCTACATAAGAAATTAAACGTCAGAAAACACAAAAGAGTCCAAAACCTGCCCTGTGGCAGCAACTCTACACTCAACGCGATCATTTTGGTTCAGGTTAACTGCCACGGACCATCCAACATAACCTGCACGAGGAACCCCTAGGCGGCACAGATCTGGACGGTACTCACAGGCAAGTGACTGGCCTGCAACCTCACCATTAACGCATATAATAATTTTTTCAGGCTTTTCTGGATGGCTCCAAGCCCACCCAGCCACTTGACGTTTGCCTTTATGAACTGCTCGCCCATATACAAAGGGTAAGCCCCGATCAAAAAGCTCCAAACGAATTTCAAATAACTCAACGGCTTCAGCATAAAGCCGAAAATCCGGCGCATTTAAGCGACGGATCTCAGCTTTGTCCTCGTCAGAAACGGCGTGCACAGCCTGAACGCTTTTCTTACCAAGGTTTTTCTCCAAAGGCCTTATATCACCAGCAACCATCGAGTTAATCATTTTCAAACTCGATTCATACTGCTCGGTTAACCCTACAAAACCTATTGCCCGAATAGGCACCCTTTGTAAAAGCTTAGAATACCGGTTTCGCATACCGGAAAGATTGTAGAACGACTCAAATGAACCTTTATATTTTTTACGACGAACAAAATGTTCGTATTCGGAGATCAACCGTTGAACGGGGTCTCGAACGAACGTAACGGTATTTAAAACACTTACGGCTGGCAGATACTTCTCGGCATGAATATGCCCAGAAATCATTTTTGTACCCCGCTCGCGACATTCGCTCACGAACGCCCAATGATCTGCTAATTCGCCATAACAGTGCTTTTGGCAAACGCCAGACGTGTCTGGAGAGTCCGCCCCATAGTCGTTCACAACATTCTGCGCGCCCCAAAACTGTTCCGCAGCAACACGAAAACTGGTACCAGCCGTTTTGGGAATGTGAACAAAATTAATAATAGGCTTCGTGCACTCGCTCACTTCACCAACCGCCCCAAATACTCACCATACCCCGTCTTCCTGAGCTCATCCGCTCGCTGTCGAATAAACTCATCGGTTACCCACCCCAGGCCCCAGGCAATCTCCTCCAGACAGGCAACCTTCAACCCCTGCCGGTGCTCAATCGTCTGAACATACTGAGCCGCTTCCAGCAGGCTGTCGTGGGTGCCGGTGTCCAGCCAGGCGAAGCCTCGGCCCAGGCGTTCTACGTGCAGATCACCGCGTTCGAGGTAAGCATTATTTACGCAGGTGATTTCCAACTCACCTCGGGCGGAGGGGGTTACGTTTTTAGCGATTTCCACCACATCGTTGTCGTAGAAATAAAGGCCTGTCACCGCGTAGTTGGATTTGGGTTGCTCGGGCTTCTCTTCGATGGACAGCGCCCTGCCCGTGTCGTCAAA
>JASMTJ010000507.1:0-1238 GCA_041694335.1 Bacteroidales bacterium
CTGTTTGCTAACTTCATAAGCGAAAGCTTTCAGAATCTGGTCTACCAGAATTACCAGGGAGGCAACCACTGTCAACTGAACAATTATCCGGATACGCGACGGAATGGTATTTCTCAGTAACGATATTATCAGGTTTGAAAAAACAAGTACAAAGACCACCGAGAGTGACATCACGATGGATGGCTCGAGCTTTGCAGTTACCGCCAGGGCCGAACATATACCCAGCACCTGTACGGTGATGGGGTTTTGGGCTCCCAGCGGAGTTGTTAACAATTTCAGGTTCTTCGATGAGAACAAAGGTTCTTTCTCACTGCTCATAGTTCCCTCTTTTTATTTTTTTAAAAATGCTTCGTAACCACTAAAATAATCCATCAACATGTTTTCCACACCCTGGCTGGTGATGGTTCCTCCGGAGATGGCATCCACACCGTGTGGTGCATCGTCCGGGGCTCCGCCTTTAACTACGTCGATGGAAACAAGTTCTCCTTCTTCATTGAAAATGGTTTTTCCCACGAATTGTTGCTGAAAAGCCTGGTTGGCAATTTCAGCTCCCAATCCGGGGGTTTCGCCTTTATGGTCGAAGGTAGTTCCGTAAATTGTATTTTTATCTTCGTTGAGTGCTATGTATCCCCATATAGGCCCCCATAAACCCTTTCCACGAACGGGCAGGATATATTTGATCTCTCCCTCGTCAAGATGACATTCGTAAACGGGGTATTGTCTGTCACTCAAAGGTTTTCTTACTTCTTTGCTCAGGTCGATATTGAAAGCTGTTTGTGCGTCGGTCTCCTGGCGTTCACCCTCGTAGTTGACGATGAATACTTTGTTGCCGATGTATTTGTTGTATTTTTCGGCAACATCGGCAGTTGTACTTTCTATATTTACTGATCTGAGTATGTCTATCATTTTTGCCTCTTCTTCATTCTTCTTCTGGATAGGCGAGAGTGCTTCCGAAATAAATGCAAGCACCGTGGCAACTACAATCACCATTACCGAAGCATAAAGAAAGGTATATTTATTTCCTTGTCTGTCCATTGTATCAATTGTTATGCGGTTACACTTGCTCTTTTCAGACGTTGCTTAATGTTGCTTTCTACCACAAAGTGGTCAATCAGTGGCGCAAAAGTATTCATCAGCAAAATGGCCAGCATGACGCCTTCGGGGTAGGCGGGGTTGAAAACCCTGATCATAATACTGAATACCCCTATAAGAAATCCATAGATGTATTTGCCTTTCGT
>JASMTJ010000508.1:0-35889 GCA_041694335.1 Bacteroidales bacterium
TGCAACACACCCACTCAATGTATCTCTGGCGAGAACGGAATAGATCCCCGAGCGCGAAGCAATATCAAAGAGGATATTATCTCCGTTTCCTGATGCTGTATCAACAGCAGCCTCCTCGTAACTGAGAATATAGTTTACACCTGGTTCCGACCCGGTCAGGTTGATCTGCTGCAATTCACCTTCGCAGAAGGTGCCGCTACCTTCCAGAGTAAAAAGATGCGGCGGCTCCTCTTCTCTTACCTCAGCCCCACCACTCATTAAGCGGCTGCACTGGTTTTCTGCGTTAATGGCTATCACTGTGTAATAGCCTTCCTCAGCAATATTATCATAGCTTATTACCGAACCACTTCCCATCAGCTCGTTCCCGGTGAAAACATTGTTTCTCAAGAGTTGGTACTGAATATCGTTTTGTGAATCGTTGAGCGAAAGGGTTGCCCCGTCTTCACCTTCGCAATAGATTCCATCGCCAGTAAAAACAAACAACTCCGGGGAAGGAATCACGTCGACGGTTACGCTGTCTGTAGCTGAGCCCTCGCCGTCGGCCACTTCAAGATAAATTGTAGTTCCTTGATTGACAGACGTCTCTATGCTTGGGGTATTCGCATGCAGTCCTGGAGGATTTGAGCTCCATTGATAGGTCACATCAGCTGTATTTCCGCTTACAAGCGAAGTGAGCTTGATATCTTTTCCTGAACAAATCAGGTTGCTTGAAGCAAGCACTTTCACGTCGATACCACTTCCTGTTATATCCACAAAAACGGTATCTTTTTCTGACTGGCATCCCGACTGACTATCGGCCACGCTGAATATAAATTCCACATCCTGAAAAAGCGGGACACTTTGTGCGTTGATGCTGGAGCCATCTCCGGTGAGCATACCGGCCGGCGACCACTGATAAGCATAGCTTCCTGAACCTCCGCCGGCCTCACCAAGTAAAACAACCGATTCTCCATAACCTGTCTCTATATCTTCACCGGCATAACTTTCAGGACTTTCCTGCACGGTGATAAACACCGACTTTTGAATACTATTCTCACCATCGTCAACAGTAACGGTATAGGTCGTGCTCTGCTGCGGCTTCTGCATTAAGGTGTAGCCGTTTCCTGCTGCTCCGGCAGGATCGGAGGACCATGAGTAGGTGTATTCTCCTGTACCGCCGCTGGCCAGGGCGAACAAGCGAATTTGTTCTCCACTGCATATAGTGGTGAAATCGCTTTGCAGCAACACCGACAGGTTACTTCCGCTAACAGAAACCAATACTGAATCCGGGTTACTGGTACATCCGCTCACCTGGTCTGTGACTTCAAGGCGGTACAACGTGGAGGTGCTGAGGTTAACTGTTGAGGTTGAGGGAGCACTGGCATTATCGACCATGGAAGCCGGCGACCAAAAATAACTGAACTGTCCACTACCACCGGTGGCATATCCATTCAGGTTGGCAGTCTGACCGCTTTCAATGAGAATGTCTTCTCCTGCAAAAGCTTGTGGCGTTTCATATTCAAAAACGACCGGATCACCATCCATTTCAGCAGTACATGAAGAGCTCAAATGTGTGGCTATAACGTAATATCCTCCTTCTTGCGAAACAAGTCCGAGAGATAACTCCTGACCTGTTCCTGAGACCGCATTAACTAAATCACCGTCATCAGAATAAAGGCTGTAATAAACATTGTTTTCTGAATCTTCAAGCGAAATTTCGGCACCCGGACTGTATTCGCAGATACCGCCACCACCCGAAACGTTGTACACTTGCGGGGCATCAGCCATGGCCACCTCCACTGAATCCGTTACCGAAAAATCACCGTCAGTAACTGTAATATAATAGGTGGTATTCTCAAATGGCATAGGTTGGGCAATGGAATCAAAGCCAAAAAAACCTTGTGGATCTGAAGTCCACTGATAGGTATACTCTCCACTCCCTCCTGAAGCTAATGCCGAAAGTTGTATGCTTGTTCCCGGACAAGCTGCTTGGGTTGAAGCAGATACCTGAACGGAGAGCGCATCACCAGAAACAATCACATTTACAGAATCCGACTCGCTTTCGCAGCCATTCAGTGCATCCGTAACCTGCAATACAAATTCGCCACTTGCAAAGAGCGGTAAGGTATTGGTGATCTGCCCATCCGGATCCTCGAGCTGGTTCGAAGGTGACCATTGATAGAGAAAATCCGGTCCTGACCCGGTAACTGAAGCATTAAGTGTGGCGCTTTGTCCTGATGCTATCACCTGATCTTCACCGGCATTTGCTACAGGACTAACAAACTCGGTCACGTCCACTACACCACTCATCGTATTTGAACAGCCTCCGTTTGATGCAACTACTGTGAAAGTCCCTCCTTGCTGCACCATCGCCGATCCATTTTCTAAAAGCTGCCCGTAGGGAAGGCCATTTCTGTAAATTTCATAGCTCGTGTTTTCCTCAAACCCTGAAAGGGCAAGGGAAGCACCTTCGTCTCCTGAGCAAAATCCGTTATCACCTGTAAGCAAAAAGGCCTCCGGGATCTGGTTCACTGCGATCGTAATAGTGTCTTCAACAATTGTTTGTCCGTCATCCACCCGAATGATAAATTCTGTATCTTGTTGTGGACTTACCACGGGGTTTAACTGATTTGAGCTGAAAGCACCATCCTCCGTATACCAATAGAAGCTGTAATTCCCTGTTCCTCCCTGAACCAGAGCATATAGTTGCGTATTTTCACCGGCACAAAGACTGTCGTCTGACGCGTAAGCCTGCACGGTGTAAGCGCCGTTTTCAATGGTAACAAAAGTGGAATCATTTTCAGAAACACATCCTGAAATGGCATCCTCCACCTTCAGGGTAAAAAGCTGAGGCGACTCCATAGAAACGGTCAGTGGCTGCTGCTGGGTTGCGTTCTGCAGAAGCTCCTCGGGCTGCCACTGGTAATGATACTGACCTGTACCTCCTGTTGCAGATCCATCGAGTACGGCCGTTCCTCCCGATTGGATCTCCTTATCGGGACCTGCACTGGCAAGTGGCGCTGTCTGTTGTTGTATGAGCACCTGGCCATCCATAACGGTTGTGCACCCATTATCGGGTTCGGTAGCAAGCACTTGGTAGGAGCCACTTTCATCCACCACAAAAGTAAGCTGGTCTCCATTCCCGAAAAGGGAATTGCCCGTAGGCTGCCCGTTACGTAAAACCTCGTAAAACATTCCGGATTGAGACCCGGATAAGGTCAATAAACCTGTTTGGTTATCGCATAAGTATGACGGTCCGGTCAGGCCAAAAGAATCGGGAGCTTCGGCTATTTGCAACACCACCTGGCCGTTCATCATATTTTCGCATCCTGTGGTATTATGAATGGCTCTTACCGAATAGGAGCCTTCATTGGAGATTCCTTCGAACAGCAAAGCCTCTCCGGTGCCCTGCAGCTCATCTCCGTTGGGTTGTCCATTGAGGAGCAAAACATAGGTCACCCCCTCCTCAGAACCCGATAATTGAAACGATGCGCCTGCATCTCCGCAAAAAATTTCATCTCCGCCGAAAGTATAAACAACGGGGGCTGGTTCAGCACTAAGTTCAATCGTATTATTCATAAAGCCGCTGCATCCCGTTAAGGGGTTTTCGGCTTTAACACTGTATGATCCTTCCGTGCTAAGGTCGAGGAAGCTCAATGTTCCGCCCGTTCCTTCAATCACATATCCTGTAGGATTTCCATCGCGCAAAAGCGAATAAGTAATGCCGGTTTCTGAGCCCTGCAAAAACAGGGTTGTCCCGGAGGAGCCCTCACAGAAAACTCCTGTACCCACCAGGTCATAACCCACGGGAGCAGGATTTACAGAGATCTCAGCCTGGCCGTTCATCATGTTCTGACAGGCTGTGGAGGCATTCACAGCTCTTACCGTGTAAATTCCTTCAGTATTATGAGCGCCAAAACTTATCTCCTCCCCTGTTCCTTCCCTCACAGCAACGGTCAACTCATCATCACGTATAAGCTCGTAATTAACATCCACCTCCGAATCATTCAAAAAAATTTCTGAACCGGGATCGTTCTCACAGATTTCATCGCCACCATAAACAAAAAACACCTGGGGCAACGGATTGACTTGCAGCATGGCTTCCTCACTAATTGCCGAACATGAATTGTTATACACCTTGCATCGATAAAGGTAGTCGTCGATACCAAATATGGTAAAAATCTGCAATTCATTGGTTTGCGATCCTGCATAAAAGGAATTATCTGAAAGGTCATACCATCCGTTCCCCCGGTTTTCCTGCCACTGGTAATCTGTAACCGTTTCAGCCTGAATCATAAATTCGGCTGTTTGGTTCTTACAAACTTCTTTGTCTTGAGGATGAACAGTGATGAGTGGCTGCTCATAAACATTTAGGGTAGCGCTGTTCGACATTGCAATATCACCTTGAGCATCTTCCACATAGCAACGATACTTATACTCGTTCATGCCGGTGATTACGTCATTTAGAGTTAGTGTGGGTGTATTTTCGCCTTCAGCGTAGGTTATGTCTTCGCCAATGTCGAACCAACCTGAGCCATCAAATTCCTGCCATTGATAAAAAGATGCGTTTGAAGCAGTGATACTAAACTGCACAGTGACGTTATTGCAAACAGCAGTGTCTGAGGGATGCGACAATATTGCAGGTTGCGCATTGACTGCGACTGAAATTAAAGCCAGAACAAAGAAAGCTGATATGTGCCTGATAGTATTCATAACATTTATGTATGAAAGGGTGCACCTAGCACCTACCGTTCATAAACGACGACTTGATTTTAAGAAATCCTTTACTGCTCCATTCACAAAAATAGATAAAAATAGAAGCTCTGCTTATTAAGTTTATGTTTTATATTAACCGATGATTCTTAATAACTTCTAATGCTTTGTTCTTTCTATTGATGCCCATGCCCGATACAACCTCAAAAGGGAAACCATAATTTTCTAATTCTGCCCTGTAAAAGTCAAATAGCTCTTTTCGCTTATGTGGATGCTCTCGCTGTGGATCCTCCTTCCAGGGGAGATCGATATCCATCAGAAGATACAAATCATAAGGCTTGTTAACAATTTCTCTTTCAATCCACTCCGGACAAAACCCAAAAACAAAAACACTCCAGATTTTTGTCACAATTAAATCAGTGTCGCAGATAAGAATCCGGTTTGCAGATTTTATATGCTCCTCCTCCAGCTGAACCTGTCTGCGTGCGATAACTTCGATATCTTTCGAAGTATAAGGCCGGTTCAGATTTCCGATGTATTCTCTTGCGTATTCAGGTACCCAGGTGGTTTTTAACTCTGAAGCCAACACTTTGGACAACTCAGATTTTCCCGTGGATTCAGGACCGGTTACAGCAATTTTTTTAATCATGAGCCGTGCTTTTACGGTAGCGTTGCCTCCATTCGATATATCCTAAAACAGCAAGAATTAGAAACACAAAAAACTGAAAGCTGGTAAGCACTAGCCCCTTATACAAGTAGAGCGGAACAGAAATCAGGTCTCCAATGATCCAGTAAATCCAGTTTTCGATTTTCTTTAGCGCCATCAGATACATCCCCACAATGAAAATTGCAGTGGTAAGCGAATCAATTATCGGCACATCGCTATCGGTGTGAAACTTAAGCAAGTAATACATTATGCCATAGAAAACGAACAAGCCAATCACACTGACAATATGATCAGTTTTAGTGGCCCAGGTAATAGGCCGTTCGGCCTTCTCATTGTTTTTATGGGTCCACATATACCACCCGTAAACGCTCATAACAAAATAAAAGAAATTGATGGCCATATCCGCGTAAAGCTTGGCGCCAAAAGTGATATACACATAAATCAACACGCTGATAATACCGGTAGGAAAGACAAGAATATCCTCTTTTTTGGCATACCACACGCTTGCCAGTCCAAAAAAGACTGCAATCCCCTCAAGCCAGGTGGTGTTATTCAGGTTTTGAAGAAAGGTTTCCCACATAATCTATTTCTCTACATCCCTTAAATCCATGTTCAACACTTTCATCACAAAAACAGAATGTGGTATCTCAAGCGATGCTTTCATTTCATTTTTGATAGCACCCATCACGTCGTCATAATCTCCTACTACATGTGTACTCATTCCGTTTACGCGCACAAAAAGAGAATTGTAAGTTTTTAGCTGATCAATAAAATCACTGATTGGCCTGAGAAATTCATCTCTTAAAGGATAAAAGCTAACCTCTACAGATATCTTCATAACACTTGTTTTTAGTTCGACCAGCAAAAGTAAAGCTATTTTATCAGGTCATAAAGCCGAATGACATTGTATGTATAATTTCCCAGAAATATTTAATCTTTAACACCATTGAATCATTATAAATATTCTCACGGACGGACAATTCGATGCTTTCTCTGCAAAATGATTATAATTCTTTGATAAAACTTGGTAATTTTGCTTTTAGACTTTTTACACTATGGCTATGAAAATTAAACCCGTTCTGCTGATTGTACCTTTCTTTCTGATGACTTTACCGGCTTTAAGCCAGGAAGCGGAATTAAACACCTGGGCTGATTCGGTATTCAATGAAATGACTCTCAAAGAGAAAATCGGGCAGCTTTTTGTTATCAGGGCACACTCCGATAAAAGCAAGAGTTACCATGAGCATGTGGGTCGCACGATAAAGAATTTCCATGTGGGAGGCGTATGTTTTTTCCAGGGCGGGCCAAGACGTCAGGCTGAACTCACCAATAAATACCAGGACCTAGCTGATATTCCGCTTTTCGTTGCTCAGGATGCCGAGTGGGGACTGGGTATGCGTCTTGACAGTACCATGAGCTTTCCGCGTCAGATGACGATGGGCGCTATCCGCGAAAACAGCCTCATCTACGAGATGGGAAAGGAAGTGGCACAGCATCTCAAAAGAATCGGGGTGAACCTGAATTTTGCTCCTGTGGCAGATGTGAATAACAATCCTGATAACCCCGTGATAAACAGCCGCTCATTTGGAGAAAACCCCGCAGATGTAGCTCATAAGGCCTCGATGTATATGTACGGACTTCAGGATAACGGGGTAATTGCCACCGCCAAACATTTTCCCGGGCACGGCGACACAGATATGGACTCGCATGAAGCGCTTCCGGTTATCCCTTATAGCAAGCAACGGCTCGACAGCATTGAGCTCGTTCCGTTTAAAAGACTCATCAAAGACGGCGTGAGTGCCATTATGACTGCGCACCTCTACATTCCTGAAATCGAAACGGAAAAGAAACAAGCCAGTACGTTATCGAAACCTGTGGTGACTACCCTTTTGCAGGATAGCCTGGGGTTTGAAGGCCTTATCATTACCGACGCATTGGAGATGAGCGGAGTAACCCAAAACAACGAGCTGGGAGAACTGGAAGTACAAGCCTTAATGGCCGGAAATGACATCCTGCTGATGCCGGTGAATATCAAAAAAGCCGTCGAGAAAATTGAAGAAGCCATTAATTCGGGAAGACTCCCCCAATCGGAGTTAGATAAAAAAGTCAGGAAAATTCTAAGCTACAAGCAGCGCTACAATATTCACCGGACAAAAAAAGTCAATATCAAGGGTATTCAGAAAAACCTGCATAACGAATTTGCAAGACACACCATCCGAAACATCGCTAAAGAAGCTGTAACGGTGGTTAAAAACGAAAAGGAATTGCTTCCGCTTAAGCGGATTGACACATTAAACATAGCAACTGTTGCCACAGGAACAGAGATAAAACAACCCTTCCAGAGAATGCTCGACATGTACGGGCAGGCTAAACATTATCAGATTCCGAAAAAAGGCAGGCCACAACAATTGGATATCCTTTTGAATCGATTAAAAAATCACAACCTGGTTATTGTTTCTGTTCATAATACATCAAGCTTTCCGTCAAGAAACTTCGGGATTAGTAGTTTTGAGAAACAACTAATCGACACGCTCTCAAAAAAGAAGAAGGTCATTCTCAATATCTTTGGATATCCCTATGCGTTGGATGAATTCGAAAGCCTGACTGATTTGGAGGCTATCGTGATATCTTACCAGGATATCAAGCCCTTGCATAATGCCTCCGCACAAGTTATTTTCGGCGGATTAGGAGCTGTTGGCACATTGCCGGTTTCTGCAGCGGGTTATGAAACCGGACACGGAATTCGAACCCCAAAAATCCGCTTGAGTTATGAGCATCACATGGATGTGGGTGTTAAAAAAAAATTTATTGACAAAATCGACTCTATTGCACTTGATGGGATTAGCGAAGAAGCCTATCCGGGGTGCCAGATTTTGATGGCGAAAGACGGAAAAGTTTTTTATGACAAAACCTTTGGCCATCACACTTACGACGAGAAAAACGCTGTAGAACCAGAAGATCTCTATGACCTGGCTTCTGTCACAAAGATTGCTGCCACTACCCTTTCGGTGATGAAGTTAGTAGATGACAGTCTTTTGAATATCGATCGCCGACTCTCGTATTACCTGCCCTACCTGAGGCATACCAACAAGAGCGAATTGATTATCCGGGAAGTAATGGCGCACCAGGCAGGGCTGCAGGCCTGGATCCCGTATTACGTCAACACCCTCATCGAAGATAAACCTGACTCCCTGATTTACAGTAACAAACTAAGTGAAACACACAATATCAGGGTTGCGCAAGACTTATATATCCACAGAAACTACCGGCATAAGGTATTTGATACCATCGCCACATCCCCGCTAAGGGAAAATAAAGACTACAAATACAGTGATTTAGGGTTTTATTTGCTAGACCAGATTATTGAAAACACCGCTAACCGTCCACTGGAGGAGTATGTTTCGAAGAATTTTTATCGGCCTCTGGGATTACAAACCATGCAGTTTCTGCCCCACAACGATTTTGATAATAACAGACTCATACCTACTGAAAACGACCAGATTTTCAGGCATCAGCTAATACAGGGCGATGTGCATGACCCCGGTGCCGCAATGCTGGGAGGTGTTTCCGGTCATGCCGGATTATTTTCCAACGCACATGATCTGGCTGTGGTAATGCAAATGTTTTTAAACGGTGGTCATTATGGCGGGCAGCATTTTATTGAGAAAGAAACCATCGACCAGTTTACAAAAACACAGTTCCCCTTAAATGATAACCGCAGGGGCATAGGATTTGATAAACCCGTCATCAACGGAGAAGATGAAGGGCCCACCTCCGAAAGCGCCTCCTCTGAGAGTTTCGGTCATAGCGGCTTTACGGGCACCTATGCCTGGGCGGATCCCGAAAACAATACGGTATACATTTTTCTTTCCAACAGGGTCTATCCGGATGCTGCTAACTGGAAGCTTATACGGATGGATATCCGAACGAAAATCCAACAGGTAATGTATGATGCCTTTAATCAATATTCAGAATAAAGATGCTTACAAGAAATATAGATAAGGCTAAAGAAGCCTACAAAACCAAAGATATCGAAGCAACGAAGGCAGCCCACCGAGGACATGTGCATTCAGAGCCGCACAAGCAAAATCAAGGACAGTATATTGGTAGTGCTGTCTACGGTGGCCTTGATGGAATTATCACCACTTTTGCAGTGGTGGCCGGCGTGGCAGGAGCACAGCTATCTACAGGTGTTTTGCTTATACTGGGTTTTGCCAATCTTATTGCTGATGGGATATCGATGGCTATAGGCGATTTTCTGAGCACCCGTGCCGAGCAGGAATACAATGCGGCAGAGAAAAAGCGGGAAGCCTGGGAAGTGGAGGTTTATCCGGATGGAGAAAAACTGGAATTGGTGGAGATTTTTACTGCTAAAGGCTATGAAAAAAAAGATGCAGAGGAAATGGTGGAGATTATCGCCAAAAATAAAGAGGGCTGGATAGACATTATGATGAAGGAGGAATTGGAGATTATTGAGGATAACGAATCTCCACTCAAAAATGCACTGGTTACTTTTGGCAGTTTTGCACTCTTTGGTTTCGTACCACTTCTTGCATTTACTGTGGCTCAGCTCTTCAGCGCCCTGACTAACCACACTTTCCTGATTGCTTCAGTGATGACCGGTCTCACACTCTTTTTGCTGGGCGCCTTAAAGGTGAGGCTAACCAATCAAAAGTGGTATAAATCCGGACTGGAGATGCTGCTGGTAGGCGGTGTGGCTGCGGCCGCAGCCTATCTGGTTGGGGTGGCATTAAAAGGCATTGCATAAAAAACCCGGCAATCCTCTTTTGGAATGCCGGGCGGAAAATATCCTAAAATGGTTTAAGCCACTTTCAGTTTATCAAGATTACTCTTACTAAGTTTGTCCTCAGCGTAAACCTTGGTTACTTTCAACTGGCTTTTGTTCTTGTCGGATGGCAGTTCAAACATTGCATCGCTGATAATAGCTTCCACAATACTGCGCAATCCGCGGGCTCCGAGCCCGAACTCAATGGCTTTTTCCACAATGTAATCCAATGCTCCATCCGTGAACTTCAATTCCACCTCATCCATTTCAAAGAGCTTTGCATATTGCTTGGTCAGCGAGTTTTTTGGCTCGGTAAGGATGCGTTTCAATGTTCCTTTATCCAACGGATCAAGGTAGGTGAGCACCGGCATCCGGCCAACGATTTCCGGAATCAGCCCAAAGGATCTGACATCCTGCGGAGCAATATACTGCAGCAGGTTTGTACGATCGATGCTGTCGCGTTCTTTCGAATTGTGATATCCTACCACGTTGGTTCTCAAACGTGATGCGATCTTCTTGTCAATCCCGTCAAAAGCTCCTCCGGCAATAAAAAGGATATTTTCAGTATTGATTTGAATCATCTTTTGCTCTGGATGTTTCCTTCCTCCCTGTGGAGGAACGTTAACCGTAGAGCCCTCAAGAAGCTTCAGTAATGCCTGCTGTACGCCTTCGCCAGACACATCGCGGGTGATAGATGGGTTGTCACTTTTACGGGCAATTTTATCTATTTCATCAATGAAAATAATACCCTTTTCGGCAGCACCTACATTATAATCGGCGGCCTGCAACAATCTTGATAAAATGCTTTCAACATCTTCACCTACATATCCGGCTTCAGTAAGCACCGTGGCATCAGCAATAGCAAAAGGTACACGCAGCATACGTGCTATAGTGCGTGCCAGAAGTGTTTTGCCTGTACCGGTTTCTCCCACCATCAGGATATTGGCTTTCTCTATTTCAACCTCATCTTCCGACTTTGGCTGCCTGATACGCTTGTAATGGTTATAAACAGCTACAGACAATATCCGCTTCGCTTGATTCTGACCTATCACATACTGGTCGAGATAGTTTTTAATCTCAATGGGCTTTAGCAATTCAATATTTCCGAACTGCTCGCTGTCAGTACTGTCGAACTCTTCCTTCAGGATATCATTGGCCTGTGAAATACAATAATCACATATATGGGCATCAATACCTGCAATTAGCAGGTTGGTATCCTTTCGGTTCCTTCCACAAAAGGAGCATTTATTCGAGTCTTTAGACATAATCTTTTTAAATCCTTCCTATTTCTTTTCTTCTTTGTTTCTGATAAGTACTTCATCCACCATACCATACTCTTTAGCCTCCTGGGCTGTCATCCAGTAGTCGCGGTCTGAGTCGTTCCATACCTTATCAAAATCCTGTCCGCTGTGCTTCGAAATAATTTCGTAGAGCTCGTTTTTCATTTTCAGTATTTCGCGCGCTGTAATCTCAATGTCTGATGCCTGACCCTGAGCTCCGCCCATGGGCTGGTGAATCAGTACGCGGCTGTGCGGCAGTGCCGAACGTTTGTTAGCCGTCCCGGCAGCCAATAGCACGGCGCCCATCGAGGCCGCCACGCCTGTGCATATCGTTGCTACGTCAGGAGCGACATACTGCATCGTATCATAAATACCCAATCCGGCATGCACACTGCCTCCCGGAGTATTCAGGTAGATAGTCACGTCTTTGGATGCATCCACAGACTCAAGAAAAAGTAACTGTGCCTGGATGATATTTGCAACATTATCATCGATTGGAACTCCTAAAAAGATGATACGATCCATCATCAAACGCGAAAAAACATCCATCTGCGCCACATTAAGCTGGCGCTCCTCAATAATCGTCGGAGAAATGTAATTGCTTGTAATTGAATTATATTGATCCAGTTTTGAACTGCTGATACCGGCATGTTTGGTGGCATACCTTCTGAATTCGTTGTTATTGTTCATTTTCACTTTTTTATCGTTAATCTTAAAACGCAAAGTTAACAAATTCCTGTGAGGAATTGTTTTTTTACCTTACAGTCCCCTTCATAAAAAGAAACCCCGAAGCCATTGGCAACAGGGTTTCTCTTATCTATGATAACACCTATTTTTCTTCATCCTCATGATCATGGTTGTGATCGTGATCATGATCGTGTCCTTTTGGCTGTTGCTCCTGGGCTATCTTAACAAATTCATCATAGGTTACTTCCTTCTCATTAAGCTTAGCATTCTCTTTTATGGCTTTAGCCAACTTCTCATCAAAGAGCTGATCATAAATCTGCTTTGTTTGCTCTTTGTTTTGCATCATCTGGTCAACAATAGGATCGAGCTGTTGCTTCATCTCGTCACTGATTTCTCCACCGCCCATCTGTTGCATGAAGTAGCCACGGATTTGCTCTTTCACTTCCTCATCTTTTACCTCTACATTGTAGGTTTTGATGATTTCGTTCTCGATAAGCTGCCACTGCATGGTGCGAGAATAGCGTTCATAGTCATTTTCAAGCTTTTCTGCTGTCAGGTTTTCATCGTTCTGAATCAACCAACGCTTAAGGAATTCATCCGGAAGCTCAATACTGATATCATCCACCAGCTTGTCTGAAGCTACGGCAAGTAAAAGACGTTCGCTTTCACGTTCATAAGCTTTTTCAGCATCTTCTTTTACTTTAGCACGAAACTCTTCCTCTGTTTTGATTTCTTCTTTAGGATAAATTTTCTGATAAAGTTCTTCATTCAATTCAGCAGGCTTATTGCGAAGCACTTCCGAAATCTTCATGGAAAAGTCTGAATCAACTTCGGCAGCTTGTTCTTTTTCGATACCGAGCATAGAAGCCAGCTCTGTATCATTCTCGTTAGCTACCT
This sequence comes from Bacteroidales bacterium, assembly GCA_041694335.1. Taxonomy (GTDB): domain Bacteria; phylum Bacteroidota; class Bacteroidia; order Bacteroidales; family JAIPAH01; genus JAIPAH01. Next base: position 13,010 of record JASMTJ010000508.1, read on the forward strand.
TTTTCCCGTTGAAGGTAATGGTATCTTCTTTTTTCTTACCAAGCAATTCTTTTTTAACCTCTTCATCTTTGATGTAATCAACGCTGAGCATTCCGTCTTCCTTAACGATGCCATCCTCTTTGGGCTGTCCGTTTTCATCAAGCTCGGTCATCACACCTTTCACAATATCTCCTTCTTTCACCTCATCGTCCACGTTTTCCTGTGAACCATTTTGATTGCGAATATTTTCAACATACTCGTCAACCTGCTTTTTATCCACTTTAATACGGTAAAAATCAAATTCGCGATTTTCGAGGTCGAGCTCGAAATCGGGGGCGATTCCCAGGTCGAAATAAAATTCAAACGTATCATCTTTTCCAAAGTCACCTTTAGGGTCATGATCCTGGTTGGCAAGAGGCTGACCAAGGATATTCAGCTTACTCTCTTCGATGTAGCTGTTGATTTTATCGCTGAGCAGCTTGTTAATTTCATCGAGACGGACAGCCTTTCCGTATTTTTTATTGATGATTCCGAAAGGCACTTTACCGACTCTGAAGCCCGGCTCCTGCGCTTTTTTCTGATAATCCTTGAGCTGCTTATCCACAGACTCTTTGTAATCTTCAGGCTGAATTTCTATTTTAACGAGTTTGGTCAGATCTCCCTTGTCTTCTTGCGTAATATTCATTGAAATACGTTTTTTAATGTTCTATTTATCAAACAGAAGTATTTTATTAGCTCCTGAAAAATTGAGTTTGCAAAATTAGGAAATTTTATTGGTTTAACAATTCAGTGTCATGTTATTTGGTGAAAGAAAGGGATGAAAAGCAAACTTTTCGAATCTTTTAAATCATTCTCCCTTATTAATCACAGATTTCGTAAGTTTTTTCATATCTCCCCCTGCAAGATAATGGTATTTTAGATTTCTTGGTTTTATCTCCTTTCCATGCTTTTTAGCTTCAATAAGGCAATAAAGAAGATCATCTATGGGTATCTTTTGCCACCGCATCCTTAATAATTCAAGAATTGAAATCTTTACCCCAAAAGCTCTTGCTCTAAACGATAAACCCACAGGAACAAAACTGTATAGCGCAATAATGATAATTGCGACAACTCCATAAACAATAAGATCTGTATACATAGCAAGTCTCTTCTGATAACCTTTGTAAAAAGCTTAGATACCGGCAAAGAAATTATCGAACCCTTCTGATTTTAATCCTTCCTTTAGCTTTTTATCGCCAGTCCAGAATGGTGACTTTAATTCTATTGCTAAAGCAATGAACGGGGTATCTTTTGCATCGATACTTTTACACAAATCATAGGCTTTTTATCTGCTTTCAATGCTTATAAAATCGAGTGGAATAAACTTTACCCTTTCAATAATTGAATTAAAATACAAGTAAAACCCTGATTCATCCAGTGTAGAATGACTGACAAGCTTTTCTTTATGTTTATAGATTTCTGATATCAAGAAATTAGGCGCAATGAAGTTATACTCGCTTTCAAATAACAAATCTCTAATTCGGGATGCTTTTGGTATTAAAGCAGAAAAAATAAGATTCGTATAAATTACAACAGTTTCAGGCATTATCTTTTCACTCCTTTAAGGAATTCCTCCCCATGTTTATCCCACCAATACTGATTAATTTGCTCAGCAGTATTTAGTATTTCTGAATCAAAATTCGATTCTTTGGCAAGTTCTTCAACTTGAAGCCGTTTAAGCAACGCTATCAAATAATTTTCATCAAAACCCTTTTTATTGATCTTTAAGATCATTTGGTTGCCTTTATTCTCAACTACCAGATTTTTCATATACACAAATATACTTAAAAATGAAGTGTAATATTCATTTAGCTCTCTTATTATCCAAAAACCCCACCAAAATCATCTTTACAGTGATGCTTTGGTGGGGTATATATCAGTTGTGCTTTGATTTACTTCACATCAAAACGATCGGCGTTCATTACTTTCGCCCAGGCATTGACGAAATCTTTCACAAATTTTTCCTTATTGTCGTCTTGTGCATAAACTTCGGCATAAGCCCTGAGGATGGAGTTAGAACCAAACACCAGATCCACGCGGGTGGCAGTCCATTTTTTCTCGCCGGATTTACGATCCACCACTTCGAACAGGCTTTCTGAAACCGGTTTCCAGGTGTAATTCATGTCTGTAAGATTCACAAAGAAATCGTTTGTTAAAACGCCTTCGTTATCCGTGAAAACACCATGCTTCGTTCCTCCATGATTGGCACCCAGAGCACGCATACCTCCAACCAGCACCGTCATTTCCGGAGCGGTGAGGCCCATAAGCTGCGCGCGATCGAGCATCAGCTCTTCTGCACTGACTGCATAATCTTTCTTCAGCCAGTTACGGAAACCATCGTGCAATGGTTCGAGATATTCAAAGGATTCTACGTCGGTCATTTCCTGTGTGGCATCACCCCTGCCAGGAGTGAAGGGAACGGCGATATCAAACCCGGCATCCCTGGCGGCCTTTTCTACTGCTGCTGTTCCGCCAAGAACGATCAGGTCGGCCAGGCTCACTTTTTTATCCAGTCCCGACTGAATTTCGGAAAGTTTATCCAGCACTTTTTGAAGTCTTTCCGGCTCATTACCTTCCCAGTCTTTTTGTGGGGCCAGGCGTATGCGGGCTCCGTTCGCTCCTCCGCGATAATCCGAACCACGGTAAGTGCGGGCGCTGTCCCAGGCCGTGTTGATGAGCTCGGTACTTGTCAATCCACTGTTGAGGAGCTTCTCTTTCAGCTTCTCAATTTCTGCATCTGTAAGGTCATAATCCACCTCTGGTATCGGATCCTGCCATACGAGATCCTCCTCAGGTGCATCAGGACCCAGGTAGCGGCTCTTTTGACCAAGGTCGCGGTGGGTCAGCTTAAACCAGGCGCGGGCAAACACATCCTCAAAATACTCAGGATCTTTACGGAAACGCTCCATAATCTTACGGTATTCCGGATCTACTTTCATCGCCATATCGGCATCGGTCATCATCGGGTTGTTGCGTTTTCCCGGGATGTGCGCATCCACAGGCTTGTCTTCTTCAGCCATATTTATGGGTTCCCACTGCCATGCACCGGCAGGACTCTTTTTCGATTCCCATTCATGGTCGAGCAAAAGGTAAAAATAGCTCATATCCCACTTGGTGGGGTTGGTTGTCCAGGCACCTTCGAGGCCACTGGTCACGGTATCTTCTGCCATTCCTTTTCCGGTTGGATTGTGCCATCCCAGTCCCTGCTCATGCACCTCTGCACCTTCGGGCGCTTCGCCGAGCTTATCGGCATCAGCATTTCCGTGGGTTTTACCCACAGTGTGGCCACCCACTGTTAAAGCCACCGTCTCTTCATCATTCATGGCCATACGCTTAAAAGTCTCACGCACGTCATGAGCGGTTCTCTGTGGGTCAGGGTTGCCATCCACCCCTTCAGGATTCACGTAAATCAAGCCCATCTGCACTGCGGCCAGCGGGTTTTCGAGTGACTCACGATCCTGATCACTTTCATAACGATTCCTGGTTTCAGCAAGCCATTCCGACTCCGGCCCCCAGTTAATATCTTTTTCGGGATGCCAGATATCTTCGCGGCCTCCGGCAAAACCGAAAGTCTTGAACCCCATTGATTCGTAGGCCATGTTTCCGGCAAGGATAAATAAATCAGCCCATGAGATTTTGTTTCCATACTTTTTCTTGATAGGCCAAAGCAGACGGCGGGCTTTGTCGAGATTAACATTGTCGGGCCAGCTGTTGAGCGGGGCAAAGCGCTGATTTCCGGTATTGCTTCCGCCGCGCCCATCAGCTACACGGTAGGAGCCGGCGGCGTGCCAAGCCATTCGGATCATCAGACCGCCATAGTGCCCCCAGTCGGCAGGCCACCAGTCCTGACTGTCCGTCATCAAATCTTTCAAATCTTTCTTTAAAGCTTCAAGATCAAGTTTTTTAAATTCTTCTGCATAATTAAATTCCTTGCCAAAAGGATCGGTTTTTTTGTCGTGTTGATGTAAGATGTCCAGGTTCAATGATTTTGGCCACCAGTTAGTTACGTTATTGCCCGATTCGGTGTTGGCTCCGTGCATCACCGGGCATTTTCCTTTTTTCTGATTCATCGTTTAATAGTTTTAATGTTTATTTCTTTTACAGTTATTTGCTTTCATGCTCAGAACAGAGCAATTATAAATTCTTTAACAAGATACTAACATATAATACATCCGTAAAGAAATGATTGTTCATCAAAAATGAATATTTTTAGAATATTTCTTAGTTAAGAATCATTCTTATTTGGTGATTATTTCTTTCTGCTGAAAAATATAAACATAAGCTCCTGGAGAAGCACAATTGAACTGTGCTAAGTTTAAAAATAACCCCCACAAGCTTTGCAGTAATTTTTAGCTTTAATATTCCCGAAAGGAACAGCAGCAAGAAGGGACAACAGTACTGAAAACCATTTTGATTTGCTGTTTTTGCCATATCCTGAAGTGATGTCTCCTGAACCGCAATGAGGGCAAACGGTAGTGTTGGGTTGAAGATAATCTGAAAGTAATACCTGAACCTGTGGCAGATCCGCTTCTTTTATCATCAAATCAATTCCTGAACCCAGAATATTTGCATAATGAGGCATCAGCGTTCCGAAGTTTTCATTTTGCAAAAAACATTCAACGCCTTCGTTTTGCAATCTGCCCATTACAAGATGGGCTTCCTGCTGATTATCGAAACTCAGGATTCGGATAAACTTCATTCTGTTTACTGATTTTTCTCCAGGTAATTCTTCAATCTTTCTTTTATAAAGTAGTTCCAACCTCCAATGCAGCTTTCCCTTGTAAATTCCGGAATTCCCTCCTGAAAGTCTTCCAGCACTTTGTGAGTCAGCCTTATTCTTGTCTTGCCCCCATCCTGAAACAACTCGAAAGTTACCACCGAATCTCCGGGATATCCCTCGTACTTCCAGCCGTAAACAATTTTCCTTTGCGGGATAACTTCTCTTATTTCCCAAAGATGAGGAAATACCCTGCCTTCATTCTCTACTACAAACCGCGTTTTAAAGCCGGGTTCAGCCTTAAATTCTTTCATGTTATCGAAAAACCACTGTCTCATATGGTTTAGCTCTGTGATGGCAGCCCAAAGCTTTTCTAAAGGGGCCTTAAATATTTCTTCAACAACTACAGGACTATCCGTTTTTTTCATTCGCTCTGCTTAATAAACTTGCCTCAGAATTAAAGCCAAGTTTGTTCCTGCCCCTAAATTAAAAAAACCACAGAAACTGTTTCCGTGGCTTTCCATTTTTTTGGTGAATCTGAAGTGCTACTGTCTTCTGGATTCGCTTTCCGTAGTAGGCTTTTCATTGATGCGGTATGCAATCCTGAACATCAAGGTGTTGTTATACTGCTGACGCACCCATGAATTATCAGGCACAGCCACTGCCGTAAACCTTCTGGAGCGAATCGGAAACATTGAATAACTATAACGGAAGTTCGCATAAAAGGATTTGTAGAGCCTGAACTGAAGATCAAACAATGCGAGCCAATCATTTTCATTAAATCCTTTCGTTTCGATGTATGGCGCTGTGTTTCCGCTGTTCTCCTCCTCAAATTCATCCAGCAAACGGGCATAAGCTATTCCCAGTCCGGCAGTGAGAATGTCCTTATCATTATAGTGCAGAATTACCGGCACTTCCACATAATTCAGATTGAGATCATATTCGGCGGTGTAGGTCTCATCGTTCGATTGCGGCCCCTGGTAGGCCCCTTTTTGATTGTAATTGGTTTCGAGAGTCAGAAAAAGATTGTTGCCCAATGGCGCCGAAGCCTGCACTCCGAGGTTGAGTCCGGGGTTATTAAATCCATAAACCTCATCGCCATCTACCTGACCGAGATTCATCCCGGCAAGGAGAGAGGCCCTGAACTGTTGTGCCTGCACCATTCCTGCAACCACCACCAAAATCACCAGCAATAATCTTCTCATAAATGTATTTCTGTTTAGCTCTTTTTAATTCCCCGGAGCCGGACAGATGCCATGCAGCCCCATTTGTTTTTTAACTAACGGCAAAAATAAAACTTCAGTGTGTATTAAACCTCTTTTATAGATAATTGAATTCGCTTTCGCGGAATGTCAACCGACAACACCTTAACAATGACTTTTTGGTTCAGCGTCACCACCTCATTTGGGTCTTTCACAAAACGGTCGGCAAGATGACTGATATGCACGAGCCCATCCTGATGCACGCCTACGTCTACAAAAGCTCCGAAATCGGTGATGTTGGTGACGATGCCCGGGAGCTTCATCCCCGGCTTCAGGTCGCTGATTTCCTGAACATTTTCATCGAAAGTAAACAGGTCGAAAGACTCACGGGGGTCTCTTCCAGGTTTTTCAAGCTCCGCCATAATATCCTGAAGAGTGGGTATTCCGGTCTTTTCACTGACAAAGTCTTCGAGCTTCAGCTTTTTTCGGAGTTCGGCACTCGACATCAGCTCTGAGACTGTGGCATTCAACGATTTGGCCATTTGCTCGACTACTTTGTAGCTTTCGGGATGCACCGCGCTGGCGTCCAGCGGATTTTTGGAAGTTCGAACCCTCAAAAATCCGGCCGACTGCTCGAAAGCTTTCTCCCCGAAACGCTCCACTTTTTTAAGTTCTTTCCGGTTACGAATGCTTCCATTCGCTTTGCGATATTCCACTATCTTTTCAGCCAATGAAGGTCCGATTCCTGCCACATGCGTCAGAAGCTCCCTGCTGGCAGTATTTACATCCACACCTACGGCATTCACACAGCTTTCTACGGTACCAGTCAGCGACTGGCTCAGCGCTTTCTGATCCACATCATGCTGGTACTGTCCCACGCCGATGGCCTTAGGGTCAATTTTTACCAGCTCAGCCAGCGGATCGGCAGCACGTCTACCAATAGAAACGGCTCCCCTCACTGTAACATCAAAGTCAGGAAATTCTTTACGTGCAAGGTCTGAGGCAGAGTACACCGATGCGCCGCTCTCACTCACCATCACGGCTATAATGTCGCGGTCGAACCTGATTTTTTTGATGAAGCGCTCTGTCTCTCTTCCTGCGGTTCCGTTTCCGATGGCAATCGCATCTATTTTGTAGGCTTTCACCAGGTAACTGATTTTTTTGGAGGCTGTTTTTACATCGCGCTGCGGCGGATGGGGATAAATAGTTTCGTTGTATTGCAGGTTTCCGTTCTTATCGAGGCAAACCACCTTGCACCCCGACCGGAATCCCGGATCGATAGCCATAATATTCATTTCTCCCATGGGGGGAGCCAACAGCAATTGTCGTGCGTTTTGGGCAAAGACTTCTATTGCTTTTTCATCGGCCTGCTCTTTCAGGTTAGCCCTGATTTCATTTTCCATGGACGGATGCAGCAGACGTTTGTAGGCATCAGCAATCGCCTTCATTACCTGTTGCTGGGTGTGATGTGGTTTCATAAACACCGACGCAATCAATCCTAGTGCATCTTCTTCATCCACCAAAACCTTTATCTTTAAGAAACCTTCTTTTTCTCCCCGCATAATGGCCAGTATCCGGTGCGAGGGCAGGCGGCTCACGTCTTCCTCATAGTCGAAATAGGTGTCGTACTTCTCTCCTTCTTCTTCCTTTCCCTTCACCACCTGCGATTCGAGATAACCATCCTCGGCGAACATTTTTCTAAGACGCCTTCTGACATAAGCATTTTCATTTATCCATTCAGCAATGATGTCCCGTGCCCCTTGCAACGCTTCCGCGGAGTTGTTTACCTCCTTTTCTGCATTGACAAAGCGCTCGGCTTCCTTTTCAGGAAACCCAACACTACGGCTGAGAAATATTTTCGCCAGTGGCTCCAACCCCTTGTTGCGTGCAATGGAGGCCCTGGTTTTGCGCTTAGGTTTGTATGGAAGATAAATATCTTCGAGCTCGGTGAGACTGCTGGCTGCTTTAACCTGTTCCTTCAACTCCTTAGTCAGGATGTCCTGCTCTTCAAGCGATTTCAGGATGGCTTCCTTTCTTTTATCCAAGGCCTGCAATTGTAGCATCCTATCGCGGATAGCGGTGATTTGCACCTCGTCGAGGCTGCCGGTAGATTCTTTACGGTAACGAGAAATAAAAGGGACTGTACCGCCCCCATCCAGAAGGGCTATTGTATTTTTTACTCCTTGCGTGCGAAGGTTTAATTCCTGGGCAATTAGCTTGCTGTATGCATCAATATTCATAGAAAAAGGTTTATTTCCGGGCCACAAACATACGGTTTTCCTCGAAATTATAGATGCTTACACTACCGTCTAAAAAGGTGTGCCGAATAGCCTCAAGGATTTCATCAGCATTCTGCTTGTCGGCCCTTCCGGCCATTACTTTGTTGTAAATAAGCATTCCCCCGGGCTTCAGCGCAGAGTGCAGACGCTTAATAAATCGTGGGGATTGAAAAAAATCGGGAATGTAAAGATCGACGTAGACATCGAAAATGAGCATGTCGTAAGCACAATCCCGGGCACTGCGCATAAAATCGGCTGCATCAGAATGGTAAAGGTTATCGGCCGCTCTGAACCCATCAGGAAAATGCTTCTTGGTGAGACTGATAATTTTTTCATCCACCTCCACCCCATCAATTTTTCCTTTAAAGCCATATTCCTCTCTGAGGAGCTGAGCTGTCCCACCTGCGCCATATCCTAAAATGAGCACCTTATCAAAAAACACCTCTTTCAGTTTTACTTGATTGAAGGTGCGCCGAAAAACCTCATAAAGCGTTCCGAAGCTGTAGTTAGCCTGTGCGCAGTTAAGTACCTTCCGGCCATTGAGCCAAACTACCTCCAGCATATCGCCATCAGCGCTTTCTGCACTGTCTATCCTGATTTCGGTGAAATATGATGTCAGCTTTCTGAAAAAATCTGGTAAACTCATTTGTATTTCGCTACTTATGATGATTTGTAAAGAAAACATTTCATGCGTGTAAGGCTATCAATTTAGCACACAACGCCTGATTTAAACGAATAAAGATAATGGATCGCAGCTGAATAACACCAAGAAAAGAGAAATTAAGCGTAATGTGTTCTGCTATTCCTCTTTCTTTTCTAGAGGGATGATGAACTCTACGAGTCCACCCTTTTCATTATTTGTGATATCCACCTTGGAGTTATGCACCTCAGCGATAAGCTTCATCGTGCTGAGCCCCAAACCATACCCTTTTTGGTGGTTCATTACATCGCGGGTATTAAAAAACTCGAATTTATTTTCAAGCACACTTTTTGAGAAGCCTTCGCCGGTATCCTGTATCCTGATGTGGATTTCACCTTCTGCTTCAGTCAACTCCAGGTAAACCGGACTATCAGCCGGGCTGTACTTTATCGCATTGACCGTAGCTATGCGTAAAGCCTGCTCTATCAAATCGCTGTCTACAGAAACCATTACTCCCGGTTGGATGTCCTTTTTCAGTTCTCTGGGCTTGTCGCTGTGCTGCTCAGATATTTCACTTATTACCGTCTCAAAAAGAGCTGATATATCGGAAGGTTTCTGCTCCACCGGGTAACGGTCAGTGCTAAGCTGCGTTATAAGCATTGCAGCCTCCGAAAACTTTAAAAGCCTGTTGGCTGATTTGATAATATTTTCGACAAATTCCTTATTCTCCTCATCTTCAGCTTGCTCTTTTAGTATTTCAGCAAAACCAAAAATCCCGTTAAGGGGTGTTCTGAGTTCATGACTGATAATCCCCAAAAAGTTAGTTTTAGCCTGCTCAATCTTTTCAAGCTTTTGATTTGCTTTATTCAGCTGTTTGGTGCGCTCATCCACCTTTTGCTCAAGCTTTTGATTGAAACTGTTCAACTCGCGTTTTTGCTGAAGCAGCGTCAAATGGGTTTCAACACGGGCCAGCAACTCGCTTGACTTAAATGGCTTCATAACGTAATCCTGTCCGCCAGACTCAAACCCTTCCAATACATCTTCATTCTCGGTGCGGGCAGTAAGGAAAATCACGGGAATTTCCTTTAACCTTTCATGCTGGCGAATAATACGACATACCTCAAAGCCATTTCTCCCGGGCATGGTTACATCCAGCAAAATCAGATCATAGTCCTGTTTTTCCAGAACCTGAAGTGCATCATCGCCATTCATCGCAAAGCCAATATCATAGCCTTCTTTCCGAAGCAGACTTCCGAGCACCTGTATGTTGCGCTCCACGTCATCAACAATCAGAATTTTTGTGTTCTCCTTCGTCATCTTTGGTTTTATTTATTGATAATACGTTTGTATTCATTTATAATGGTCGGAAACTTTTCAAGCTGCTTATACAAGCTTCCGGTATCAAAAGCGTCGGCATAGTCGAGCAGCTGATCTGCAAAAGCTTCCAGACTTGCATCTCCATATTCACCGGCAAGTTCCTGGAGTGATTTTCCGAATGCAACAATTTCATTAATTAACCTGCTGTTCCGTGCGTTTTCATACTGATAAAAATAGTCTTTTTCGAGGATATTTACTAAATCGTACAACCTCTCTTTTGGCAGAGAAGATTGCTGCTGTTCCACATTCGCATTTCCTTCAGGAATAGTTTTTTGTTTAGACTGAATCGTAAAAAACTTTTCCAGTTTCTGATACAGATGCACAAACTCCAAAGGTTTAAGCAGGTAATCATCAAATTCGCTGTTTTTAATTTTTTCCACACTATCGCGCATAGCTGAGGCTGTTACAGCCACAACAGGAATGGTTTTTAGTCCGGGGTCGGCCTTCAACCTTTCAAGTGCCTGAAATCCATCGAGCACAGGCATCTTAATATCCAGAAGTATCAGGTCAGGATTATTCTCTTTAGCTTTGTTAAGTGCTTCCAGTCCATTGTATGCTGTCTGGACCCTGAGATTTTTCGAGACAAGAAACTCCTTGATAACCTCCACATTCTGATGGCTATCGTCAACCACTAAAACGCTACCATCCGAAAATACTGGCATCTCTACCAGATCTTCTTGTTGTTTTGGCATTTGGATTTCTGTGCCCGGTATATCAAAAAGCTTTACTGTAAACTTACTGCCTTCGCCAGGTTTGCTCGAGAGTTCTATCGATCCGCTCATCGCTTCTGTCAGCCTGCGTGTGATGGCTAAACCAAGACCAGTGCCACCGGTTTTCACAAGATTTTGCCCGTCTTGTTGGGTAAACGACTCAAATATCTTCTCCTGCTGATCTTCCGGAATTCCTATACCGGTATCAATAACATGTATAGTAATATTGTATCTATTTCGAGGGTTAGAACGAGCCACAGCATTTAACTCAATAGCCCCCTTGTCAGTGAATTTAATTGCATTACCAAGCAGATTGAATAAAATTTGCCTGATACGCACCTCATCAATCAACAGATATTCAGGGAAATCATCACTCATCGTAATTTTGAGTTGTATACTCTTTTCATCTGCTTTCTGTTCAAAAATACTCAAAACTTCACCAAACATCCATTTAAGGCTTACGGGTTGTGGATTAAGAGTCAGCTTGTTGGCCTCAATCTTTGAGAGATCAAGAATATCATTAATCAGGCGCAGCAACCCTCCTCCGCTGGATTTTATCCCTTCAATGTGTTTTATCAGCCTTTTATCTTCACTGATGCCTTGTATCAAATCTGAAAATCCAATGATGGCGTTTAACGGGGTTCGGATTTCGTGACTCATATTGGCCAGAAATTCACTCTTGGCCTTACTGGCTTGCTCCGCTTCATCGCGCGCACTCACCAACTGAGACGTAAGCTGCTTGTACTCTGTCACATCTTCAACAAACCCCACAATGCGATACTCATCCGTATTCTCCACCCTGAACATAAAAGATCTGGCATGAATCCATCTTAAGCCTTTTTCAGGATGTTTAATCCGGTACTCCATATTAAAACTGCTGCGGTTTTCATACATGAGCGCCTGCATCTTCTTCACGTTATCACGATCTTCTCCATGGATTATATCTTGATATGCCCTGGGATTTTGGTACATCCACTCTCGTGTAATACCATACATATTTTCGAAAGAAGGGCTGAGATAAAGCATCTTATCCTCTGTACGCAGGTAGAGCACCTGTTCAATATTTTCCGCTAACTGCCTGAATTTCTCTTCACTTTCGGCAAGTGCCAACTCAGTCTGCTTTCTCGTAATAAACCGCGATATTTCTACCCCGGCATCATAGAAAAACTTTTTGATTTTCTGATCTTCCTCAATTTCCAGTTTAGAATAAAATTCCATCACCGCAAAAAGGTCGTCCTCAAAAAAGACGGGAACACTAAATACTGTTTTGTAGCCATACTTCGCCGGAAGCGAATAGAGTGTATTTGCTGAATTCTGAGTATCCGATTCCCACTTGCACTTCTGATTGTTAATCAACTCATAGAAATCGTTTCTGGAGGCAACCCTTCTTTCCAATTCGTTTTTAAAAGGTTGATCACTGTTATTATCATCCAACTGGTATACCCTGTAAGTATCGAAACGATTATTTCGCTTTTCACTTCTCACGTAAAGTTGTCCGGTATTCCAGTTCAGGTATTTCAATAACTCTTTGGTAGCAAGTTCCAACAACTCATTAATTGAAGACACAGAATTGCTTCCTGAAATAATCAAATTTAACGCCTTTGCCTGTTGCTCACGGTCAGCAATTGCTGCATTAGCCAGGCGCAACTGTTCGGTACGCTCCTCGACCCTTCGCTCGAGTGCTTCATTTAGCTTGCTGATTTGGTTTTCGCTAGCTTTTCGTGCCGAAATATCCATGGCAGTGCCATATATTTTAAGAGGTTGACCTTTATCATTGAGTTCGCGATAACCTATACTCTCGATAAATTTCACTCTGTTACCCGATGTAATAATCCGGTGTTCAACTTTATACGACTTTTTTTGAGGGTTTTTTAAAAGTTCTTCAAATTCATTTTGCAACATATCCCTGTCGTCAGGATGAATCAGGCTAAGGTAATTATCCACATTCAGGTTGAAGGTGTTTTTATCTACTTCAAAAATATGGAAGAGCGGCTCAGACCAGATCAATTTATTATCCTCCAAAGTCCATTCCCATGACCCCATTTGTGTTATGGTCTGAGATTTTGAAAGAAGTTCCGCATTTTTGAGCAACTCTTTTTCAGCAACAACCCTCGATGTAATATCACTTACAGATATGATAAGCCCCACTTCATTGTTATCCCTGTCGTGTTGCAGGGTAAAAGTAGTATTTCCGTAAATGGCCTTCTCCTTACTTGAACTATAAGCTATTTCCTTCACAAAGAACCGGCTTTTACGCAGCTCGGGGTACACCTCAGTGTAAAAGTATTCTTTCGTCAGCGAGGGAGATAACAGCGACAAAGGCTTCCCGATAAAGTCTTTATCTTCAAAGCCAAACATTTCTCGGGCACCCGGGTTCCAGGTTTTGGCCACGCCGTCAAAATCGGCCGTAATAACTGCCTCCCTTATCTGATTGATAATCTGGGCCTGCCGGAATATCTTTTCTTCATAAGCTTTTTTTGAGGTAATGTCTTCACCGGATGCCAATACCGACACCACTTCTCCATCAGCGTTTTTTATCACACTGTTTTTCCAGGCAATGCTTTTCCGGAATCCATTCCTGTTTAGAATTTCCTCTTCGGCCTGACTGGCAATGCTATCCTCATTAAGCACGCCATTAAACACTTTCTTTACATTTGCCCGTCGGTCAGCCGGAATAAAATTTTCGATCCACGATTTACCAAGGATTTCATCTTTTCCGTAGCCAATAACTTCACAACCTTTATCATTGATCAATTCAATCCGGCCAAACCTATCAAGGATGAGGATTATATTTCCGGCAAGCCGCAGGTAATTCTCAGCCTTTTCCTTCTCACTTTCTATTCGCTTTTCATTCCTGATACTTTCGGTAATAACTTCGGTAAACATGATGATGCCACCCACTTCTTCATTACTTTTATACCAGGGATGAATCTCCCATTTAATGTAATCGATGTCCCCATCTTCTCTTTCAAAGGCGTCACGGTCGTTCTTCAGCACCTCGCCACTCAGGCATCGCTGATGAATCTCACGCCAGTGATGATTTTCGGAAATTTCGGGGAAAACCTCATAGTGCGTCTTTCCTAGCACAGCCTTGTCTTCAATACCATATTCTGTATACCACCTGTCGCTGGCCACCAAATACCGCAACTCTTTATCAAACATGGCAACAGCAGCCGGAGTATGTTTAACAAACAATCGTAGCTGCTGCTCTGAGGCCTTCATCCTTTCCGACATCAAATAGGAGGTGGTGATATCGCGTCCTTCGGGAAGCAATAAAACAACATTTCCGTGAGCATCATGGATAGGCTTCAGTGTAAAATCAATGATGGAAATCACACCTTCGGCACCCTGCACATGTTCCTCAAATCGAACCACCTCGCCATTACGCGCTTTACGTACTGCAGATTTTGCACGGTCAACGGTTTCTTTTGAGTGGGTCCACCAAAACGACTCCCAGAGCTTTTTCCCACGAACCTGTTCTAAAGAGATGCCCCCAAAATCAAGCGCTGTTTTGTTTGCTTCCAGCAACGTGCCATCAGTATCCATAAGACCGATATAATGTTCAGCCTGATCATAAATGGCTCGAAACTTCTCTTCACTTTTCTTCAGCTCGCGTTCGGCCTCCACTCTTTGTGAAACGTCTCTTACCGAGGCAATAAGAAAGGTTTCAGCACCAAGCTCCACTTTATTTACAGCTATTTCGGCTAAAAATCCCTTTTTTTGAGAATTAAAGGCACGCACCTGCATCAAGGGAGATTTTCTTTTCGCTTTTTCCTTCAGTAATTCTTCGAGGCTTTCCCTTACCGAAACTTGCTGTTCTACAGCTAATAGGCTAAGAAAATCGCTATCAAGCCCTTCTTTTATCTTATCTCCAAACACACTGCGAGCTGCTGAGTTGGATTCCACAATGGAAAATGATTTATCAATGATGATCACAGAGTCGGGGATGCCCTCTAAGAGTTTACTTAAATGCTGTTGCGAGTTATTTACATCCGTATTATCAAATAAGAGATGCCCTGTGAAAACCTTTTCGCCGCTGGTAAAACTTGTAGTGGCCACATCAAAAAAACGCTCTTCCTCATTTTCCCCTGAAAAAAGCTTGATGGCCCTGCGACCAGATCCAGAGAATGTGGTCATGTTTTCAAGGAGCCCTTCAACAGAAAACCCTAACATTTCAAATGCATCATTCTTTAAGACCAGTTTTTTAGTCTGATCCTCATAAAAAAATATGGGCGCTTGAACATCATCAATAATACCCTGAAGAAAATCTAACTTTTTCAATACCCTTACATTTTAAAATTACTAATTGATGGGTTGCTGACGGCTTTGCTCGCATACCTGATTGCTTGCCGCTTCAATTTCTAAAACCAAATAATCTTTTTGATCAATCAGAAGTTTTAAGAAAACAAAATGCCCAATGTATTAAAAACAGGAAAGAGGCGCTAATGTTCTACTCGTCATCAATTTAACCGGATTAAGTATTATAAAACTAAAGTGAAAGCACCTGCCATAACAAATACCCAATGTAAACAGCGATTAAAATACCTCCACTTAATTTATTGATTTTCCATTTATTCATAGCAATGAGAAGAAAGACAACAATTACAGAACCAAAAAGCAAAAGCACGCTGATGATCAGGTTGTCTTTCGCCACCTCTACTTCTCTTCCGAAAACCGTAAGTGCAATAAACCACGGAAGCCCTAAACCAATCAATACATCAAAAATATTTGAGCCAATGGCGTTACTGACGGCCATGCCTCCTTTTCCGTCTTTGGCAACCAGGTATGAGGAAATCAAATCAGGAACTGAGGTTCCTATTGCTAGGACCGTTAGAGCAATTATAGCTTCAGGAATATCCAGCACATGCGATATATGAATGGCACTTTCCACTAAAAGCCATGATAACAGACTAATCCAAATGATACTGATAGTAAAAACCGCCCAATGATGTTTGATTTTCGGATAGGTTATTTTCATAATCCAGTTTAAAGGCTGCACAATCATCCTCAGGAATTTGTATCTGTTGATCTTTTCAATATCCACACTGTGCTCTACCTCCTCTGCATCATCCTTGTATGGGAGCCAGCGCTTCCATTTCATGACGGCGAAAATGTAAAAAATATACACCACAATCATTAAAGCAGCTTCGATGACAGAAATATGATTATTATAAAACACATAACCCAATAAGGCCACACTCAGCAAGTAAAAAAACACCTCTCGCACAAGAGGCTGCCACGAAAGTGTAGCTTTTCGGGCCATTGCAGCAGCTCCAATAATCACAAGAATGTTAAACAATGCCGAGCCAACAATAGTACCCATACCAATTTCTTCATGCCCGCCCGGCCTGAATACCGCTATCAGCGCAATAAAAAGCTCCGGGGCACTAGACCCCATCGCCATCAGCGTGGTTCCTGCCACGTCTGAAGGAACATTGTTTTTTTCGGAAATGCGTTCAAGTGCCGGAATAAAGTAGGCATCCGTCACCTGGGCAAGCAGATAAAAGGAAACAAGGATTAGTAGTGTGTATATGACCATTTCTATCATAAGGCAAAAATAACAAGTTTTACCCTTGTCTGGTTTTGGCCAAAAAAAGATTTTGCCATTTATCCCCCATAAAAACTAAAGCGTATTATTTGTCGTTGGAAAAACCTTTTCAAAAATCTTTGTCAGGATCAACTATTGAATAAACACAAAAGCAAAGAACCATGAAAAAAGCAGTATTATTTTTATTTACAGTATTACTATTTTTTGGAAATACTGATGTTTGCATTGGCCAAAGTTCTGTAGACGATGCTCAAAAGTTTGCCGAAAGATGCCTGAATAAAGTTCGTAACCGTCGATTCAGAAAACTGCAGGAGTCATATCCGCAGGCACTGAAAGACATTGAGAGAATTAAAGCCAATGCCACAAAAGATAAGTTTGGTTGGGATGATGTAGCCAAAAATGCTCCCGACTGGATTGAAATGATGGAAACCTTTGCCAAGTTTCCAAACCATCAGGTAGAAAACAAAGGAGAAGTAATCAAGTTTGAGATTACAGATTACAAGCCTTTGCTGGCTGAAGCAAAGACCAAAGCCAATGAGGCTCACTACCAGGAAGGTGTAAAAATCATGGAAGAGAATGAGCGTTACGACCAACGCCGGAAAGCCTTCTATCACTTCCAGGAAGCTATGGACTTTTCTGATAACCATAAAGAAGATATTTATCAGCGAGCCGCCACCATTCATTACGATGAAGGGGTGCGTATCTACAACAGCTCAGATAATTTTATCACCCAGGTGAAAGCAGAAGAACCATTTAAAAAAGCGCAGGCCTGGATTAATCCGTTTAAAGATATTAATGAACTGATGGCCAAGCTTTACTTTAAAGAAGCCAAGAGTAAAAGCGATGAAATGCCTTCGAAGGAAGAGGTTACGAATATTGTTTTCGAAGACATCAACCTGTTGGATGATTACGAAGACAAATACAAAGAAGTGATCGAAGCTTATAAAAAAACCAATGAGTGGATAGCTGATTACGAAGGGGTGGCCACAAAGATCAAAGAGCTCAATACTGAGGCGGCTGATGCCTTTTACACCGCAGCAAAAAAACATGAGGAAATCCATGAATTCAGAAATCAGGCTTTAGCCGTTCAGTTCTATGAAGCAGCCGATAAATGGATTCCAAATTACAATAACGCCAATTCTTTGGCTGAAGCGGCTAAAAAACGTATGGAGTTTAACGTTCTGTTTTACGAGCGTCCGCATTTTATGGACCCGGCCACCATTGGCTTTGCCAGCAGCGGATACATGAAAGCTCCTTTTGAAAAGCCATGGGCTCTGCTTTCGGTGGATCCTGTTGAGAATCCGGAATATGCTGTCAGAGAAGTAGGTCATGGGTTCGTAATGGTTGCTGTAGGAGAAAAAGGAAACTTTGAATATGGCACAGGTGAAGAGAGAGACGTAAAAGAAGTAACCGTGTACATCAGTCGTAAAAAAGATCCTTTAACCGATGAGGTGACAGAATCAGAAGTATCTGAAAGTGAATACAATAATATGAAGAAGATGTTAAATTTAACAGATCAGGATGTCGGATACACACTACATAAATACTCGGGAACAGCCACTTATGTTTATCCTACAGCAGAGGCATCCATCGATTGTAAAGTGGAAATCTGGGATATGCGTGACCCGGAGAATATCTACATGGTGGATGAAATAACCACAACCTTCAAAACTTCAGATAAAACCAGCTATCTCGATTACAACGGCCATCCACGAGCCAAGCCAAGTTACAATAATACTTACGGCGGACTTAAAACAAAAAATGAGCTTTTGGCCGAACTGAATAAAAAAATATATGAGGAAGAAAATATCTACAAAAACTGCCTTGATGAAATCAAAAGCAGTATCAGGAAAAATGTAAAATATATTCATTACTAGAAATGTTTTCTGACTAAAAAAGTGCAGCTTAACCAACTGCACTTTTTTTTATCTTTTTTTATTACACATCACCCAACAAACCAACCGATATTTAAAAAAGCATTCCTTAATACAACAACCAACTAAATATTTCGTTATAACTTTTGTAAAGAAAATAAAGGTTATGAAATATACTTTAATAATTTCACTCATAATTTCCCTCTTCCTTGTATCTGGACAGGCCAGTGCGCAATTAAAGAATGAGGCGCATCCACAAACGACTCATTACTTATCAAAGCCAGTAATTTCCGATATCAATACAATTATCAAAAAGCCCTTCGCCTTTACCAGGAATATCTGTCAAAAAATCCATCATCAATGGAGGCACTCTCCGGGGCGGCCTTTTGTGCCTATCAATCCGGAATGTTGAACCTTGCAGAAAACCTCTATCAAAATCTCCTTTTGCAGGACAGCACTAACGTGCAAGCCCTTGCTAACTCTGCCTCCATCGCGATAAAAATGAAGAATTATCCCAAGGCCAAACGTCTTTACCTTAAAACACTGTCGCTTGATAGTTCAAATGCTTTTTTTCAAAAACAAACCGGACTGGTTTTTGAAAAAATGGGGCAGCTGTCAGCTGCTGCATATCATTACCAGGCTGCTTTAAATCTGAATAATAAAGACACGGATGCTGCTCTAAAGCTTGCCAGCACAGCCTACGATCTTGAGAATTATGAAAAAGCGCTGACCACGCTTCAATCGGCGCTGAAAAACTCACCTGGCAATATTGCTTTACGGCGGTTAAAGTTAAAAACGTACCACCGTCTCGACAGTACTTTCCAGGTAATGAGAACCGGATACCAACTGTTATTAAGCGGCGACACCACAAATAACACACTAAAAATGACCGGAGTGGCTTACTTTAACCAGAAAATCTACCAAAGTGCCATTGAACTGCTGTCGCTGTTGCCCGAAGAGCAGCTCACACCCAGCATCCTCTACTATTTGGGAATCAGCTACCGCGAGCAACTATATTTCGAGAAATCGAAAGCGGCTTTCGATCAAGCCATCGAAAAAGGAATGCCTCCGCATTTCGAACGCTACTTCATCCATAAGAGCCTTACACAACTGGCGCTGAATGATTTTGAAGGTGCAGTGAAAACCTGCGAAAGAGGACTGGAAATCACAAAAAAAGACGCGCTGTTTTTTCATCTTGCGCGCGCCTACGATTCGTGGTACAAAGACAAACAACCAGCTATTCGCTATTATAAAAAGTATCTGCAATCGCCCGAGGCCATCCCTCTTTACCGCAATTACGCTGAAACGCGCATAAAAAACCTCAGGGAAACCGAGCACTTTCATGCCCCGGATTCGCTTTCTATCGATTAGATATATTTAATCTTCACTTCCTTCAGGAATTTATCTTCCAAAAGGCGCGCGATTCTTTTTACCACCGTACGGCGTATTTCAAGCTCTACCGGAAGATTTGGATCCTGGTGCGCAATGTTAATGCGTGTCCCGATAATAAGATGAATCTCATCACTATCCAAAAAACTTCTGACAATCAAGTCTGCCGGACCTTTCCCGAGGGATGTTTTGTTGCTGAAGTTTTTCAGAATCTCGGTCACCTTGCTCAGTGTCAAAATTCCCTCGGTCACCAAATCAATGCCATCCATGTAAGATACCGGCGGCAAATCAGGGTCAGGAAACTCAAAACTATCTTCGATCTCCTTATCCAGCTCCCTTGAGATAATATCGGCGGTAGTGGCGCCACTGATGATGATTCTCCCGTCGAACTGCTTCACTTCATTAGCGAGCTTAGCATCATTTTCCTTCTCATAGGGCGGGCCGGTGCAAAGCAGCAAGCGCCTTGGTTTTCTGAAATAAACCACAGCACAAGAGGTGTCATCCTTCGAGTAATAATTATCGTTTTTATGCGCGATATTTACCACCTTCCGCGCCAGCAGCTCAGCCGAAATGGTTGGATCATTCGATATCAGCTTTTCCACAAATTTCACCAGGTTTTCATCACCCCATCCAAAAGGATACGTTCCCATACCCAGCCCGGATTGCGTTATACCATCCGTTGTGATAAGAACGCGATCCTCAAGCTGCGCATTGAAGCGGTATGTGCGCAATTCCTTCCCTTGATTCTTGTCGGATTTCAAAACTACTTTTTCCCACGCATGCTTTTTGAGTTTATTTCCATGAAATATGTGAGTAGCCGGATTATCAAACTCCAGAATGGTGGTATTACCGTTATCCTCAATATCGAGGATGGTAAAGGTGGCATAACTGATTTTTCTGACGCTGTCTACCGGCAGCGTGTTCATGATAATCTCAGCAATGCGTTCGATATTCTTATGCTCCTGCGTAAAGTTCAGGGCCATGGTGGCGGTGAGGGTTGCCAGGATATTGGCTTTCACGCCATGCCCCAACCCATCGGACAAAACCACAATTGTTCGCTTTTCTTCTTTGATGCGCCGCGTCAGAAATACATCCCCGCAAATGCGCTCACCCTGGTGGTTTTTCGACTCGTGCTTTACTTCAATGTAGGGATAGTTGCTCATTTCTGCTTTTTCTTATCGTACGTATAGGCTTCAATAATGGAATTGAGCATCTTTTCGGTTTTGGCGGCGCCCTCACCTAAAACAAACCCGATTTTCTGCACAAGTTCAAGGTTTTGATCAATCACCTCGCTCACACGGTTGACAACTTCCTCTTTTTGCACTTCAGGCATCTGAAGGTCTCTAATCACACCGCCTACCATTTTTCCTTTTTTGATAGAAAAGATGGTCACATTCAGGAGTTCATCATTAAAGTGTACATCGCGGTTATGGATGGTTTGATGATTGCTCAGCACATAAGAGAACAGGTTGTAGAACTGGTATGGCAGAAGCGATTTCAGGTCTGCCCCTACCAGTCCGGGAATAATTTCATTGATTTCGCGGGCATCATCACCCATAATTTCAATAAACTTTTTGTTAGACTGCACAATTCTCAGCTTGTGATCCACTACCACTACGCCGGCCGAAAGTTCCTGTAAAACAGCGGAAGTGGTCTCCAGTGACTCCTGGCTCTTCTGCTGCTCCTCTCGCGCTTTGGCTTCCGACTCTTTTAAAGCTTTTTGGGTCTGAGACAGCTTCTCATTGGTTTTTTTCAGGGTGGTGATATAATCCTTTTTATTGTTTAGCGAGTGTTGGATGCACATATCGGTCTTAGCCAAGCCATTGGCCACCGATTCGGCAAAATCCCTGCATGAATCATAACCACAAGCACCGCATCCTGCACTATGATCAGTGTTCCCCTTGCCTATCAATTTCAGCACTTCCTGTACCTTTTCCTCACGAGGCTTGGGCAGTCGCTGATCGTCCTTTTGGTATGACCGGCTACAATCGAGTTTCATGTAGTGGTCGATATCTTTTTGCCAGCCTTTTTTATCAAAATCCTTCAGACGCTTGCGTGCATAACTGGTCACCATGGATCGCCGGTAAATCGGATTGCCGTTTGGTGAGGTGCCCGGCCCCATCAGGCATCCCTTGCAATAAAAAAGGTTAAAATGATGCTTGATTTTATTGATGGATTCATCAAATGTCCGTACAGCGTTTAGTGCAGGTTCTCCTCCATCAACAGTCAGCATTTCGGTGGTAAGCAGCTCATCCTTCAACTCCCCGATTTCTTTAAACGACTGGCTGATAGGATAAAGCGATCCTTTGTATCCCACAGGAGCATCAAAATCAGAGTAATGAACAGATTTTTCATCGATGTTAAACTCCTCAAATAATTCACGCAATTCCACGAAAGTGATAGTAGCATCAATTTTTCCTGATCCATCATAGCGCAATGCGTCTTTTTTTGCATCCACGCAGGGGCCAATAAACACAGTGGAGAGATGTTTGCCGTATTTCTCACGCACTATTTTTGCCATGGCCACCATAGGAGGTTCGATAGGTGCAAGATTACCAATTAATTCGGGTTGGTATTTTTCAACATAATCCACAATGGCCGGACAGTTGGCCGAGATGAAGTATTTTCCCTGCTCCTTTTCAACTAACTCCTTATACTTTCGGGCAACTAAATCCACCCCGAAAGACGTTTCATTAACAAATTTAAATCCCAGGGCACGAATCATCTCCACAAATTTCCGGTAATCGGTGATATCGTCAAATTCGCCGCTAATACTCGGATCAATCAGGGCGGCAGTGTCGCCTTGCTCAATCAACGATTTGACCAAATCCTTTTCGTTGCGGTACACGATTGCTCCGGGGGCACAAGCGCGTAAACAATCGCCACAACCAATACATCTTTCCGGATTTATATATGGATAATCCTGATTCACCTTGACGGTGATGGCCTTTACAGGACATGCCCTTACGCAAGCATAACACAACTCACATTTCGACTCGATTATCTTTACTAACGGATTACTTGCTCTGTCCATCTGACATTATTTATGTTTTGCACAAAATCACGAAAAGTACTCATCAAGAATCGCACTTACCTGATTTTCGGATACGTTCTCAAACATCTTAT
>JASMTJ010000509.1:0-1644 GCA_041694335.1 Bacteroidales bacterium
CACATCAGGTTCGACTTGGTGCCAGCGATAAAAAGTTATGTAGAGGAGTATCGCATTCCCGCGCCGTCGAGTAGTTATGAGGAATGGATGGCCACAGCGCCAAAAGAGTTCAATTCGATACTTTCGGGAAAAAACACGTCGTGTAACTATAAATTGAAGCCCGCGATACGCGTTCTTAAGTACTGGAATTCACAAGCTGGCTATGTTTTCGACTCATACTCTCTAGAAAAGTGGTGCGCTAGTCAGTATTTTTTCCAATGCTCAACTACAAAGGATCACTTTTTTGATCTTGTTGGAAATCTAGCTTTAGACTGGACTGCCGCACAGTGGCGCAAGGACAAACTTGAGCGCGCAAAAAAAATTGTAGCTCAGACAAAGGAGTATGAATTCGATGGCATGCCTTACAGTGCTGAAGCCGAGATCAAAAAATTAATTCCGTAGCGTAACAATGTGCTGCTGTCGAAAAAGTTAAGCGCTGCACTCCAAATTTGCCGAAGAGCGCGGAGATTATAAATCTGGGGAACTGCCAATAGCCGCTCCTGGCCGATATTGGCCGAGGAGATGGCAGGCGCTCAAAGCCATGGTACTATGAGCATTCCAGTTTATTGGGCGAAAGGCCGCTGTCGACCCAAAGCGGACGTGACGGATAATGCAACGGGCACGAAAAAATTTTGTACCTAGAGTAATATTTTTAGATTTAATTGTGTACTCTAATTTAAATGTGTGGTTTAAATGATAAAAAGTGCTTGGGTAGAAGTGGTCTAATTTAGGCCGATTTTTTGTGGTTTTTTATTTTTTGAGAGCTAGGGTAGCTATGCATCGTATAATAAAGCTCATCACCTCACTAGTACGCTGGCATGCCAATAGCCTCAATAGCATCGTGTCGTGGCTGGAAAGAAAAGACCACTCTGCCGATATAAAATCTAATTTCGTGGACCTCGCGCCAACTGATGAGGCCGACAAGGATGGCGTATATTCCGAAGCAATTCTGTTTGCGACGAAAAATGCGAAGGTCTCCAATATTGCCCTAACGGGCCCCTATGGATCGGGAAAGAGCAGTATCATCCAATCCTTTTTGAAAAAGTATCCGCAGCATGCGCTTCATATTTCTCTCGCTGCATTCGTTCCCGAGGCGGATTCAGAGGGCGAAGAAGTGAGCCGTCAAGAGATTGAAAGAAGTATCCTGCAGCAGATGCTGTATGGTGCTGATGCAAATAAGCTTCCGTTGTCGCGATTCAAGAGAATTCAGTCGCCTGGCATTGGGTCAATTTTTAAATCTCTTTACATGATGCTTGGAGTTCTAGCGACTTGGTACGTTTTTTATCATCGAGAAGACATTGTTAGCGGAAATTTTTTCATTCCATTCGCTCTGAACAATGGAATTAATCTAGGAATATTCGTGTTTTCAGCAATATTCCTTTGGGTGGCACTCCATCACTTTTATGTCGCGAGCTTTGGTCTGTCACTCAAGAGCATCTCGCTTAAGGATGTAGAGATAAAACCTGCAGATGATGATCAGACGTCCATACTGAATCGTCATCTAGATGAAATAGTCTACTTCTTCCAATCAACCAATTACGATCTTGTCATCATTGAGGATATAGATCGATTCAACGATGCTGAGATTTTCGTCACACTGCGCGA
>JASMTJ010000510.1:0-1039 GCA_041694335.1 Bacteroidales bacterium
CCTCTCGCGGGTCAATCAACCCCAGTCCCCCAAGATTATGCTTAGCCACAGCAAGATAGTATGACCAAATTTCCAATCTAGCCCCATCAGCGCTCAGTGTATCGGCCATCCGATCAAAAACACGCATGCCAAATTGCTCAGCGGTCCCAAGCAGCAAAAGTACCGAGAAAAATATTAGTAAAAAAGAGCCACCCATTAAACGGCCTTGGCGTGTAACTAGATACGCCAATGTACTGCAGACAATGAATATAACTAATGCTCCACGACTGCCGCTTAACAGGACTCCGCATATACAAAGTATCAATAGAAGAAAGAAAAAGCTGCGACGCGCCAAGCCACTCCGACCTGAAGCAAGCAAGTGAACAACACCAGATGTCGATCCTAAGGCGCACGCCAACCCAAAAGGGTTCGGATTCGATGCGATGCCGTCAAATCTTGGCCAGTTACTTGGCTTAAATGCTCCCATGTCTAAACTAAATAGTGCCGCATCATAAATCCCGGTTAGAGCCACAATAGCTCCTGCCAATAAAACCCAAGCATTCCGACCTGCAATATCAAGCCCAGAATTAATTAATAGAATAGCCAAAGCAATAGGAAATAGACCGAGCTTCCAAAACCATGTTATTAAGTCTCCCCATAATACAGGACGTCCTTGCACCCAAGCCCACAAGCTTGGCAGGATCAAAACAACAAATAATAATAAAATAGGTGGAGCAAAGGGCCTAAATAAGCGCTCAAGGTTATAGCGTGATCTTGGCAATAGCATTATTACCAACGGCAACGCATAGGTAAAAAACTGAAAAACCGCTCCTTTGATCACAATCGCAGTGATCAATACTATCAGTGTAACCGCCGCAAAAAACTTACCTCGGACGTTGCCTTGGGATAAAGCTTCCATCAATTCTCGTTCCTGCTGTCTACCCGTGGGCAATACCTTCCCCCTTGCCCCTGAAGGGATGCAACCCTAATCAAAGACAAGATCATCTAAGCAACTCCTGATAACAATCCAGGGTCTGCCGCACCATCTCACTCAACTGGA
>JASMTJ010000511.1:0-1041 GCA_041694335.1 Bacteroidales bacterium
CCCCGCTCAGACCGGCTTGCCCAAAGATGAATATCCGGTACCGGTTTTTTCGTTTCCGAATCAACAACCCGGCCGCTAATGCAATAACTCTGTGCAAAAGCATGAAATGCCATTCCAACAGCAAAAAATAAAAACAACAGGGTACGTAATGTCATCGGTCTGGTTGCTGAAAAAAGTAGTTAACTATAGATGAGTCCGGTCCAAAAAGCATCTTTATTGCCAAACTCATTTTTGTTTTTTATGCCACACTCATAAATAAAAATTGGAGACCACGATTTAACCGGGCCTCCAATTATCTATCTTAACCTGATCCATTCAAAAATGAGTCCATTTCTGAATCAGGCAAAAGGTGTTATATTTATTGCGGGGTCAATCCGTAATTGGTCTCCATAGTGGTAATAAAGTCCTCGGCTTCCTGAACAAATTCGGCGAAATTCTCTTCAGTGAAGAAAGATTCATCCATATATGAACCGTCGGCAAACTTCATTCTCATGCTAAAATCCCAATATGAACCATAATCATCGGTACGCTCAAGAGCATAGAACTCGCTGGCCGCAATAATTTCGTTCGTGTCGTTGTATTTCACATACATGTCAACGTTTTCGTTCATGACGTTAGCCATTTCTTCGCAAAAGGCCTGCTCGGTCTCAACATTTTCGAATTGTTCTTCAGCATTCCGGAGTCCTTCCCAGTTGGCCACACCCTGCAGTTTTAAGTTACCAACAATCACCCATACGTTGGAAGCATCAACAATTGTCTGACTTCCCGGGAACTCTTCTTCACTATTGATGTTGTCATTAAAAGTTTCATAATCAAAGGTTCCGTCACTGTCGAAATGAGATGAAATGATGTTGGCATCATCATAAGTAAACGATTGATCAAATGAAATTTCTGAAGTACTCCTTTCTACAGAAGTAGTTATTTCGAATTTACCGATTAAGTAGCTTTCGGTAACCGACAGAGGAATATCGTTTTCATCATACGTAGCATTAAAGATAAACTTCATCTTTTGCTGTTCATCAACTGTCAGAGTCACCTCAA
>JASMTJ010000512.1:0-3877 GCA_041694335.1 Bacteroidales bacterium
TGCTGTGGAACAACGGCGAGGTGACATCCCACCATAAATCGCGCCCCTTCATCGCAGAAATAAACACCGGCGGACTGGTTCAGTGGGTCAACGTGGCTGAGGTAGTATCGGTGTCGTCTGAGGGGCAGCGTCTCGCTTTCGCGGATAACGGAAACCTCTTGTTTGGGGGCTTCGGGGCTGGCTACCTCCAGTTCGATGAGGTGGCGGTCGACAGTGATGAGAACTATGCCTGGATAACGCATCTCGATTTGAGCGGTTCCGCTACGGATATCCCGTCGCAAGCAGGGCAGGAGGTAAAGGTGTACCCCAATCCGGCAGGCAGCACCGTTTGGGTGGAGTGCCCCCACGCTGGTAAAGCTTCCGTAAGGCTTTTCGATAATACCGGAAAAAGCATCCTGCAACAGCAGATGCACGAAAATAACACTACGCTTGATGTGTCGGCACTGAGTCCGGGTATCTATCTCCTTCAAATTAATTCTGACAAGCGCGTGTATAACCAAAAGGTAATAGTAAGGCGATAGGCGTCTTATGCCAGCCTTGACAGGGTTGGAGTTTTAAAGTTTTTACCCGCTGATTTTCACCTTGTCGATTTGTTCTACCGGAAGCCAGTCGTCCATATTTCCGTATCCGGAGCGGTCAATTTTAAAGGGCTCCAGTTCTTCAAAATCTTTGATGGTGATCAATACCAGGTATCTTTTTCCGGAAAACCGTTTTTCGAGTCCGGTGTTGAGCAACAGCTTGTGCTGGCTTTGAGCCACCAAAGCGGCGCTTTCTTCTTTAGTAAGCTTGTCAGAGTTGAACACTTCCTGAACAACTGCTTTTCCTTTTACCAGTCCGTCGCCCTTGTTTTCGATAAAGTAGAGGGTGTCGCCCTGGTCCACCCGGCCGTAGGGCAGCTTTCGTCCCATGGCCCCGCGGATAATCATTGATTTCTGACCGCTTTTCAGGTTTTCTAATTCTTTTGCTTTCGCATCAAGATATACAACATGATCCATTTTATCAGGTTTTGAATTCAGGCTCCTAAATTAAAAATAATATGAAAATAAAATGCGTATGAATTACTCCTTTGCGGATGGTGTTTCATTGCAAAACATTTTTTCCCATTCCGCCCCGGGTTGCGGACTTTGTCCTTACCCGGGGCTATTCACATTAGACTCCTTTCGGAGTCCGGGTTTGTGTTGACAGCAAAGCCCTGACAGGCTTACGAGCCCTGTCACAGCTGGTTTTTTTCATGCTTTGTCCCGGGATGAAAATTTACATTTCCGCTTTTCTGTTTTGACTTATCGTTGAAAGCCGGGATAATGATAATATTGTCACCTCCACGTCTTCTGTTTATTTCAATGACCTGAGGTGTTCCATATCCTCCTGCGATAAATCAAAATCGACCTCCGAATTATTTTTCATATGTGCCGGGTTGGCGGCTTTTGGTAGAGGCAGCAGTCCGAGTTGAAGGCAGTAACGAATCCCTATTTGCGGCACTGAAACGTTGTATTTTTCTGCAAGCTTAGCCACTTCCTCGTCTCTGAGGAGCTTGCCGTGCCCAAGGGGGGAATACGCCTCCACCAAAATATCCTTTTCCTTGCAGTAATTAATCAACTGTTCGGGTGTCTTTCTTACGTGGCTCAAAACCTGGTTTACCATTGGCTTTGTCATGCCAGCATCCAGCAGGTTGTCTATGTCTTCTTTTTCGAAGTTCGAAACACCTATGGCACGAATCTTACCAGCTTCGTAAGCTTCCTCAAGCGCTTTCCATGCTTCGCGGTTGCCATCAAAATAATGATTGTCGCCATGAAATTCTTTCCAGGGTTTCGGGCTGTGAATAAGCATCAAATCGATGTAGTCCAAACCAATTTTTCTTAACGACTCATCAATGGCTTGCTTTGCTTCTTTGTGAGATTTAATCTCAGCTAACAGTTTAGAAGTCACAAACACATCCTCTCTTTTCAAATGACTCTTGCGGATGCCTTCGCCCACTCCTGTTTCGTTTTCATAGGCCTGGGCGGTGTCGATATGGCGGTAACCGGTATTTATGCCGTCGTTCACGGCCTTCTTCACATCTTCGTTGTTTACCAGCCAAGTGCCGAGTCCTACTTTTGGTATTTTCACTCCGTTTGATAAAGTATACGTTTCATTTAAAATCATAATTCACAAGTTTTAGGTTTGCGCCTGCAAGCCAGCCATGATAAAGCAAAAGCGTTAACAGGCGATGCTAAAGTTATAATATTCAATATGATAACAAAAAGACCTTATACTTCGTTTACTTTTTTTCCATTTTCACAAGAAATAGCAGTTACAGGATGCTGAAAGTCTTGATGAGGGTGAGCCTTGTTATTCCGGGTTCTTTACAATACCACCCGGTGAATGCCCTTCTCGTAGTTGGTGTTGAGGATGAGGTTTTCCAGCTTTTCGAAGTCGGACGGGTTTTTTACAAAGTCGATGTTGTTGGTGTCTACAATCAGCACCCGCAGGTCTTCGCGCTGCGACATGTACTCAAAATAGCTGTCCTGGATTTTTTCGAGGTACTCATCCTGAATTTCCATTTCGTATGGGCGACCGCGTTTGCGGATGTTGCGCTGCAGATTGCCGGTAGTCAGGTAAAGATATACGATCAGGTCGGGCTTGGGGATGGAGCTCATAATGATGTTAAACAGGCGGGAGTAGAGCGAAAACTCATCGGCCGGAAGTGTTTTTCGGGCAAATACCAACGACTTGGCGATGTAGTAGTCCGACACTACAAAGTTGTAAAACAAGTCTTTCGATTGCAGCTTGTCTTTGAGCTGCTGGTAGCGCTCGGCCAAAAAGGATAATTCGAGCGGGAAGGCGTATTTGTCGGGGTCTTTATAAAACTTTGGCAGGAAGGAGTTGTCTTCAAACCCTTCCTTGATAAGCATCGCCTGGTGTTTTTCGGCAAGCTTAGTGGCCAGCGTACTTTTTCCCGCGCCAATATTTCCTTCAATAGCTATAAAGTTATACTCCATAAGATGCCCGGGTCACAAGTTTTTTAACGTTGAGTTGGTCTTCGCAGTCGCGAAGTAATTCTTTCACCGGTTTCTTCAACACCGGATGGATAAGGTCGGGCCACAGCTCGCTCAGAGGCATCAGCGTAAACTTCCTGAACTGCATCCGCGGATGCGGCACTTTAAGCCCGGCATCATCAATAATCAAATCATCATAAAAAAGGATATCGATATCGATGGGGCGGCTGCTGTAAACGTGAGCATTCTTCCGGGTGCGACCAAGCCCTGTTTCAATATCCAGCAGTTTGTGCAATAATTGGTTGGGCGACCATTTGGTTTCGATAATTAGAACCTGGTTCAAAAACGGAGTGTCATCCTCAAAGCCCCAGGGCTCGCTTTCGTAGAGCGCCGAAACTTTGCTCACATCGCCGGCATCCTGAGCTATGCGCTGCTGTGCCTTCTCCAGCAGTGCTGCCCTGTCGCCCCTGTTGCTTCCCAGTAAAACTATTGCTTTCGCCATCTGATTCTCCTTGAATAATAAGCGGCAAAAGTACAATACCCTGAATAAAAAGGAAAGTATTGTGGAAAAATGGGAGGGGTTTTCGGTTGTCCCGATTCGCTTTGCTCTCGGGATTTCCGCCCGCCTGCCCGAATGTATCATTCAGGCGGGGATGAACATCCGTTCGGACGGGAGTTCCACCTTCACCTTCCAGTTCCCCAAGGCCTCCGGCGGGGCTCCTGGAAGCTGGGTGTCACTGAATCGGTTGCTTGGATAAACCGAAGCGAGGTATGCCACCTATACCGGCGTAATTGTGCCGGCCATACTGTTTGAGGTTGTGCCGCTCCTTCCGGAGCTCAGATAATTTGGGGTGTACATATTGTTACCATAGTTCCGCTCCTCCGGCGTTGTTTCACCTCAT